>NZ_JBFNQN010000008.1 GCF_040796495.1 Kineococcus endophyticus | reverse complement strand
CCACCGCCGTCGCCGGCAGCAGGCGCTCGGTCGCCTGACCCCCATCGAGTACGAGACACTTCTTCAAGCCGCTGCCGCGGCCTGACCGCCCCTAACGACGAGGGTCAACGAGACTGGGGGCAGACCCTTCGGTCTGTCGTCCTCTCTGCTGCTGTCGATCTTCGGTGACCGGTTGCTGTCTCGAGCAGTCGATGAGCTGCAGCAGGCAGTGGTGGCGGCACCTGGTCGCCGGCGCAGTGAACGGGTGCGTGCGACTGGGGGGCGCCTGTTGGTGGAAGCGGTGGGCATCCCTGTCGTCTACTCGGCGGTGGCAGGTCTGGTCAGGCTGTGGTGACGCCGCGAAGGAATGACCATGAGCAGTCGTGACCGCAGCGACGTCCGACGGCGGGATGACCTTGCGCCGCGCAGACTGTGGGATGACCGTGAGGTCGCCGCAGCAGCGGTATGAGCAACCGAACCGGGACCACCGCGCGAGCACGTCAGGTCGGTGAGGAGCGCGGGTCGTCGAGGAGAAGCAGCGCCCTGTCCGTGAGGCGCTGCAGGTGCGACAGCTGCACTCGGGTGGAGACCGGGGCCAGGGCCGGCCCCCAGGACACCTCGAAGTCGAGCTGCCCGCCCGCTGGCAGGCCCAGGATGCGCGATGCGCTGGAGATGTACCGGACACCGTCCAGCGTGGAGTCGTCGCGGCGTTCGGCCCAGGACAGCCGCCGCTGGGGGCCGTGGTCCAAGGTGACGTGGACGAGGGGATCGTGGGGTCGCCCCGGCCACAACGCTTCCCATTGCGACTGCACGGCGGCCTCGGCGTCGCTGCGCGGCGGCAGGTCCTGGGGGATCAGCGCCGCGTCGGCGCGGGCGAGCAGCCAGACGCTGAGACTGTCGGGGTAGGCGAAGACGCAGCGCAGACCCACCGCGATGCCGGGAGCACGGGCTAGGACCGCGGGCCCGTGCACGACGGCGCCCAGCCGCCGCCAGGTGTCGTCGGACTCCTCGACGTTCCATGGATGCGTCGTCACCGCAGGCTCACCACGCTGTCCTGCAGTCGGTTCAAGCCCTGCAGTTCCAGCACCGTCGTGGTCAGGGGAGCGCTCAGTTCAGGCCAGCCGGCCTGCAGGGTGAGGCGAGAGCGCAGGGGCAGGGCGGGCCACCACACGTCGATGTCCTGGATGTGGACGGGGGCGCCCGGCTCGTCCTGGCAGCTCCCGCGTGTGGTGTGGGCGGCCTGGTGGAGGTGGTGGTGCAGTTCGGGTGCGGTCTGCGGCGGAGGTTCGCTCTCGGTTTGGGGGGCGATGACGGACAACCGGACGGCGTTCACGGGCCGCCGGCGCTGGTCGGGCCGACGCGGCTGGCGACGGCCGCCTCGAGGACCGCCTCGGGTGCCGTGGCGGTCACCTTCGCGGGCGTCGCCGGCGGCTCGCCCGATGGCCTTGACCTGGATCGAGAGCAGCAGCCCCTCCGGGTAGGCGAAGACGCAGCGCAGTCCGATGCCGATCTCCGGTCCTGTGCTGAGGACCGCGGGACCGTGGGCGAGGACTCCCAGTTCCTCGAGGAAGGGCGGCGGGTGGCTGGTCACCTGCTCAGACTGCCGTGGATCGAGAGCACGGTCATCGGCGATGTGCGGGTGATCGTCCTGCTCGGCTTGCGTCCGGACATCGGCATGGGCGGTGAGTCGAAGCGCTCCCGTCAGTCCCACTGACGATCGTCGTTCGGGAGCGTGCCGCTGCGGATCCCCGACCGGGCAGCGGCACGCTGATCATCCCGGTTCCGGTTCTACGGTTGATCCATGAGCGTGCCCCGCGAGGTGCAGGTGGTGGGCGGGGTCGTGCACCGGCCGGCCAAGCCGTGGACGACGACCATCCACAGCCTTCTCCGTCACCTTCTCGCCGCTGGCCTGCCGGTGCCCGAGCCCCTCAGCCTGGATGGTGCCGTCGAGACGGTGCGCCTGGTCCCGGGCGATGCCGGACAGGACTGCTGGCCCCACCAGCTCGGTCTCGACGGTGTTGCCTCAGCCGGTCACCTGCTGCGCCGCGTGCACGAGGCCACCCGGACGTGGGTGCCACCCGCCGACGCCGTCTGGGCGGTGCCCGAGGAGCCTGCGGTCAGTGGCTCGGAGCGGGTCATCTGTCACGGGGACGCACAACCGGCCAACTTCGCATGGTCCGGCGGGATGGCCGGGGGCCTGTTCGACTGGGACAGCGCCCGGCCTGCACCAGCGTGCAGTGATGTCGCCTACGCCCTGGAGTGGCTGACGCCCTTCGAGGATGACCCGCAGGAACTCGCGCGGCGGGGGTTCGCCGATGTGCCCGACCGTCGAGGGCGCGTTCGGGCCTTCCTTGACGGTTACGGCTGGCAGGAGCCACTGGACGTGGTGGGAGCGGTGGTCCACCGCCAGCAGCTCACCATCGACGAGGTGGTGCATCTCGGGAGGGCTGGGCACGAGCCGCATGCGTCGTGGGTGGCGCAGGGGTGGCCGGCGCGGTGGCGGTCCAAGATGGTCACGACTCGTCGCCTGGCTCGTCAGGTCGGTGACGGGCAGGTCAGTGAGCGGTAGTTCGTGTCTCAGCGAAGGACCGTTGAGGGCACAGTCGCTCTCACCTGAACGGGCCTCACGACGAGCGCGGGTACTGCTCGGCCATCGGCATGACCAAGACGTCCGTGACCGCGTGCGTCGCCGACGCGACCGCGCCGTCCAGAGCTCACCGCCGAGCCCGTGAGACCTGTGCCCGGACGGTCTCCGCACGCCGGCCCCGCCGTGCTCCCGGCCGTGAACGCCCTGCCCTGCAACCGCATCGGCGCGGCGCTCGCGACCGGGCGACAGTACCGAACCCTCAGGGCCGGACGGGCTCGGTGTGCGCGTTGACGGCCGCCACCAGCGCCCGCCGTGCGACCGCACCCACCTCCCGCAGCGCGACCGCCCGCGACGTCGCCTCCAGGCTCGTGATCGCGGCGCCGTCGTCCTCGGTGGCCAGGTCCACGATGGCCAGGACCCGCGCAGCGGTCTGCAGCACCCGCATCGCGCGCGGGGACGTCCCCGGCGGCACTGCGTCGGGCGCGAGCGCGCCGTCGCGCACGGCGGCGATGCGGTCGGCGGCCTCCTCGCGCCAGCGGGCGACGTCCAGGCTCGCCAGGGCCTGCGTCGCGGTGGCCAGGGCGACCCGCAGCTCGCGCTCGGACTCGGCGACGCTGGAGCTCTCCGGCACGCGGCGCGGGGCCGCCGAGTGCGCCGTCCACGACACGAACGCTCCCGGTTCCAGCACCGAGCCGAACTCGGTGACCTCCGGCACGAACGCCCAGCGGCCCTCGTGCCCGTCGACCTCCGCCACGACGCACTCGCCGACCTCGAGGGCGGCGACGTTGACGGCCGCGGGACCGGGCAGCCCGCGCGGGTCGCCGGGCACGGGCAGGGCCAGCAGCAACCGGCCCCCCGGGGACGACGCGCCGCCGGCGCCCTCGGCGAGCGCGGCGAGGAGGGTCGTGACGTCGTCGGGGACCGACCGCACCCCGGGCAGCGGGTCGGCCTCCCAGCGGACGGTGTGGGGTTCGTCGTCGCGCAGGACGGCGGAGACGGCGGCGGCCAGGGGGACGTCGGCGTTCAGCACACCCGTGCCCCAGGCGGCCAACCGCGCGGAGCGGGGCAGGTCCAGCACAGCGGCGAGGATACGACTCGTTAGGGTCGCGACCATGAGCGACGTGCTGGACCTGTCCGCGGTCACCGTCCGGCGGGGGAGCAGCGTGCTGCTCGACGCCGTCGACCTGGCCGTGGGCAGCGGGGAACGCTGGGTCGTCCTGGGGCCCAACGGGGCCGGGAAGTCGACGCTGCTCTCGATCGCCGCCGGCCGCCTGTTCCCGACCTCGGGCACCGTCGGCATCCTCGGCGAGGTCCTCGGCCGCGTCGACGTCTTCGAGCTGCGCCCGCGCATCGGCCTGGCCAGCACCGCCCTGGCCGGCGCCGTGCCCAACCGCGAACGCGTCCGCGACGTCGTGGTCACCGCCGCCTACGGCGTGACGGGCCGCTGGAACGAGGAGTACGACCCCGACGACGAGGCCCGCGCCGCCGACCTGCTCGCCCTCCTCGGCGTCGCGCACCTGGCCGACCGGGCCTTCGGCACGCTCTCGGACGGGGAGCGCAAGCGCACCCAGATCGCCCGCGCCCTCATGACCGACCCCGAGCTTCTCCTGCTCGACGAACCCGCCGGCGGCCTCGACCTCGGCGGCCGCGAGGACCTGCTGCGACGGCTGACGGCGCTCGCGGGCGACCCCGACGCCCCGACGCCGGTCATGGTCACCCACCACGTCGAGGAGATCCCCGTCGGCACCACGCACGCGCTGCTGCTGCGGGCCGGGCAGGTGGTGGCCGCCGGGCCGGTCGAGCAGACGCTCACCTCGACCTCGCTGTCGGACACGTTCGGCCTCGCGTTGGAGGTCAGCGCGCGCCAGGGCCGGTACGCCGCCCGCGCCGTCTGACGAGGCGGGCACCCGGCGCGCCCCGCGGCGTCCTGGGCCGGTCAACGGAGCCGCGGCTCCCGCAGGGCCAGGCGGCTTCCCCGTCCGCGGCGGTGGGGGACGAACCTCACCCCCGGGCGTTCCGTGCGGCCGGGACCGCCTCGAAGGCCGTCGTGTCCCTCCGGTGCCCGACGGCCACACGCTCCTGCTGGCGGCCCTGAACGTCGAGGACCACCTGCAGCTGCGGGGAACGGCCGGTCTGACGCCGAAGAACCGCGAGCAGCCCCGCAGCGTGGCCGCACCCGACCCGGCGTCGCGACGACGGTCCGGGTGCTTCCTCGGCTGCGGGCCGAGCGACCCCGCGTCCGGGATGTCCTGGGGTACGGCCGCGGTGCTGCTGCTGGGCGCGCCGGTCGGGTGGTCGCCCGGGCGCCTCGCCGACGATCGCAACCACCGGACGGTCCCCTGCCCTGACGCGGGTCCCGGCTCAGGGACGCAGGAGCTCGGTCTCCCAGCCGCCGACCTCGTCGCGGGAGTAGCGCAGCCTCAGGTGGTGGCCCTCGGGGTCGGCCTGGAAGAACTCCATCCGCCCGGCGTCCACCCCCCACAACCGCCACGTCGGGGCCGAGGCCGCGCCGGGTTCCTCCAGCTGCAGCAGCTCGCTGGGGTCACCGAGGGCGTCGGACAACCACACCTCGTCGTGCAGGGGACGGCTCTGCCGGTCCTCCAGCGCCTCGGTGCGGGCGTGCGCGGACAACCGCTCGAACGCGGCCGCGGTGCGGGCCTCGTCGGCGGACCGGACCGTCCCGCGCACCCGCACCTGCCGGCCCTGCTGCGGCCAGTGGAAGACGAGCGCGGCGACGGGAACCCGGCCCAGCTGCTTGCCCTTGGGACTGGTCTCGCTGGCCGCCAGCCAGAACGCGTGGTCGTCGACGTCCTCCAGCAGCGTGACGCGCGCGTCGGGGCGGCCGGCGACGTCGACCGTCGCCAGCGTCATGACGTGCGCGGCGGGCACGTCGTGCGCGACGGCCTCCCGCAGCCACAGCTCGAACAGCACCACCGGGTCGGCGGGCGCGGACCCGGGGTCGAACGCGGGCGCCTGCGGACGGGGCCAGGACAGCTCGGCGAGGAACCCGGACAACTCACTGCGCACCCCGCGACGGTAGCCCGTCGCCGACCCCGCCCCGGACGCGGCTCCACCAGCCCGCGGGACGCGGTCCCGCAACGTCGGGGGCGACCCTCAGGGGCCGACGTCCCACAGCGCGCGGTAGTACGCCGTGCGCACCGGGTCCGGGCCCACCCCGTACGCCCGCAGGAACTCCTCCTGCCAGCCCGGCCCGTAGTTCCAGTCCAGGCTCATCGTCGCCACCGCGATGTCGGCCCACCGGTCACCCCGCCCGACCCCCGACAGGTCCACCCACGCCACGGCCTGCCCCGTCGCGTCGTCCAGCAACGTGTTCGGTGCGCACGCGTCGCCGTGGCAGACGACGACGCGGTCCACCGCCGGCGGCTCCCGCAACGCCGACGCGTCCCCCACCGCCCGCTCCAACCGGAACGGCACCGACCAGTCGAACGGGCACTCCTGCACCGGCAGCTCGTCGTGCCACCGGCGCAGCGCCCGCCCCAGGGACGGCACCGCCACCTCCGGGCGCGCGATCCAGTCCGGGTCCACGGCCGAACGGCCCGGCAGCGCCGCCGACACCAGCCACGACCCGTCCCCGTCGGCGCCGGCCTCCAGCACCTCCGGCACCGGCAGCCACCGCCGCGCCCACCCCGCCTTCACGGCCTCACCCGCCAGGTCCAGCGCCACACCGGGCGGAGCCCACTTGCAGAACACCGTGCCCTGCGGCCCCTCGAGCCGGAACGTCGTGCCGCCCAACGCGTTCACCCACGCCGCCGGCAACGCCGCCACGTCCGGCGGGGCGCCCCAGCGGGCCAGGACCGGTCGCAACGCGGCAGGCACCGGCACGGGTCCGTCGGGCACCTGACTGCTCGGACCGCTGATCGGGACGCTCACCCGGACCAACCTAGGGGCGGCGTCGAACCGTTTCCCACGCTGCCTCGTGGTGTCCTCGAGAAGGCGCCACGACGTACGGGGACGCACGAGGACGAACGGGGAGGACCACAGGTGACCGATGCCGACGAGGAGCTCGTGCGTGCCCTGCACGACGAGCACGCCGGCGCCCTGTGGGCGTACGTGGTCTCCCTCACCGGAGACCGCGTCAGCGCCCACGACATCGTGCAGGAGACGCTCCTGCGGGCCTGGCGCCACCCCGAGTCCCTCGACCCCGCCCGCGGGTCCACCCGCGCCTGGCTGTTCACCGTCGCCCGCCGGCTCGTCATCGACGACTGGCGCTCGGCCCGCAACCGCCGCGAGAGCGTCCACGCCGACGTCCCCGACCGCGCCGTCGTCGACGAGTCCGAGCAGGTGCTGCAGCAGTGGGTCGTCGCCCAGGCGCTGACCCGGCTGTCCGCCGAGCACCGCGCCGTCCTGCGCGAGTGCTACTTCGCCGGCCGCTCCGTCGCCGACGCCGCCCGCACCCTCGGCATCCCCGAGGGAACCGTGAAGTCCCGCACCCACTACGCCCTGATGAACCTCAGACTGGCCCTGCAGGAGATGGGGGTGAGCCGCTGATGAACCAGCCGTTCCACCACGAGCACCACGACCACCACGGTGGGGGTCCCGACGCCGACCCGTACGAGACGACCGCCGGCCCGTACGTCCTGGGCGCCCTGTGCCCCTCCGAACGGGCCGACTTCGAACGGCACCTGCGCACCTGCGCGGACTGCCGGCGCAGCGTCGAGGAGCTCGCCGGCCTGCCCGGCCTGCTCGCCCGCACCCCCCGCGAGGTCGTCGACACCCTCACCGAGGACGACCCGCACGCCGCCCTGCGCCAGGGCACCGGCGTCCCCGACACCGTCCTGCCCGGACTGCTGCGCGCCGTCCGCCGACGCCGACTCGTCCGCCGCGCGGCGCTCGCGGGCGGCCTGGTCGCCGCCGCGGGTCTCGTCGCCGCCGTGGTCACCGACGGGCTCAGCGCCGGCACGCCGGCGGGGACGCCCCAGGCCCTGCCCTCGACGTCGGCGTCCGCACCGGCGACCCCGGGGGGCCAGAGCGGGGACCCGTTGCCGATGGACCCGCTGGTGCCCACGCCCATCACCGCCACCGTCGCCCTCACCGAGGTCGGCTGGGGCACCAAGGTCGACCTCGTCTGCGCCTACGCCGACGCCTCGACCTCGCAGTCGTACGAGTACGCCCTCGTCGTCACCGGCACCGACGGCAGGACCCAGGAGATCGGCTACTGGACCGCGGTCCCCGGTCACGACGCCCAGCTCAGCGGGGCCACGTCCTGGTCCCCGGCGCAGATCAGGAGCGTGGAGATCCAGACCACGAGCGGGCTCACCGTCCTGCAACGCCAGGAGACCTGAGCCGCACCCCACGGGGCGGCGCAGGGCCTGCGGAGCTCAGCTCCCGAAGCCCTGCGCCGCCAGCTCGTCGGCCACGCGCTGCACCATCTGCACGTACCAGTCGGCGTGGTTGTAGCGGAACACCGCCGACGCCTCGGCCTCCCGGCCCTTCCCGGCCCCGTTGGCGCACAGGTACGCGGCCGCGGTGAACACCGCGTCCGCCGGGTCCTGCGCGTCGACGTCGCCGTCCCCGTCGCCGTCCACGGCGTACGCCGCGAACGTCGCGGGCATGAACTGCATCGGCCCCACGGCCCCCGCCGAACTCGGCCCGGTGTTCACCCCGTGCCCGCTCTCGACCTGCCCGACCGCGGCCAGCAGCTCCGGCCGCATCCCCGGGCACGTCGCCGCACCCCGCACGTACAGGCCGGCGTAGTCGGCCGGCACGCCGCGCGCGTGGACCGTCGCCGCCCGCCCGGCCGCCGAGGCGTTCAGGGACGCGGCCGCCGCCTGCGCCGCCGCCAGCGCCGCCGCCGCGTCCTCCGCCGCCTGCAGCCGGGCCGCCTCGCCCTGCAACGCCTCCACGCGGGACTGCGCCAGCCGCAACGCGTCGTCCGCGCGGCTCACCTGGGCCGCCACGTCCCGCATCGTCGCCACCGCCGCGGTCGCCCCCGACTGCGCGTCCAGCGCCCGCTGCCGGGCCGCGGACGCCCCGGCCTCCTGCTGCGCCACCCGCTCGCGGTCGGTGCGCCGGACCGCCGCGAACGCCCGCTCGGCCACCGCCGGGTCACCCCCGGACACCGCCGAGGACAGCAGCGCCAGCCCGCGGCGGGCCCCCGCCGTCCCCGCGCCCAGCGCCCCGTCCATGTACAGCGACCGCACCCGCGCCGTCGCGGCGGCCTTCTCCCGCTCGGCCTGCGCCGCGGAGCGGTCCGCCTCCACCTGCGCCTGCACGCTCTGGCTCACCGCCGACCCGACGGCCGCGGTGGACCGGGTCAGCTCGTCCTGGGCCCGCGCGACGGCGGACCCCGCAGCCTGCGCCGCACTCACCGCGGCCGCCGCGTCGGCCCGCGCCTGCGCCGCCGTCCGACCCGGGTCGGCGCTCGCGGGCCCGGCGGCCAGCAGCCCCGCGCCGGAGGCGGCGGCGAGCAGGAGGGCGGCGGTGCGCACGCGGGCCGGTGCTCGGGTCGTCACCGGGAGGGCATCGACAGCGGTGGTGGTCGTCTTGAGGAGGGCCCACGAGATCACGGACGGGCCACCCCGTGAGCAGGGCGTGATCAGGTGGTTACCCGATATGCTCCGCGGCACGACGCTGGATCCTCACACGGTTCTCACGAGGAGGATTCATCGCCGCCGGGGTCGGGAACAGGTACGGGGGAGCGGCCGTGACGGTGTCCCGCGACGAGGGGGTGGGCAATGGGTGCTGCGGGTGACGTGGCGCACCGGGGCAGGTGGCACCGGCGGCTGGACGCCGTCTGCGCCGACCCGGAGGCCCTGAGGCTGGTCCTGCACCCCGTGGTCGACGTCGCCGCCGGTCGCGTCGCCGGGTACGAGGTCCTCAGCCGCTTCGCCTCCGACGTGCCCACCGAGCAGTGGTTCCGCGCCGCCCGCGCCCTGGGCCGGGACGCCGACCTGGACCGGGTCGTCCTGGACGGTGCGCTGCGCCTGCTGCCGGACCTGCCGCCGGGCACCTTCCTCACGGTCAACGCCAGCCCCACCTCGCTGGCCGACCAGCGCGTGCTGGACGTCCTGACCTCCCACGACCTCACCGGCGTGGTGCTGGAGCTGACCGAGCACGCCGACTGCGACCCGGCCCAGCTCACCGACCCGCTGCGGATGCTGCGGGCCCGGGGGGCGCTGGTCGCCCTGGACGACGTGGGCACGGGCCACTCGGGGTTGCTGCGGATGGCCGTCGTGCGTCCGGAGATCCTCAAGGTGGACCTGCAGCTGGTCCGCGACCTGCACCGCGACCTCGTCAAGCGCTCGCTCGTGCAGTTCCTCGGCGAGTGCGCCGGCCGGCTGGACGCCTGGA
Source organism: Kineococcus endophyticus (assembly GCF_040796495.1). Taxonomy (NCBI): domain Bacteria; kingdom Bacillati; phylum Actinomycetota; class Actinomycetes; order Kineosporiales; family Kineosporiaceae; genus Kineococcus; species Kineococcus endophyticus. The sequence goes on along the minus strand of NZ_JBFNQN010000008.1, from coordinate 276,194 downwards.
TCATCGCCGAGGGCGTCGAGACGGTCGACGAGCTGGACGTGCTGCGCGGCATGGGCGTCCCGCTCGTCCAGGGGTTCCTGCTGGCCCGGCCGCAGGAGGATTTCGTCCAGCTCGGGGCGGAGGCGCGGCGGCTGCTGGAGGTGCCCCAGGCCGCCCAGAACGCCCACGCCGCCGACGCCTTCGAGGGACCCGAGGGCCACCGCCGGTCCCGCGCGGCGGCGGGGCGCACGCGCCGGGCCCGCGACCTGACCCGGCGCACCAAGACCGACCGGAGCGTCGGGGACGCCCTCCGCTCGGCCACCGAGCAGAGCGCCCCGGTCGTCGTCGTCGACGCCGACGACGTGCCCCGGGTCCTGGTGCTGCCGGCCGAGCGTCCCGGCGCGCTGCCGCGGGTGGAACCGGTGGACGTCACCGTGGCACCCGAGACGGCCGTCACCGACGTCGCCGCCCGCGCCGTGGCGCGCTCGGCCGGGGTCCGCTTCGACCCCCTGGTGTGCACCGACGCCGCCGGTCGCTACGTCGGCGTCGTGGGGGTCGAGGACCTCGTGCTGGACCTGGCGGTCACCTCCGGCGGCGTCGCCGCGCCGCAGGAGGCGGGAGGTTGGAGGATGGGCGCGTGAAGGCCTTCCGCTGCGGGGACGTCGTCCCCGGCTGCGCCCGCGAGTTCACCGGCACCGACCGCCAGGACATCCTCGACCAGGTCGCCGAGCACGCCCGGTCCGACCACCGGGTCGAGGTGGACCTGACGCTCGTCGAGGCCGTGGAGGCGAACCTGCAGGACCGCTGAGCGGTCAGTCGGCCAGGCGCGCGGGGAAACCTCCGGTGGCCACCGGCCCCCAGCGCTCGATCGTCAGCCGCATGAGCGACTTGCCCTGCGTGCGCATGGCCTGGCGGTACTCGTCCCAGTCCGGGTGCTCCCCGGAGATGCAGCGGAAGTACTCCACGAGCGGTTCCACGGCGTCCTCGCCGTCGACGACCTCCCACCGCCCGTCCACCTGCACCCACGCGCCGCCGAAGTCGTCGGACAGCACGAGCACCGAACCCCGCGGGTCGCGGCGGGCGTTGTTCGCCTTGGCGCGGTCGGGGTAGGTCGAGACCACGATCCGGCCCGACTCGTCGACGCCGGCGGTGACGGGGGAGGACTGGGGGAAACCGTCGGCCCGGAACGTGGAGACGACGACGTTGTGGCGGACGCGGACGAAGTCCAGCAGTTCGGGCAGCTCGACGCGACGCGCGGTCGCGATGGTTCGCGGGCTCATGCGACCGGACGCTACTCTGCTCGGCGCCCAGCACCACCCACGAGAACGCGAGGAGGCGTCGTGCACACGGTCGACGGGTCCGACGGCGGCACCAGCGCAGGGCCCGGCAACGGGCTCGGGACGGGGCTCAAACCCCGGCACATCACCATGATCTCCATCGCCGGCGTCATCGGCGCCGGCCTGTTCGTCGGGTCCAAGAACGCGATCGCCGAGGCCGGGCCGGGCGTCCTGCTGTCCTACGCCCTCGCCGGCACCCTCGTGGTGCTCGTGATGCGCATGCTCGGCGAGATGGCCACCGCCCAGCCGGACACGGGGTCCTTCTCCACCTACGCCGACCGCGCCCTCGGCCCCTGGGCGGGGTTCAGCGTGGGCTGGCTGTACTGGTGGTTCTGGGTCCTCGTCATCCCCGTCGAGGCGACGGCCGCCGCGGACATCCTGTCCAGCTGGCTGGGCGCGCCGCAGTGGGTGTGGGCGCTGGCGGTGACGTTGCTGCTGACGGCGACGAACCTGGCCAGCGTCGGGAACTACGGCGAGTTCGAGTTCTGGTTCGCCGGCATCAAGGTCGTCGCGATCGTCGGGTTCATCGTCGTCGGGATCCTGGCCATCACCGGTGTGCTCCCCGGTTCCGACGTCCGCGGCACGCCCGGGTTGTCCCTCGAGGGCGGGTTCCTGCCGAACGGTTTCTCGGCCGTCCTCGCCGGGATGCTGCTGACGATGTTCAGCTTCATGGGCACCGAGATCGTGACGATCGCGGCGGCGGAGTCCCCGGACCCGCAGAAGGGCGTGCGCCGGGCGGTGAACTCCGTCATCGGTCGCATCGCGGTGTTCTACCTGCTGTCGATCTTCGTCGTGGTGGCCCTGGTGCCGTGGAACTCCCCGGACCTGGAACGCGACGGGTCCTTCCAGACGACGCTGCAGACGATCGGCATCCCCGGTGCCGCGACCATCATGGACATCGTCATCCTCACCGCCGTCGCCAGCTGCCTGAACTCCGCGCTGTACACGGCCTCGCGGATGGTGTTCTCGCTCTCCCGGCGCGGGGACGGCCCGGCGTGGCTGTCGCACGTCTCCGGTCGCGGCGTGCCGTACCCGGCGATCCTGGCCTCCACCGTCGTCGGTTTCGTCGCGGTCGTGGGGAACTACCTGCTGCCGGAGCGGATCTTCAGCATGCTGCTGGCCACCAGCGGCGCCCTGGCCCTGGTGATCTACGCCATCATCGCGCTGTCGCAGCTGTCGATGCGCCGCCGGCTCGACGCCGACGGGGTGCAGCCGGCGGTGCGGATGTGGCTGTTCCCGTGGCTGACGTACGCGGCGCTGGCGTTCATCGTCGTCGTGCTCGTCCTCATGGTGGTCCTGCCCGGACAGCGCCTGGAACTCGTCCTGTCCCTGGTGCTGACGGCGGCGGTCGTCCTCGTCGGCGTCCGCCACCAGCGCTCGGCGTCCGCGCGCTCGGTCGACGTCAGCGGCCGGGACGTCACGGCCGAACGCTGACCGTGTCCGGGCCCGTCCTGCGGACCCTGCAGCCCCACCGCGGCGCCGTCCTGGCCGCGGTGGGGTTCGCCGTCGTCGGCGTGGCCCTGCACCTGCTGGGCGTCACCGGCGGGCGTGGTCCGGCGGTGCTGCTGCCGTTGCTCGTCGTGTGCACCGCCCACCTGACCCTCGCGCGCGCCCCGGTGGCCACCGCCGTCCTGGCCACGGCCGCGGGCGCGGCCTCCCTCACCGTCGGTCCGCTCGGGGCCGGCGACAGCCCCGCGGACGGGCCCGGCGACCCCGTCGTCCTGTTCGCCCTCGGCAACGTCCTGCACGGGGCGTGGACGGCGGCCACGCCGGCGCGCCGGGCGTGGCTGGAGGCCGGGGGCGCGGTCCTCGTCGTGGTCGGCGCCGGCTGGGCCCTGACCGTCGAGGGCCCGGGCACGGCGCTGGGTGTGGCCTGCGGGCTCGCCGCGCTCCTGCTGCTGCCGCAGTGGTGGGCCCGCGACGTCGACCGCGGCGCGCAACTGGCCCGCGAGCGGGCCGCGCGCGAACGTCAGGCCGAGCGGCTGGCGACGGCCCGCGACCTGCACGACGTGGTCGCCGGGCACCTGTCCGGCATCGCCCTGCAGACCGAGGCCGCCCTCGTCGCCGCCCGCGCCGGCGGTGCCGACACGACCGTCCTGGCCGGGGTCCGCACCGCCAGCGTCGAGGCGCTGCAGCAGATGCGGGTCCTCGTCGACGTCCTGCGCACCGACGACCCGGCGCGCCCGGTGGACGGGCCCGTGCCCACCCTGGCCGCGGCCGTCGAGCTGGCGCGCGCCGCGGGGCTGCAGGTGCGCACGGACTGGCCCGCGGACCTGGCCGCCGGCACCGACCCCCGGCTGCCCGCGGGTGCGCCGAGCCCCGCCCCGGTCGCGGTGGTGGCCCACCGCGTGCTCACCGAGGCCCTCACGAACGCCCGCAAGCACGCCGCGGCCGGCCCCGTGACCGTCCAGGCGAGCTGGACCGCCGACCTGCTGCTGCTGCGCGTGGACTCACCCCTCGCCCCGCGGCGCACGGCGGGACCGGCCGGCGAGGGGGCGGGCCTGAGAGGTGTGCGCGAACGCGTCGCGGCCGTCGGCGGCACCGTCCGCGCCGGCGCGGACGCCGCCGACCCGGCGCTGTGGCGGCTGGAGGCCCGGCTGCCCGCCTCCGCGCCCGTCTCGGCGGTCACCGTCTCGCCGGTGGGCGCCCGGTGAGCGACGGGGCCACGGTCCGGGTCCTGCTCGCCGACGACCACACGGCCGTGCGGGCCGGTCTGCGCGCGGTCCTGGGCACCGCCGGCACCGACGGCGGCACCGCGGTCGAGGTCGTCGGGGAGGCCGCCGACGGCGCGACCGCGCTCGCCCAGGCCCGTGTCCTGCGTCCCGACGTCGTCGTCATGGACCTGCGGATGCCCGGCACCGACGGCGTCGCCGCCACGGCCACCGTCGTGGCCGAGGGGCTCGCAGAGGTGCTGGTGCTGACGACGTTCGACGACGACGAGCTCGTCCTGGCCGCCCTGCGCGCCGGGGCGGCCGGCTTCCTGCTGAAGACCGCCGACGCCCCGACCCTGCTGGACGCCGTCCGCCGGGTGGCGGCCGGGGAGGGCGTCGTCGCCCCCGAGGTGACCCGCACGCTCCTGGCGGCCCTCGACCGTGCCCCCGCCGCCGCACCCGCCGGACCGGACCTGTCCGCGCTCGTCGGTCGCCTCACCGACCGCGAGGTCGACGTCCTGCGCCACCTCGGCCACGGCCGCAGCAACGCCGACCTGGCCACCGCCCTCGGCATCTCACCCCTGACGGCCAAGACCCACGTCTCCCGCCTGCTCGGCAAGCTCGGCCTGACCTCCCGCACCCAGGCGGCGCTGCTGGCGCGGGACGCGGGCCTGACCGGACCGCCTCCGCCCGGCACACTGGGGGCGTGAAGGTCCTGCTCGTCGAGGACGAGGTCCGCCTCGCCGACACCGTCCGGCGCGGTCTGGTCGCCGAGGGCGTCACCGTGGACGTCGCCCACGACGGGGGCACCGGGTACGAGCGGGCCCTGCACGGCTCCCACGACGTCCTCGTCCTGGACCTCATGCTCCCGGGCCGCAACGGGTACGAGGTGTGCCGGGACCTGCGCGCGGCGGGCGTGTGGACGCCCGTCCTGGTGCTGACCGCCAAGGACGGGGAGTACGACCAGGTCGACGCGTTCGACCTCGGCGCCGACGACTACCTGACGAAGCCGTTCTCCTTCCCCGTCCTGCTGGCCCGGTTGCGGGCCCTGCACCGGCGCGGTGCGCCCGAACGGCCCGTCGTCCTCACCGCCGGCGACCTCGTCCTGGACCCCGGCAGCCACCGCGTCGAGCGCGCGGGGGAGCCGGTCACGCTGACGGCCCGCGAGTTCGCCCTCCTGGAACTGCTGCTGCGCCGCCGCGACGAGGTGCTGTCCAAGACCGAGATCCTGCGGGCCGTGTGGGACCCGGTGGTGGACCACGACCCCAACGTGGTGGAGGTCTACGTCCGGTACCTGCGCAAGAAGATCGACATCCCCTTCGGGCGCAACGCCCTGCAGACCGTCCGCGGTGCCGGCTACCGGCTCGCCGCCGACGGGGGCTGACCGCCCTCCCCGACCCCGTCGTCCAGCCCGTCGTCCAGCCCGTCGTCCAGCCCGTCGTCCAGCCCGTCGTCCAGGGGCAGCGTCAGCCGCACGCACGCCCCGCCCCCGGGACGCTCCCCGACGCGCACCGTCCCGCCGTGCGCGGCGACGACCTCCGCGACGATGGCCAGCCCCAGACCCGTGCCGCCCGCGCCGCGCTGGCGGCTCTCGTCCAGGCGCACGAACCGTTCCAGGACCCGCTCGCGGTCCGCCTCCGGCACCCCCGGGCCGTCGTCGGCGACCGAGACCACCGCCACGGGACCGTCCGGCCCCGGCTCCCGCGCCACCGACAGCTCCACGAGCTGCCCGGCGTGCCGGGTGGCGTTGTCGACGAGGTTGCGCACCGACCGCGCCAGCGCGCCCGCGTCCCCCCGCACCCGAGCCGGCACCGTCGTCACCTGCACCCGCAGCGCCGCACCTCCGGGCCGGTCCCCGCCCAGGGTCCGCGCCCGCACGGCCTCGGCCTCCACGACCTCGTCGAGGTCCACCTCCGCGGGCGTCGCCGGCACCAGCCGCCCCTCGTCGGCGCGGGCCAGCAGCAGCAGGTCACCCACGAGCCCCTCCAGCCGGCCGCTCTCGGACGCCACCAGGTCCGCGAACTCGGGGTCGACCTGCCCGCGCCACACGTGCGCCGCCGCCCGCAACGTCGCCACCGGTGACCGCAGCTCGTGGCTGGCGTCGGCCACGAACCGCCGCTGCGAACGCTGCGAGGCCTCCAGCCGCGCCAGCATCGAGTTCATCGTCACCGCCAACCGCGACACCTCGTCGTCCCCGGCCGGCACCGGCACGCGCCCGTCCAGCCCCGTGGCCGTGATGCCCTGCACCGTGGACCGGATGGCCTCCACCGGCCGCAACGACCGCCCCACGAACGTCCACGTCGCCACCGCGATCGCCCCCAGCAGCACCGGCGTCCCCACCGCCAGCAACGCGGCCGCCACGCGCAGGACCCGCTCGGCGTCCTGCGTGCTCTCCGCCGCCACCACCCAGAACCGCTGGTCGTCCACCTCGGCGCCCAGCACCGTCACCACCCAGGGTGCCGACCCGTCCAGCTGCGGCAGGTCCGCCGTCTCGCGCTCGACCCCCGCCTCACCGGGCCGCAGCCCCGTCAGCGCCGGCTGCCCCTGCAACGCGACGCTCGAGACCACCACCCGCCCGTCGGCGCGCACCACCTGCACGTGCGAACCGCGGTCGGCGTCCGCGCCGACCACCGAGCGCAGCTGCTCGCCGACGTCCCCGCGGTCCAGCGCCTCCGGCGTCACCGCCAACCGCACCAGCCGTGCCTGCAGCAGACCCGTCTCGGCGTCCGCCGTCGTCAGCGCGTGCCGGACGACGGCCAGCCCCACGAAGGCGCCGGAGACGACGAGCACCGCCAGCAGCCCCGTCGCCGCCACCGTCGAGCGGACCCGCACCCCCGCCCCGCGCCACCACCCGATCACCGCACCAGCATGCCGTTCCAGCACGGCCCCCACGTCCCGTTGAGCTGCAGCGCGCTGCAGCACCTAGCGTCGGGACATGCAGTCCCCCCTCCGCCCGTCCCACTCGTGCACGGAGTCCCACTCGTGAGCATGGAGAACGTCGCCCACACGGCGCTGTGGAAGGCGATGAGCGCCCCCGACGGCACACCCGAGGGCCGGCCCTTCCGGCCCACGACGCCCCGCCGCGTCCTGGCCATGGCCCGCGAACGGTCCCGGCTGCTCACCCTCTTCGTCGTCGGCAGCGTCGTCCTGGCCGTCCTCGCCGTCGCCACCCCCGTCCTGGCCGGCCGCGCCGTGGAGGCCGTCGGCACCGGCGACCGCCCCCGCGTCGTCACCCTCGCGCTGCTCATCGCCGCCGTCGCGCTCGCCGAGTCCGCCCTCGGCCTCGTCGTGCGCTGGCTGTCCGCCACCCTCGGCGAGGACCTCATCCTCGACCTGCGCACCCGCGTCTTCGACCACGTCCAGCGGATGCCCGTCGCCTTCTTCACCCGCACCCGCACCGGCGCCCTCGTCAGCCGCCTCAACAACGACGTCCTCGGCGCCCAGCGCGCCTTCAGCGACACCCTCTCGGGCATCGTCAGCAACGTCGTCGCCGTCGCCCTCACCGCCGTGGTCATGATCGGCATCTCCTGGCAGATCACCGTCCTGGCCCTGGTCCTGCTGCCGGTCTTCCTGCTGCCCGCCCGCCGCTTCGGCCGGTCCCTGGCCCTGCTCGCCCGCCGCGCCGCCCACCTCAACGCCGCGATGATCAACCAGACGACCGAACGCTTCTCCGCCCCCGGCGCCACCCTCGTCAAGCTCTTCGGCCGCCCCCAGGAGGAGTCCCGCTCCTTCGCCGCCGCCGCCCGCGCCGTCCGCGACATCGGCGTCACCACCGCCGTGCGGCGCAGCGTCTTCGTCACCGCCCTCACCCTCGTCTCCGCGCTCGCCCTCGCCGTCGTCTACGGCGTCGGCGGGGTCGCCGCCATCGCCGGCACCCTCGACGCCGGCAGCATCGTCACCCTCGCCCTCCTGCTCACCCGCCTCTACGCCCCCCTCACGGCGCTCGCCAGCGCCCGCGCCGACGTCACCAGCGCCCTCGTCAGCTTCGACCGCGTCTTCGAGGTCCTCGACCTCGTCCCGCTCGTGCGCGAACGTCCCGACGCCCTCGCCCTGCCCGACGGCCCCGTCGCCGTGGAGTTCGACCACGTCGGCTTCGGCTACCCCGCCGCCTCCGACGTCTCCCTCGCCTCCCTGGAGGACGTCGCCACCCTCGACACCCGCGGCGGCGTCCCCGTCCTGCACGACGTGTCCTTCCGCGTCGAAGCCGGCCAGGTCTTCGCCCTCGTCGGCTCCTCCGGGGCCGGGAAGTCCACCCTCGCCCAGCTGCTCGCGCGCCTGTACGACGTCGACTCCGGCGCCGTCCGCGTCGGCGGGCGCGACGTCCGCGACCTCACCGCGGAGTCGTTGCGCCGCACCGTCGGCGTCGTCACCCAGGACGGGCACCTCTTCCACGAGTCCCTGCGCTCCAACCTGCAGCTGGCCCGCCCCGAAGCCACCGACGCCGACATCCTCGACGCCCTGCACCGCGCCCGCCTCGCCGACCTCGTCGCCGCCCTTCCCGAGGGCCTGGACACCGTCGTGGGGGAGCGCGGGTACCGCTTCTCCGGTGGGGAGCGGCAACGGCTCACCATCGCCCGCCTGCTGCTGGCCCACCCGCGCATCGTCGTCCTCGACGAGGCCACCGCCCACCTCGACAACGCCTCCGAGGTCGCCGTCCAGGCCGCCCTCGACGAAGCCCTCGAAGGCCGCACCGCCATCGTCATCGCCCACCGGCTCTCCACCGTCCGCAACGCCGACCAGATCCTCGTCCTCGAGGCCGGGCGCATCGTCGAACGCGGCACCCACCGCGAACTGCTCGCCCTCGGCGGCCGCTACGCCGAACTGCAACGGCACGGAGGGGAGCAGCGGGAGGACGAGGAGGAGACACCCTCCGTGGGCCTCACCCCCTGAGCACCCGCTCCACGAACCCCGCCTTCGCCGCCGTGTACGCCGCCCGGTCCGCGCCGTGCGCGGCGGCGAGCGCGGACTTCAGCGCCGTGTACTCCGCCCGCAGGGACGCGCTGCCGCGCAACGCCTCCCGGAAGCCCAGGTAGGCCCGCCACCGGGGACCCTCGTCCACGACGACGTGGAGGAGGTGGGTGCGGAACCCCCGCGCGCGGCCGAAGACGAGGTCGTCGGGAATGCCCACGTCCCCGGGGAAGTCGTACCCCAACCCCGCCATCGACGGCGCCAGCGCCTCCGCGTCCGCCAGGTCCCGCACCGCCACCGCCAGGTCCACCACCGGCTTGGCCGCCAACCCCGGCACCGCCGTGCTGCCCACGTGCTCCACCCGCAGCACCCACGGCGCCCCCGCCGCCAGCACCCGCGCCGCCTCCCGCCGGCCCTCCCGCGCCCAGCCCTCCTCGTGCAGGACCACCCGCACCTCACCGTCCCGCAGCCCCAGGTCCACGAGTCGAGGGTGCCAGCTGCCACACTCCGGGACGTGGCCGTCCACCACCCCGCGACCATCGCGCCCACCAAGCGCGAACTGCTGCAGGCCTGGGTGCCCCGCCAGCCGTGGACCGGGGGAGGCGACCTCACAGAGCTCACCCCCGTCGGCTCCTACCGCTTCGACGACCCCGACGGCGAGGTCGGCATGGAGACCCACCTCCTCGCCACCCCCGACGGCCGCGTCCTGCAGGTGCCCCTGACGTACCGCGGAACCCCCGGACCGCCCGACACCCTCGTCACCACCATGACCCACACCACCCTCGGCGACCGGTGGATCCACGACGGCTGCCACGACCCCGTCCTGCTCACCGCCCTCGCCACCACCGTCCTGCACGGCGGACGCGAAGCCGACCTGGACGAAGCCACCCCCGACGGGCTCACCCTCCTGCCCGCCACCACCCACGTCCGCGGCGACGGCCCCACCCCCGGCGCCCCCACGCACCCCGGCGACTGGACCCACCCGCACGTCGAGCACACCGGCACCACCACCGTCGTCCGCGCCCCCCGCCACAACCACGGCCTGCGCCTCGTCCTGCCCCGCGTCGTGCACCCCGTCCCCGTACCAGGCGCCACGCTGCGCGGCACCTGGCCCGGCCAGGACACCCCCGTCGTCCTCGCCGTCCTCACCCCCGACCCACCCCCGACCCCCTGACGATCACCCGCCCGGGCGGTCCTGCCCCCGAGCACCCACCCCCACCCACCCCGGGGTGGTGCAATGAACGGGTGTCCTGGCACCACCCGTCCCCGCCACCCGGCCCGCCCACCGCGCCGTACGGCCCCCCGCCCCACCGGGCCGCGCCCTCCCCGGCGCTCGCGATCGTCGGCCTCTGCACCGGCATCGCCTCCCTCGCCCTCGTGCCCCTCCTCGGCCCCTTCGCCATCGCCCTCGGCATCGCCGGCGTCGTCACCGGCGGCATCGCCCTCGGCCGCCGCCTGCCCGGCCGCGGCATGGCGCTCGCGGGCGTCATCACGGGAGCGGTCGGTACGGTCGTCGCGATCGTCGTCACCGTGGTGATCTTCGTGACCTACGGCGCGCTCTTCCTCGCCGTGGCGCTGTCGCCCTCCGGATGGGACACGGGAGGTACGACCGCCCCCGACGAGGGGCAGTCGGCGGGGGAGCACGCCTTCGGCGAGACCGCCGAGCTCGACGAGTACACCGTGAGCGTCGACGGGGTCAGCACCCGCGGGGACGTCGTCTTCGCCGACCTCACGGTCCAGTTCACCGGCAGCGGTTCCGGCGACTCCTACGAGGACCTCTACGGCTACCTCTACGACGTCGACGGCTACGAGTACGACGCGACGGACTGCATCCAGACGCTCTCACCCGACGCCGCCGACCTGCCGGACCTGGACCCGGGGCAGAGCGCCACGTTCCAGATGTGCTTCGAAGGCGTCCAGGACCCGACCGGCCTCTGGATCGAGGTGGAGGACGAGGCGCAGAGGACCTACGCGGGCTGGACGGACCCCGCCACGCTCGAGGGCTCCTCCGCGGGTGCTGGAGGGATGGTCTGACGTCTGGGCGGCAGATCTTCGGAAACGGTCACCGAAAAGCGTGACGACTGCTTGACTGGCTGTGATCCAACGAGATCACAACAGATGCACAGGAGTCTCCGCATGTCGCAGTTCGTCGCCCCACCGCCGCCGCAGTCCGTCCCCACCCGGGGCAAGGGGCTCGCGGTGGCCGCCCTCGTCCTCGGCATCGTCGCCGCGGCGGGATGCCTCGTACCCCTCCTCAACATCGGCAGCATCGTGCTGGCCGTCGTGGGGCTCGTGCTGGGCATCATCGCCCTGGCCCGCCGCGCCGACGGCAAGGGGCTGTCGATCGCCGGCGTGGTCCTGTCCGCTGCCGCGATCGTGGTCGCGATCGCGGTCAACGTCGCAGCCGGGGCGGCGCTCACCGCGGTCGACGAGGCGGTGGACCAGGCGTCGGCCGACGCGACCAACGGGTACAGCACGGTGGAACCGGAGGCTGCCGAGGAGGCCGCCGCGTCCGCGCTCGCCCTGGGTGCGCCGGCCGAGGTCGGCGACTACTCCGTGACCGTCACCGCGGTGAACCAGGACGCCACCCAGGTCATCGCCGACGCCAACTCCTTCAACGAGGCGGCCGACGGGCGGTACGTCCTCGTCGACCTGACCGCGACCTACAACGGTGACCAGCCCGAAGCGAACCCGTGGATCGACCTCACGACCGGTTTCCAGGGCACGGACGCCCGCAACTACTCGACGACGTCCTGCGACGCCGTCGTCCCGAACTCCGCTGTCGAGCAGCCCGGTCTGCGGGCAGGGGGGACGGCGTCGTACCAGGTGTGCTTCGACGTCCCCGTCGAGGCCATCGCCGGCGGTCTGGTGTCGGTCGAGCAGTTCGCGAACTTCCAGGACGACCAGGTGGCGTGGAAGCTCGGCTGAGCTAGTCCCCGAGGACCTTCCGGCACAGCCGTTCCAGCTCGGCCAGCTCGTCGGCCGAGAGCGCCGAGAATTCCCGGGCGATGCCGGCCGCGTGCCGGCCACCGATCTCGCGCTGCGCTGCGGCGCCGTCGTCGGTCAGCACGACGACGACGCCGCGGCCGTCGTGCGGGTCGGGTTCGCGGGTCAGCAGACCGCGCGCGGCGAGACGGTCGACGAGCCGGCTCAGCGAGGGTTGCGGGAGGTAGACCTCCTCCGACAACCCCCCGAGCCGGCACCGTCCGCCGGAGCGGGCGAGCGTGTAGAGCACGTCGTACTCCCGCACGCTCAGCCCGCCCCACACGTCCTGCGTGTCGAACCGCCGCAGCAGCGTCGCCTGCAACCGGAACACCTGCTCCCAGGCCCCGACCGCGGCCCGGGTCCGGCCGTCAGGCACCGGGCGCGGCGAGGGCCGCCTTCGCCGCGGCGCGGGACGCGTGCGAGGGCGGGTCGCTCGGCACGCCCGCCGGCCGACGGGCCTCGAACTCCTTGCGCAGCGCGGGGACCACGTGCTCACCGAGCATGTCGAGCTGCTCCAGGACCGTCTTCAGCGGCAACCCGGCGTGGTCCATGAGGAACATCTGGCGCTGGTAGTCGCCGAAGAACTCCTGGAACGTCAGCGTCTTCTCGACGACCTGGTCGGGCGTGCCCACGGTGAGCGGGGTCTGCCGGGTGAACTCCTCCAGCGACGGCCCGTTGCCGTAGACCGGGGCGTTGTCGAAGTAGGGGCGGAACTCGCGCACCGCGTCCTGGGAGTTCTTCGCCATGAACACCTGCCCGCCGAGCCCGACGATCGCCTGCTCCGGCGTGCCGTGCCCGTAGTGGGCGTAGCGCTCCCGGTAGAGGGTGATGAGCCGGATGTAGTGCTCCTTGGGCCAGAAGATGTTGTTGGCGAAGTAGCCGTCCCCGAAGTACGCGGCGATCTCGGCGACCTGCGGGGTCCGGATCGACCCGTGCCAGACGAACGGCGGCACACCGTCCAGCGGGCGCGGGGTCGAGGTGAAACCCTGCAGCGGGGTCCGGAACTCGCCCTGCCAGTCGACGACCTCCTCGTCCCACAGGCGGCGCAGCAGCTGGTAGTTCTCGACCGTCAGCTCGACCCCGCGGCGGGGGTCCTGCCCGAACCAGGGGTAGAGCCGGCCGTCGTTCCCGCGGCCGAGGACCAGGTCGACGCGGCCCTCGCTGAGGTGCTGGAGCATCGCGTAGTCCTCGGCCATCCGCACCGGGTCGTTGGTGGTGATGTGCGCGATGGACGTCGAGACGGTCAGCCGGGTGGTGCGCGCGGCGATCCACCCCAACAGGGTCGTCATGGCGGACGGCACGAACGGGGGGTTGTGGTGCTCACCGACCGCGAAGACGTCCAGGCCCACCTGCTCGGCGTGCTCGGCCATCGTCACCAGCGCCTTGATGCGCTCGTGCTCGGTCGGCGCACGGCCGGTGGTGGGGTCGGGCGTGATGTCGCCGACGCTGAAGATCCCGAACTGCATGTCGCGCTCCTCGTCGAAGTCCATGCATCTGCATGTATCTCGTTGAAGACTACACGACTTGGATCTGTTCCCGGCGGGTCAGCCTCGCCGGGCGAGCCGGGACTTGCGGTAGCCGTAGGCGAGGTAGACGGCCAGGCCGAGCAGCATCCAGATCCCCAGCCGGATCCAGCTCAGGCCCGGCAGGAAGCCCATGAGCACCAGGGCCAGGACCGCGGAGACGATCGGCAGCACCGGGACCCAGGGCATCCGGAAGGCCCGCGGCAGGTCCGGCCGCGTGCGGCGCAGGACGACGACCCCGATCGAGACGAGGACGAAGGCGAAGAGCGTGCCGATGTTGACCATCTCCGCCAGGTCGGAGATCGGCGTCACGGCGGCGACGACGGCCACGACGACCCCGGTGACGGCCGTGATGCGCAGCGGCACCCCGGTGCGCCCGTCGACCTTGGAGAACCACGACGGGATGAGCCGGTCCCGCGCCATCGCGAAGAGCACCCGGTTCTGGCCGAGCATCAGCACCATCATGACCGTCAGCAGGCCGACGACCGAGCCCACGCTGATGAGCGTGGCGACGACGTCGGCGCCGACGGCCCGGAACGCGTTGGCCAGCGGCGCGTCGACGGAGATCCGGTCGTACTTGACCATCCCGGTCACGACGAGGGAGACGAGGACGTAGAGGACCGTGCAGATCGCCAGCGACCCGAAGATGCCCCGCGGGACGTCCCGCTGCGGGTTCTTCGTCTCCTCCGCCGCCGTCGCCACGATGTCGAAGCCGATGAAGGCGAAGAACACCAGCGCCGCAGCCGTGAGGACACCGCCCACGCCGAACGTCCCCAGCGGGACGCCGAGGTCCTGCCAGAGCGAGGGGTCGGGCGGGGTGCTCGCGGCACCGCGGGAACCGGACGGCGGCACGAACGGCGACCAGTTCGACACCTTGACGAAGAACAGGCCCGCGACGATCACGATGCCCACGACGGTGAGCTTGACCGCCACGACGACCGCGTTGACCCGCGCCGAGGCCTTGGTCCCCACGCACAGCACCGCGGTGAGCACGAGGATGACGGCCGCGGCGATGAGGTTCGGCTGGGTGGGGGAGGGCGACGTCGAGTAAAGCCACTCCGGCACCTGCAGCCCCAGGGTCTGGCTCAGCAGGTCCGCCGCGTAGCTGGACCACCCGACCGCGACGGTCGCCGCGCCCAGGGCCAGTTCGAGGATGAGGTCCCAGCCGATGATCCACGCCACCACCTCGCCGAGGCTCGCGTAGGAGAACGTGTAAGCGGACCCCGCGACGGGGACGGTGGAGGCGAACTCGGCATAGCACAGCGCCGCCAGCGCGCAGACGACGCCGGCGACGACGAACGACAGCGTCACGGCCGGCCCCGCACGGGTGCCGGCTGCCTCACCGGTCAGGACGAAGATGCCCGTCCCGATGATGACGCCCACACCGAAGACGGTGAGGTCCCAGGCGCCCAGCGTCTTCTTCAGCCGGTGCTCGGGTTCGTCCGTCGTCGCGATCGCGTCCTCGACGCTCTTCGTCCGGAAGATGCCCACGGACGGCGACGGTAGGCCGGTCACGCCGTGCGTGCGACCCGGATGATCTTGCGACGGAGCCAGACCTTGCGGCTGCCCCCCATGTAGAGGCGGACCCGGGCCAACTCCCAGCGCCCGTACTCGGCGTGCTCGGTGAGCAGGCGCCGCGCGTCACCGCGGGAGGTCTCCCGGGGGAGCGTCAGCACCCGGTACTCGTACTCCTCCGGCGTTCCCGGACCCGACGTCCGGCCCGTGCTCCGGCCGTCCCGGCGACCGGTCGACCGTTCGGGCGTGTTCCCCTCGTGCGCAGCCATCGGGACCATGATGCACCCGGTGAGGCGGGCGCACCCGTTCCCGGTACGGTCGGACCATGACGCCCGACCCGCGCGCGGCCCTGGCCCGACTCGTGGCCGCCCTCGAGGACCACCTCGCCGCCGCCGCCAACCGGCGCGGTGAGACCGACCCCGCCGTCGCCGACGCCTACCAGCGTGTGGCGGACGCCTTCGAGGTGTACGAGGAGGCGATCTACGACGCCTACGACGAGGTCACGCCCTTCGTGCTCTACGACGACGTCGAGGACGAACGCGACGACGACGACGAAGACGACGAAGACGACGACGACGACGAAGAGGACGAGGACACCGACGACGAGGCGGACGAGGACGAGGCCCCCAAGCCCCTCTGACCGTCCCGTGTGAGGGTTCGGTGCGTCCCCGGTGACGCACCGGCCCTGCGCACGACGACGCCCCCGGCCGCCCGATAGCGTTCGGCCGTGCCCACCCCCAGTTCGAGCGTCGTCACCTGCTGCCCGCGGACGGGGGGAGTCCCGGCATGAGCATGGGTGTCCTCGAGGGTGCGTTCCTCGGTCTGGTCCAGGGCCTGACCGAGTTCCTGCCCATCTCCTCCAGCGGCCACCTCGCGATCGTCGGCACCCTCATCGGGGCCGAGGACCCCGGGGCGGCCTTCACCGCGATCTGCCAGCTCGGCACCGAGGCCGCGGTCATCCTCTACTTCCGCAAGGACATCGCGCGGATCATCGGCCAGTGGGTCCGGTCCCTGACCGGGCGCGTGCCGCGGAACGACCCCGACGCGCGGATGGGCTGGCTCGTCATCCTGGGGACCATCCCCATCGGCCTGCTCGGCCTGCTCTTCCAGGACGCGATCGAGACGACGCTGCGCGGGTTCGTCGTCATCGCCACCACGCTCTGGGTGTTCGCGCTGGTCCTCGGGGCGGCCGACCGGTTCGGCCGCAAGGAACGGACGCTGGACCAGCTGACCTGGAAGCACGGTGTGCTCTTCGGCCTGGCCCAGGCGATGGCGCTCATCCCGGGGGTCTCCCGGTCCGGCGGCACCATCACGATGGGCCTGCTGCTCGGGTACACGCGCGAGGCCGCCGCGCGGTACTCGTTCCTCCTGGCCATCCCGGCCGTCGTGCTGTCGGGCTTCTACCAGCTGTACGACGAGGTCAGCACGGGCGCCGCCATCGCGTGGGCGCCGACCGCGGTGGCCACCGTCGTGGCGTTCGCCGTCGGGTTCGTCGTCATCGCCTGGCTCATGCGGTTCATCACCACCCACAGCTACAAGGGCTTCGTCGTCTACCGCATCGCCCTGGCCGTCGTGGTCTACGCGCTGGTCCTCGCGAACGTCCTGCCGGCCTGGAACGGCACCAGCTTCGGCTGAGGGGCCCCTCGCGAGCTCCGGCTCACAGCCATCCCGACCGCTTGAAGAGGCGGTAGAGGACGACGCAGATCCCGACCATCGCGAGGACGCACAGCGGGTACCCGTAGCGCCAGCCCAGCTCTGGCATGTGCTGGAAGTTCATGCCGTAGACGCCCGCGATGAGCGTCGGGACGGCGGCGATGGCCGCCCAGGCCGAGATCTTGCGCATGTCGTCGTTCTGCCGGACCGACACCTGCGCGAGGTGCGCGTTGAGGATGTCGGTGAGCAGCCGGTCGTACGTCTCGACGTGCTCGACGGTGCGCACGAGCGTGTCGAGCACGTCGCGCAGGACGAACAGCGCCTGCGCGTCCACGGGGTGGTGGGGCACCTCCGGGTGGGGCGCTGGGTGGTCGCTCGTGCCGGCCTCGACGAGCCGCTTCAGCGGTGCGACGAGCGGGAAGGCGCCGCGGCGCACCTCGAGGACCTCGCGTTTGAGGGAGTAGATGCGCTGGGCGTCGGAGCTGCGGCTGGGGGAGAAGACCTGCTCCTCCATGTCCTCCACGTCCTGCTCGAGCTCCCCGTCGATGGTCGCGTACCCGGCGACGACGTGCTCCATCACCGCGTGCAGGACGCCCTTCGGGCCGCGAGCGAGCCGCCGCTGGTCCCGTTCGACGGCGGAACGGACCGTGGTGAGCGCGCCCACGGCACCCCGGCGGACGGTGACGACGAACCGGCGGCCGACGAACAGCATGATCTCGCCGGTCTCGACGCTGGAGGTGTCGTCGAAGTACTCCAGCACCTTCAGGACGACGAAGACGGTGTCGCCGAACCACTCGATCTTCGGTCGCTGGTGCCCCGCCACGGCCGCCTCGACGGCGAGCCGGTGCAGGTGCAGCGACGAGGCGACGTCCTCGAACTCCGCCGCCGTGGGGTCCTTCAGCCCCAGCCACAGGAACTCCTCCTGCGCCGCGTCGCCGGGAGCGGGGGAGGCCCCGTCCGCGTCCACGCGGCAGGCCCGCAGGGTGGCGGCGAGGTCGGGGACCTCGTGACGGCGGCCGTCGCGGTAGGTCGCCACGTCGACGATCACTGAGCAATCACGGCGACATCGTGCCCTGGCTTCCTGTGCCGCGCGATGACAACGGAAGTTCAGTTACCGGAATTAATGAGCTGCCTCCACCGTGACCGGTCGCCGAAGCTACGGGCCAACCACGCCCCTACAGTGGGGGCCGTGCCGACCCTCCTGCTCGTCCGCCACGGCCGCAGCACCGCCAACACCGCCGCCGTCCTCGCCGGGTGGACACCGGGGGTGCACCTCGACGACACCGGTCGGGCCCAGGCGGAGGCGCTGGCGCGACGGCTGGCGCCGGTGCCGGTCGCCGACGTCGTCGTCTCGCCGTTGGAACGCTGCCAGGAGACGGCGGAGGCGCTGCGCGCCGTCGACGGCCCGACCGGAGCGCGGCCCCCGGTGCGCACCGAGGACCGGCTGGGGGAGTGCAAGTACGGCGACTGGACGGGCAAGGCGCTGAAGGACCTCGCCAAGGAACCGCTGTGGCGGACCGTGCAGTCGCACCCGTCGGCAGCCGTCTTCCCCGGCGAGGGTGGCGAGGGCCTCGCGACGATGCAGCACCGGGCGCTGGAGGCCGTGCGGGAGCACGACGCCCGTGTCGCGGCCGAGCACGGGGACGACGCGGTGTGGGTGGCCGTGAGCCACGGGGACGTCATCAAGGCGGTCCTCGCCGACGCCCTCGGCATGCACCTCGACCTCTTCCAGCGGCTGTCCGTCGACCCGTGCTCGGTGTCGGTCGTGCGCTACGCGCCGCTGCGTCCCTTCGTCCTGCGGATGAACGACTCCGGCGGGGACCTCGCGGGCTTCGCGCCGGCGAAGAAGAAGCGCCGCTCGACGCGCCGCCCCGCGAGCAGTGACGCGGTCGTCGGCGGCAGCACGGGCGCGGCGTAGGGTCGGAGCCATGCCCGTGCACGAGTACGACCCGCCCGAGCGCTTCGTCGCGGGCACCGTCGGTCAACCGGGTCAGCGCACGTTCTTCCTGCAGGCCAGGGCCGGTGCACGTCTGACGTCCGTGGCGCTGGAGAAGACGCAGGTCTCCGCCCTGGCCGAACGCGTCGGCGAGCTCCTCGACGAGATCGTCCGCCGCTCGGGCGGTGCCGCGCCCGTCCCCGCGATGCCCCCCGCGGGCACCGAGGACACCGCGCCGCTCGACCTGCCCATCGAGGAGGAGTTCCGCGTCGGGACGATGAGCCTGGCGTGGGACGGCGAACGCGACGTCGTGGTCATCGAGTGCTTCGAGGTCAGCGAGGAGGAGGTGGACCCGGAGCAGCCCGAACCCGCGCCGCACCAGAACCTCCTGCGCGTGTCCCTCGACGGGGCCGCCGCCCGCGCGTTCGCGGCGCGGGCGCTGGCGCTCGTGGCGGCCGGCCGTCCGCCGTGCCCGTTCTGCGCCGGCCCGCTGGACCCGGCCGGTCACGTCTGCCCGCGCGCGAACGGGTACCGGCGCTGAGCGCGACGTTCGCCGGAGTCGACGAGCAGGAGGCCCTCGTCCGGCTCGCCGCGGGGGAGCTGCAGATCCGCGGCCGGCTCGCGGACGCGTCGAACGCCACGCTGTACGCCACCGTCACGACGGACGAGGGCGAGCTCGCGTGCGTCTACAAGCCCGTCTCCGGGGAACGCCCCCTGTGGGACTTCCCGGACGACACCCTCGCCCGCCGCGAGGTGGCCTCCTACGCGGTCTCGGCGACGACGGGGTGGAACGTGGTGCCGCCCACCGTCTTCCGCGACGGGCCGCTCGGGCCGGGGTCGGTGCAGCTGTGGTTGCAGCAGGACGGCGCGGACCCGGCCGACGCCGCCGAGGTCGTGCTGCCGTCCCCGGGCGCGGGGCTGGTGGACATCCTGCCGCCGCGCCAGGTCGAACCCGGCTGGCTGACGGTGCTGGAGGCGGAGGACGGCGCGGGCCGTCCCGTCTCGCTCGTGCACGCCGACGACCTGCGGCTGCGGCGGATGGCCGTCCTGGACGTCGTCCTGAACAACGCCGACCGCAAGGGCGGGCACGTCCTGCCGGGGTGGTCCGGCGCGGTGCACGGCGTGGACCACGGGCTGACCTTCCACGAGGAACCCAAGCTGCGGACGGTGCTGTGGGGGTTCGGCGGGACGCGGCTGCTGGCCGAGGAGCGCGAGGTCCTCAGCGTCCTCGTCGCCGACCTCGACGGCCCGCTCGGGGACCTGCTGGGCGAGCTGCTCGTCGTCGAGGAGGTCGTCGCGACGCTGGAACGGACCGCCAAGCTGCTGACGGCGGACCGGCTGCCCCGGCCCCGCGGGCACCGGACCATCCCGTGGCCGCCCTTCTGACGAGCGCCAGGTAGGTTCGGCCCGTGCGTTCCTGGCCCGTCCCCGCCGTCCCGTCCCTGCCCGGTCGGGGGCCTCGCGTCCACCTCCACGACACCTCGCTCGGCGAGGTCGTCCCGGTCGGCCCGGAGGAGGGCACCGCGACGCTCTACGTCTGCGGCATCACCCCGTACGACGCGACGCACCTG
Source organism: Kineococcus endophyticus (assembly GCF_040796495.1). Classification (NCBI taxonomy): domain Bacteria; kingdom Bacillati; phylum Actinomycetota; class Actinomycetes; order Kineosporiales; family Kineosporiaceae; genus Kineococcus; species Kineococcus endophyticus. The sequence continues at coordinate 256,136 of NZ_JBFNQN010000008.1, read as the reverse complement.
GGCCACGCCAACACCTACGTCGCCTTCGACCTCCTGGGCCGCGCCTGGCGCGACGCGGGTCTCGACGTGCGCTACGTGCAGAACGTCACCGACGTCGACGACCCGCTGCTCGAGCGTGCGACCGCCACGGGAGTCGACTGGCGCGACCTCGCGGCGTCCCAGATCGACCTGTTCCGCGCCGACATGGAGGCGCTGTCCGTCGTCCCGCCCCAGGAGTACCTCGGCGTCGTCGAGGCCGTCGACCTCGTGTCCGCGGCCGTGCGGGACCTGCTCGCCGCTGGTGCGGCCTACCGGGTGCCGGGCGTCGACGGCGGGCCGGACGGCGACGTGTACTTCCCGGTCGCCTCCGACGTGGCGTTCGGCGAGGTCGGCGGCTACGACCGCGAGACGATGCTCGCGCTGTCCGCAGAGCGCGGCGGCGACCCGCAGCGTCCCGGCAAGCGCGACCCGCTGGACCCGTTGCTGTGGCGGGTCGAGCGCGAGGGCGAACCCGCGTGGGACGCCGGTGACCTCGGCCGCGGCCGCCCGGGCTGGCACGTGGAGTGCACGGCGATCGCCCTGGAGCACCTGGGGATGCCCATCGACGTGCAGGCCGGTGGCTCGGACCTGGTCTTCCCGCACCACGAGATGGGTGCCTCGCACGCGCACCTGCTGCGACCGGAGTCCCGTCCGTTCGCCCGCGCCTACGCGCACTCGGGCATGGTCGCCTTCGACGGCGAGAAGATGAGCAAGTCCAAGGGCAACCTCGTGCTCGTCTCCAAGCTCCGGGCGGCCGGGGTCGAGCCCGGCGCCGTCCGGCTCGCGATCGTCGCGCACCACTGGCGCAGCGAGTGGGAGTGGACCGACGAGGTCCTCGCCACGGCGCGCGAGCGGTTCGCGGCGTGGAGCGCCGCCGTCGCCCGCCCGTCCGGTCCGCCCGCGGACGAGCTGCTGGCGACGGTGCGCGAACGCCTCGCCGACGACCTCGACGCCCCCGGGGCCGTCGCAGCCGTCGACGCCTGGGTGGCGGCGGGCGACGGCGACGAGACCGGGTCCCCGGCCCTGGTCCGCGACCTGGTCGCCGCGCTGCTCGGGGTGGAACTCGCCCGCTAGTCGACGGACGTGCCGTCCTGCGCCTCCTCCAGGACGCGCAGGGCGTTGCCGGACGTGAGGGCCCGCAGGTCCGCGGCCGACCAACCGCGGTCGGCGAGGGCCTGCAGCAGCGCGGGGTAGCAGGACACGTCCTGCAGTCCGTCGGGGAACGCGTCGGTGCCGTCGTAGTCGCCGCCGAGGCCCACGTGCTCGACGCCCACGACCTCGCGGGCGTGCTCGAGGTGGCGGACGACGTCCTCCAGCCGCGCCCGGTCGGCGCCGGGGGCCGCCACGAAGGCCGGGACGAACGTCACCATGAGGACGCCTCCGTTGTGCGGCAGGCGTTCCAGGACGCCGTCCGGCACGTTGCGGGGGTGGTCGGTGACCGCCCGGCACGAGGAGTGCGAGAACAGGACGGGCCGCGTCGTCGTGTCGAGCGCGTCGTGCATGGTGCGCTCGTGGACGTGGGAGAGGTCCACGAGCACGCCGGTCCGGTTCATCTCGCGGACGACGTCGTGGCCGAAGTCCGTCAGACCGTGGTCGACGGGCTCACCCGTCGCCGAGGCCGCCCACGGGGTGTTGTCGTTGTGCGTCAGCGTCATGTACGCCAGGCCGGCGCGACGCAGTTCCCGCAGGACACCCAGCGACCCGGCGATGGAGTGCCCGCCCTCGGCGCCGACGAGGGAGGCGATGCGTCCGGCGGCCACCGCCTCACGCACGGCCGCCGCCGTGGGCGTCCACCCGAAGACGTCCGGGTGCGCGGTGACGACGCGGCGCACCACGTCGACCTGTTCCAGCACCGCGACGGTCGCCGCCGCCGGGTCCCAGGTCGAGGGCACGTACACCGACCAGAACTGCGCCCCGACGCCCCCGGCGCGCAGCCGGGGGACGTCGGTGTGCAGGGTCGGCTGGTCGAGCAGCCCGGCCGCGACGGGGTCGGACCCGAACCGCTCGCGCACTTCCCAGGCCAGGTCGTTGTGCCCGTCGAACACCGGGTGGGTGGCGAGCACCTCGCGCCACAGGTCCACGGTCACTGCTGGTGCTGGGTGAGCTGCTGCTGGATGACCCCGGCCAGGTGCCGCAACTGGTTGGGCCCCAGCTGGTGCACCTCGCCCTCGAGCCGCCGCACGACCTGCGGGTCCTCCAGCATCCGTTCCGAGCTCTGCAGCAGGACGGTGCCGGCGCCGGTGAAGTCGTACTGGCGCTCCTCCCCGGACCGCGTCCCGAAGAGTGCGCCACGGGCCGCGCCGAGGAAGTGCCCCATCCAGCCCGCGTCGAAGTGCTGGGAGGGTGCGGGGCAGTCCGCCCAGCCGACGAGCGCCTCCGGATCCACCCGGACCGGAGGTTCGACGAAGATGACCGGCCCCGAGGAGCTCGCGAGGAACTTCCCCGTCCCGATGAGGGTGAGGAACCCCGGGATGATCGACTCCTTCAGCTCCAGGCTCGCGTCGAACGCCAGCAGGTTCGCGGCGCGGACGGTGAGGTTCCCGTCGTCGAGGTCGTAGGAGTTGATGTCGTACCCGCGGTCGCCGAGCAGGACGTGGCCCTGACCGTTCGCCACGACCCAGTCCCGGCTGTAGAGCGGGGAGGAGAACTTCGAGGCGACCATGGCCGTCATCGACGTCGCCGTCAGCGGTTCGAACCGGATCGTCCCGCCGCCGGCGGGGTAGTAGGCGATCATCCGTCCGGTCTGCATGAACAGCGGTCCGGTGAGCCGCACGCAGTAGGCGTACGGGTTGTCCGGCAGGTTGTCGTGGTCCGGCAGCGTCTGCGGGTCGAGGGGCTGGGGGCTGGTGGAGGCCATCAGAGCTTCTCCTCGCTCGCCTGGACGTAGACGGTGCCCTCGCCGGACACCTTGAGCTGCACGCCTTCCCCGGACCCGCGGCCCACGGCGTCGCGCCACGACAGCGCCGTCGCCACGTCGAGGCGGAGGTTCCCGACGTGCGCGACGTACGCCTGCGGGTCGACGACGACCTGGCGGTTCCCGCCGACCTGCAGGGCGAAGGTGCCGCCGTGGGACAGGACCGCGACGGTGCCGCGGCCGGACAGCTGGGTGGTGAACAGGCCCTGGCCCGTCACCGCTCCCCGCACCGCGCCGCGCAGCCCGCCCTGCTGGCCGAGGAACACCACGGAGCTGGACATGTTCGCGTCGTGGGCGAGCAACCGGTCGGCCTCGACCGACATCGGCTGGGAGCCGTCGAGGTCGATGACGGTGACGTGGTGGCCGCGGAAGCCGTAGTGCACCGTGCCGTTGCCCTCGGCGACCATGAGCGGGACCGCCTCGCCCTGCATGCCGCGTGCGAGCGCCGAGGCGATGCCGCCGCCGTAGGCGCCGCCGCCGGGCCCGCCGACGACGGGGGAGAAGGCGATCTGGCCGCTGGTGGCGAGCATCGCGCCGCGGCGGGCGAGGACCTCGGCGCCGGGACGGACCTCGGCCAGGACGACCTTGGAGGTGACCTTGGTGAACGCCATCACCGCTCCTCGGGCTGGATGTAGACGACGCCCTGGCCCTCGAACCGCAACGAGAACGCCTCGCCGGAGCTCTCGCCGATGAGGTTGCGCCAGGAGACGTCGGTGACGAAGGACTGCGACAGGTTCCCGACGGCGCCGATGTAGGCGTCGGGGTCGACGACGAGCGGGGTCTGCGGGGTGACGCGCAGGGCGATGGGCGGCCCGCCGAGGGAGAGCAGCGCGACCTGGCCGTGGCCGGTGACGGTCGTGGTGAACAGGCCCTGGCCGCTGGAGGCGCCCTGCAGCCCGGTGAAGGTGACGTCCGTCTTCAGGCTGTCCTGCAGGCACAGCAGGCCCTCGGACTCGGCCTTGAGGGTGTCGCCGGCGAGGTCGAGGACGAGGACGTAGCCGGCGTCGACGGCGAAGTGGACGGTGCCGCGGCCGGTGACCTCCATGAGGGACAGGGACTCGCCGGTGACGCGCTGCTTGAAGGCGGCGCGCAGACCCCCTCCACCGCCCATCCCGGCGTTCTTGAACTGGACGTCGCCCTCGTAGGCGACCATCGAGCCGGTCTGGGCGCGCACGGCGCTGCCCTTGGACCCGTCGAGGTCGACGACGAGGACGCGCGGTGTTTCGAGCCGCCAGGACACGAGTTCCTCCTCGGTGTTCGGCACGGTCGGGGAGCACTGCGGGACTGCTGTCAGCCCATCATGGCGTGGGCCGGTCCGGGAACGCCGCGGGGGCGGTCACGTGTCGTGACCGCCCCCTCGGCGTGGTGCTGGACGGCTCAGAACTGGCCGGGCTGCTGGCCGTACTGGCCGGGCTGGCCGTACTGGTTCGGCCCGCCGAACTGGGGCGGCTGGCCGTACCCGCCGCCGACGCCCTTGGGGTTGGGGCCGTGCTCGTTCGGGCCGGGGGTGGAGTCCATGGCGCAGAACACGATCAGGACGATCCCACCGAAGGGCACCAGTTCGAGGAGGATCCACCACGCCGACTTGCCGGTGTCGTGCAGACGGCGTGCCTCGGCCGCGAGGCTGGGCAGCAGCACGGCGAGGCTCACGGCGAAGACGAGCAGGTACAGGAAGATGATGGCGATGCCGCCGCCGGCCGAGACGGAGTCGGAGCCGCTGGCCCCGGCGGCCCCGGCGATGGCCCCGGCCACGACGGCGAAGACGATGCCGAGCACGAGGCCGAGCAGGCCGAGGAACAGCCGGAAGTACCAGTACTCCGAGCGGCGGGCGCGGCCCGAGAACACGGCGTACTTCCGCAGGCAGGTCTTGACTGCGTCGGCGAAACCCACGAGGACCCCTCCTCCACGCGTGCACGGACCCTCCGTGCAGCACGTGCCATGGTGGCGCAGATGATCACTCGGAGTGACGTGAACCGGGAAGATCGCCTGATCTGGTCACCGCGGGTCAGCCTCAGCCGCGGCGCGGCGGGTCGTCCCGTCGGCGCAGGTAGCGCTCGAACTCCCGCGCGATGGCCTCGCCGGAGGCCTCGGGGAGCTCGGCGGTGTCCTTGGCCTCCTCGAGCTGCTGGACGTACTCGGCGATCTCGGCGTCCTCCCCGGCGAGCTCGTCGACGCCGCGCTCCCAGGCGCGGGCGTCCTCGGGCAGCTCGTCGAGCGGGATCGAGAGGTCGAGCATCTCCTCGATGCGGCGCAGCAGGGCGAGCGTCCCCTTGGGCGACGGCGGCTGGCCCACGTAGTGGGGGATGGCGGCCCACAGGGACACCGACGGGATGCCCGCGGCGGTGACGGCGTCCTGCACGACGCCGACGATCCCGGTGGGGCCCTCGTAGCGGGAGGGCTCGATGTCGAGCTTCTCGATGAGCTCGGGGTCCTCGGAGCTGGACGTGACCGGCAGGGGCCGGGTGTGCGGGACGTCGGCGAGGAGGGCGCCGAGGGTCAGCACGAGGGAGGCGTGGTGGGTGCGGGCGACGTCGACGAGTTCCTGGGCGTACGTGCGCCAGCGCATCGAGGGCTCGATGCCGCGCACGAGGATCACGTCGCGGGGGCCGTCGGGCAGCTGGACCGCGGAGATGCGGGTCGTGGGCCAGGTGAGGCGGCGGCGACCGTCGTCGTCGAAGTGGACGGTCGGCCGGTTGACCTGGAAGTCGTGGTAGAGCTCGGGGTCGAACTCGGTGAGCTCGGTGGCGTCCCAGACGTCGTGCAGGTGCGCGACGGCCTGGCTGGCGGACTCGCCCGCGTCGTTCCACCCCTCGAAGGCCGCGATGACGACGGGGTTGCGCAGGACGAGGTCGTCCGTCGTGGGGTCGGCAGGCTGCTCTGGCACGTCTCAACCCTAGACTCCGGGGCTGATGAGTCCCCACGAAGCGCCCACCGGACACACCTCCGAGACACCCGTCCAGCTCCCCGCGGCAGTGCTGTGGGACATGGACGGCACGCTGGTCGACACCGAACCGCACTGGATCGCCGCCGAGACGGCGCTGCTGGGCCGGTACGGGGCGACGTGGAGCCACGACCAGGCCCTGCAGCTGGTGGGCAGCGCCCTGCCGGACTCCGGACGGGTCCTGGCCGAGCACGTCGAGCGGACGACCGGCACGCGGCTGGACGCGGCCGCCGTCGTCGACGAGCTCATCGCGGCGGTCATCACGCAGGTGAGCGCGGCCGTCGTGTGGCGACCGGGTGCACTGGAGTTGCTGCGTGCCCTCGGTGCGGCCGGGGTGCCGTGCGCGCTGGTCACGATGTCCTACCGCAGCCTCGCCGGGACGGTCGCGGCGATGGTGCCGGGCGCCTTCTCCGTCGTGGTCGCCGGGGACGAGGTGGAGCGCGGCAAGCCGGCGCCGGACCCGTACCTGCGGGCGGCCGAGCTGCTGGGCGTGGACCCGGCGGACTGCGTGGTCGTGGAGGACTCCCCGACGGGCGTGGCGTCGGGGGAGGCGGCCGGGGCGCACGTCCTGGCGTGCCCGCACATGGTGCCGATCCCCGCCGCCCCGGGGCGCAGCCGCGTCGTGTCGCTGGCCGAGGTGGACGTCGCGGCGCTGGGCCGCATCGCCGCGGGCCGGCCGCTGGACACCCTCCCGGAGGTCTGAGCAGCGCGCCGATGACTTCGGGGTCCGGGCGGGGTCAGCGGGGCATGACGACACTCCAGGTGCAGACCGGCCACGGCGACACGGTGGTGCTGGACCGCTACGGGTCCGGGCCGGCGGTCGTGTTCATCGCCGGGGCCGGGCCCTACCGGGCGATCGACGAGGAGACGACGCAGACCGCGCAGGCGCTGGCCGAGCGCGGGTTCACGACGACCGTCCACGACCGGGTGGGACGGGGCGAGAGCGTGGCCTCCGGCGACATCACGCTGGAGCGCGAGCTCGCGGCCGTCGCCGCCGTCGTGGAGGCGGCCGGTGGCGGGCCGGCGGTCCTCGTCGGGCACTCCTCGGGGTGTTCCATCGCGCTGGCGGCGGCGGCCCGCGGTGTCCCGGCGGCGGGTCTGGTGCTGTGGGAGGCGCCGCTGGAGGAGCAGTCGGAACTGCCCGCCGTCCGCTCGTGGGTGGCGAACGTGACCGACCGCCTCGACGCGGGGGACCTCGCCGGGGCCGCGGCGGAGTACATGCGCGACATGCCCGCTGAGTTCCGGGAAGGCCTGGCGGACATGCCGTTCCACGACCGCTTCATCGCGCAGGCCCCGGCGTACCGGGCGGACGGGGAGTCCCTCGTGTGGGCGGCGAGCGGTCCGCTCGGCGACCTGCTCGGCCGCGCGGTGCCGGTGCTGGCGGTATTCGGGGAGCAGACGTTCCCCGGCATGCCGGAGGCCGCGGCGCGCGTGGCCCGTGAGGTGCCGGGCGCGGTGTCGGAGGTGCTGGCCGGCGCGTGGCACTCCTGGGACGTCCCGGCGGCGGTCGACCGCTTCGCCGCCTTCGCGCGCGCCGTGTAGCCGGAGCGCGTCTGACGGCTCGGGGGCCTCAGACCTCGGGCAGCGGCGGTGGGGTGCCGCCGAAGCTGGGGCACAGCGCCTTGTGGTCGCACCACGTGCACGTGCGACCGGGCTTCGGACGCCAGTCGCCCGTGGCCCGGTTGCGCTCGATGGCGTCGGACAGTGCGCGGACCTTGCGTTCGGTCGCGAGCAGGTCGGCCTCGTCGGGGGCGTAGCGCAGGACGTCCCCGGACCCGAGGTAGACGAGCTGCAGGAGCCGGGGGACCTCACCGCGCAGCCGCCACAGGACGAGGGCGTAGAAGCGCATCTGGAACAGCGCCTTGGACTCGAACAGCTCCGAGGGTGCCCGGCCCGTCTTGTAGTCCACGACGCGCATCGCCCCGCCCGGGGCCACGTCGAGGCGGTCGACGATCCCGCGCAGGTGCAACCCGTCGGTGAGGTCGATCTCGACGGGCATCTCGCGCGCGGCCGGCTCCAGCCGCGTCGGGTCCTCCAGGTCGAAGTAGCGCTGCAGGAGGCGACGCGCCCCCGCCAGCCACGTGGCCAGACCCTCGGCGGTGCCCGGACCGGTGGTCTCCTCGGGGAACAGCCCACCGACGCGGGGTTCGCGGTCGAGCAACTCCCGCCACTGGTCCTCCACCATCGAGCAGGCGCGTTCGGCGGTCCGCTCGTGCGCCGGCAGGTCGAAGAGGCGTTCCAGCACGGCGTGGACGACGGTGCCGCGGACGGCGGCCGGGGTGGGCACCTCCGGGAGCCGGTCGATGGTGCGGAAGCGGAAGAGCAGCGGGCACTGCATGAAGTCCGAGGCCCGCGAGGGGGACAACGGGCGCCGCGTGCTGAGCGGCACGGTGACCGGGTCCGTGACCTGCGCGGCGGCGGGAGGCACGACCAGGGCGCTCTCGAGCTGCGGCACGCCGGTGGTCACTCCGGCACTCTACGGCGACCGGGGGTGCTGCCCGCGGGGAACGCGCGAGCGCCGCCTACGATCGGTGGATGCACGTGGTCTCGTCCCGGGTCGTCGGCGGAGTCTCGTGAGGGGCGGCATCTCCCTCGGGCGCCCGTTCGGGGTGCCGCTGCTGCTGGCCCCCTCCTGGTTCCTCTTCGCCGCGCTCATCGTCGTCGTCTTCTCCCCGGTCGTGCAGCTGCGCGTCCCGGGCCCGACGTCGTACGTCGTGGCGTTCGGGTACGCGGTGCTGCTGCTCGTCTCGGTGCTGCTGCACGAGGTCGCGCACGCCGTGGCCGCGAAGGCCACGGGGCAGCGGGTCACGGGGATCGTGCTGAACGTGTGGGGCGGTTACACCTCCCACGAGGGCCGCACGACGCCGGGCAGCAGCGCGCTCATCGCGGTCGTGGGGCCGGTCGTCAACGGGGTCATCGCGGTCCTCGCGTGGCGGCTGCGGGACGGTCTGGCCGACCAGCCGGGCGGTGGCGGCGTCGTGGAGCTGCTGCTCGGCGCGCTCATGCTGTCCAACGCCCTGCTCGCGGTGTTCAACCTGCTGCCGGGGCTGCCGCTGGACGGGGGGCACGCGCTCGAGGCGGCCGTGTGGAAGCTGCGGGGGAACCGCGCGGCCGGGACGGTCGCCGCGGGGTGGGTGGGGCGTGTCCTGGCCGTCCTCGTCTTCCTCGGGGGCCTGCTCGTGCCGCGGCTGCTGGGCTGGGGCTCGTCCATCACCGACGTCGTCTGGGCCGGGCTCGTGGGTGCGCTGCTGTGGCAGGGGGCGTCGGAGGCGCTGAAGTTCGCGTCCCTGCAGCGGCGGGTGCCGGCCCTGTCCGTGCGGGCGCTGCAGCGTCCGGCGATCGCCGTCAACGCGCGGGCGACCGTCGAGGAGGTCGTGCGCACGGCGCGGGCGGCCATCGACGGCGGGGCGACCGTCGGGTCCGCGCGTGACCTCGAGGTCGTCCTCGTCACCGACGACGGGGTGCCGGTGGCGGTCGTGGACACCGCGGCGCTGCGGCAGGTGCCGGAGGAGCGGCGCACGTCCCTGGGGGCCGGGGCGACGGCGCGGGCGCTGCCGCCGCGGTCGTGGCTGCCGGAGGACCTCACGGGTGAGGAGCTGCTGGAGGCCGTCCAGGTGCGTCCGGGGGAGCACGTCGTGGTGGACACTGCTGGGCGGGTCCGTGGACTGCTGCACACCGGTGACGTGATCGCGGCGGTCACGGCCCGCTGAGACGGACGAACGGAAGAGGAACCCTGTGATCGACCCTGCCCACCCGCCGACGGGTGCCACCACCCGCCGTGGACCGCTGCGCGAGGGCGAGCGGGTGCAGCTGACCGACCCCCGGGGGCGGATGCACACGATCACCCTGACCGCGGGCAAGGAGTTCCACACCCACCGCGGCAAGTTCCTGCACGACGAGCTCATCGGCCGCCCCGACGGCACGACCATCGTCAACACCGCGATGATCGAGTACCTCGTGATGCGGCCGCTGCTGACGGACTTCGTGCTGTCGATGCCGCGCGGCGCCGCGGTCGTGTACCCCAAGGACGCCGGGCAGATCGTGCAGATGGCGGACGTGTTCCCCGGGGCCACGGTCATCGAGGCCGGGGTCGGCTCGGGCGCGTTGTCGATGTCGCTGCTGCGCGCGGTGGGCGACCAGGGGCAGGTGCACTCCTTCGAGCGCCGCCAGGACTTCGCCGACGTCGCCCGGGGGAACGTCGAGACGTTCTTCGGGGGCCCCCACCCGGCGTGGACGGTGCGGGTGGGCGACCTCGTCGAGACGCTGCCGACGACGGACGTGCTCGCCGACCGGGCCGTGCTCGACATGCTCGCCCCGTGGGAGTGCCTGGACGCGGTGGCCGACCACCTCGCCCCCGGCGGCGTGCTCATCTGCTACGTGGCGACGGCGACCCAGCTGTCGCGCGTGGCCGAGGCGATGCGGGCGTCGGGCCGCTGGACCGAGCCCGAGGCGTGGGAGTCCATGGTGCGCGGGTGGCACCTGGAGGGGCTCGCGGTCCGTCCGCAGCACCGGATGATCGGGCACACGGGTTTCCTCATCACCTCCCGCCGCCTCGCCGACGGGTTCACGCCGCCGCTGCGCAAGCGACGCCCGGCCCCCGGTGCCTACCCCGTGGACGGGGAGGGCGCCGACGTCGAGGTCGTCGAGGGCACCGAGTACGGCGACCGTCCCATCTCCGACCGCAAGGTGCGGCGCGCGGCGCGTGAGGCCGCCCGCGGCGCCGAGGCGTCGGCCGGCACGGACGAGTTGCTCGAGGACTGACCGTCGTGGGGTGGGGCCCTCGCGGGGCCCCACCCCACGCTCAGGTCAGAGCACCCACTGCCGCGGCGGGTTCGTGACGTCCGGGGCGGCCCGCCGGTCCGTGGTGGGCGCGGCCCAGCGGACGCCGTTGGCCAGCACCTGCTGGATCTCGGCCTGCTGGTAGACGGGGTACTCCTGGTCGCCGGGGGAGAAGTAGAAGATCTTCCCCTGACCGCGGGTGAACGTGACGCCCGAGCGGAACACCTCACCGCCCGCGAACGAGCTGATGAACACGAGGTCGTCGGGGTCGGGGATGTCGAACAGCTCCCCGTACATCTCCTGGCGGGGGATCACGATCGGGTGCGGGATCCCCTGGGCGATGGGGTGCGACGGCTTGACCGTCCAGACCAGTTCCTGTTCGCCCTCGTTGCGCCACGCCAGCGAGCAGGTGGTGCCGAGCAGTTCCCGGAAGATCTTCGAGAAGTGCCCCGAGTGCAGGACCAGCAGACCCATCCCACCGAGGACGTGCTGCTTCACCCGCGCCACCACCGCGTCGTCGACCTGGTCGTGGGCGGCGTGCCCCCACCAGAGCAGGACGTCGGTCCGGTCCAGGACGTCCGCGTTCAGACCGTGCTCGGGGTCGGCGAGCGTCGCGGTGGACACCTCGGCCTGCGGCAGGAGCCGCCGCAGTCCCGCGGCGATCGCGCCGTGCATGCCCTCGGGGTAGTACTCGCCGATGTCGGGGGGCGAGCTGTTCGCCTCGTGGACGCCTTCGTTCCAGACCAGGACCCTCATGCGACCGTGCCTCCGAGCTGTTCCACGGGTTCCACCTTCCCGGACGCCGCCGACCGGGCGGCGGCCTCCATGAGCGCGACGCTGCCGAGGTTGGAGCGGCCCGTGACGTCGGGCGCCCCGCCGCCGCGGATGGCCCGCGCGAACTGCCGCAGCCCCGCGGACCGGCCCCAGACGTCCACCGCCGGCAGCTCGACGGCTTCGGCGACCCCGCCCGCCAGTCCGACGCGCACCTCGTCGTCGGCGGGGCCGGAGTTGCCGCGGCCGGCGAGGGTGACGTAGCCGTCCTGGCCCTCGAACACCCACTCCCCGTCCCAGTGCGTCTCCGGGGCGCGGGAGACCCAGCTGCCGCGGTAGCTGCAGACGAGCCCGCCCTCGAGCTCGATGACGAGGACCGCCGCGGCCTCCTCGGTGTACTTGCTCCACGAGGGGTCGGTGACCTTGGCGTAGACGCTCACCGCCTCGCGACCGGTCGTCATGCGCAGCAGGTCGAAGTGGTGGATCGCCATGTCGTAGATGAGCGGGTGCGGGAACTGGTAGTGCCGGTACGTCTCGACGGGGGCGTCGTGGTCCCAGCGCCGGAAGTCGACGTGGACGACGGACAGGTCGCCGACCGTGCCCGCGGCCAGCAGCTCGCGGACCTTCTGCGGGCCGGGGTAGAAGCGGTAGTTCTGGCTGACCTGCAGGACGAGGCCGAGCTCCTCGGCGCGTTCCACCGCGGTCCGGGCCTCGGCGACCGTGCCGGCGAACGGCTTCTCGACGAGGACGTGGAGTCCGGCCTCCAGCGCCTCCAGGGCGACGGGCACGTGGAAGTCCATCGGGGCGGTGACGACGACGCCCTCGGCGGGGACCGCCTCCGCCGCTGCGGTGAGGGAGGTGAAGCACATGTCGTCGGGCAGGTCGAGCTTCTCCTGGGCGGCGCGCAGGGTCGGCTCGTGGGCGTCGACGATGGCGACCCGGTCGACCTCGGTCACCGGGGGGATGGCGTTGCGTTCCCAGTCACCTCCCCAGCCGCCGAGCCCGACGTGGATGATCCTCGTCCGGGAGGTCTTGGTCTGGTCCGGGGTGATGTCAGCAGCGACCACGATCTCGACGCTACACGCTGGCCGGTGGGCCGGGGAGGGGGTGGGGGACGTGGTCTGGGATCGTTCCCGGGTGCGCACGCTCGACGTACGACGGCACAGCCTCACGAAGAAGGGTCCCGGCCGTGGTCGGGGGTCGCAGCTGTCCCAGGCCGGCGTCGAGCTCGCCGCCACGTGGTCGGGCGGCCCGTACGCGCGGGTGGTGACGAGCCACGTCCCCCGCGGGGTGGAGACCGCCCTGGCGATGGGGTGCGCCGTCGACGAGACGGTCGAGTTCCCGGACTGGTACCGGGAACCAGGCTTTCCCCGGCACGCCCAGTGGGCGTGGCCGGACCCCTTCGCGCAGCTGGGCCGGCTCGTGCGCGCCGACGCCGAGTTGCGGGCGGTCGCGGAGGCGCACCTCGGCGTCTGGACCGCGACGGTCCAGGCGTGCGCCGACGGCGAGGAGGCGCTCCTCGTGGGCCACGGCGGCGCCGTCGAACTGGCGCTGGTGGCGGCGCTGCCGCACGCGTCCACCGCGGGCTGGGGTCCGCCGCTCGCGCACGGCGAGGGGGTCCGCCCCGAGTTCCGGGACGGCGCCGTCACGGCACTGCGCTTCCTGAGCGCCGACGGTCGCGTCGACGTCGTTCGGACAGGGTGGGGTGCCCCAGGACCGGGGGTGGTTCTCTCCGGTACCGGTGCCCCGTTCTCGTGGTGAGTGTCGTCCTGCCCAGGTCGTCGCTGGTTGTGCTGAACCCGGGCAGGTCCTTGGTGTAGTTGCACGAGCGGCACAGCCCCTGCCCGTTCGCGATGCTCGTCGTCCCTCCACGGGACCAGGGGGTGACGTGGTCGACGTGCCGGATCGGCGCCTCGCACCACGGCGTCGCACACCGCTGATCCCGTCTTCTGAGGAAGCGGGCCAGGGCCGGTGGGAACAGCCGGGACTTCGCGTCCATCGCGACCAGCTCGTCGGTTCCTGGCCTGCGGTACAGCCGCCGGACCCAGGTCCGCTCCCTCTCGGCGGCGTCCAGAACCATCTCCCGCGCCTGCTGCGCGGGGATCGGGCCGCCGTCGATGCCCTCGCACCAGACCCGCGCCGAGGTGGTCCCCTCCCGCAGCAGTGCCGCCTCGTCCATGACCAGCTCCACGGTGACCGGGACCTGCCCGGTGATGCTGCCGGTGACGATCTCGGTGCCGGTGACGCGGGCGAACAGGACGTCGTACATCGCCTGGTCCTCGCTCCGCTGGTCACTCGGGTCAGCGCGCAACTGCTCGGTGGCCGCGTGGCGCAGGGTGGTGAGCAGGGTGAGGTTGGCGGCCGGGGTGCCCACGGCGGTGAAGAACGTCATGTGGTCGGCGCCGGGGCGGACGGTGCAGCGGCGAGTGCCCTCGGCTCGACGGTTCCTCTCGACCGCCGCGGCCGGGTCGGCGGCGTCGGCCAGGGCGCGGGCGGCGCCGGCGAGGTAGCGAGGCCCGACGCCGGGTCGGCGGTACTCCCGCCGCATCCGCGCGTCGATGAGGGCGCGGTCGGCGGCGCTGACGTGGGTGGTGGCGGTGACCACGTCGCGGGCGGCGCGTTCGGTGATGAGCCCCTCGGCCAGCGCGGCCAAGGTGATGGGCATGTCCTGGACCAGCACCGTGGCGGCCGCGACGAGTGCGGTGCCGGTGGAGGGGGACACCTGCCGGGCCAGGGCGATCTCGCGGGTGGTGGCGCTGTCCCCGCCGGCGCGTCCGGTCATGAGCTGGGCGTAGCGGGCGGTGGCCTGGACCTGGCGGGCCAGCAGGGCGCGGACCTGTCGTTCGGTGTCGGTGATGACGTCGATCAGCTGCGCGGGAGTCATCTGCTCCAGGGGTGCAGCCGCAGGTGTCATGGCGTGAGAGTACGCCAGGGCCGCGACGCTGGCAAGGCTGAACACGTTGTGCTGCAACGGTTCCCGTAGATCCAGCCTGCCCCGTCCCAGTTGTACCAGCCACTTCCGACACGGTGTGGTCCACCGTCCACAGGCTCGGAGGAACCTCACTCCGGGTCGTCGAGCAGTTCCCGCAACCTCCAGACCCGGTGCCGCACCTGCGGGTGGTCGTCGGACAGTTCGCGCAGCGGACCCAACCACCGGCAGAGCTGCCGCAGCCCGAGGAGGGCGGCACTGCGCCGCAGTGCGTCCTCACCCACGGTCGGTCCGTACCCCCGCAGGAGGTGCGGCAGCAGGCCGGCGGGCAGGGTTTCGCCGTCGTGCAGCAGGAAGTGTGCGAGGTCGAACCACGGTTCGGCGCCGCGGGCCTCACCGAAGTCGATGAACCCGGTGAACTGCGCTCCGACGCAGAACACGGGAGTCACGTCCAAGTCCCCGTGCACCAGCGTCGGGGGGACGTCGAGTGCCACCTGGTCCTCGACGAACCCAGCGAGCCGGTCCAGCTCGTCCACGGAGAACAACGCGCCCAACCGTCCCGGCCAGGGATGCGGCAGGTGCGACCGGACGAAATCCTCGTGCGTGGTGAACTCACCCCGCAGGGGCCACCCCGGACCCCGGCGCCGGACGAACCCGAAACCGTCGACCGGGAACGAGTTCACCGTCCGCAGGTGTCGTCCCGCCACCTCCAGCACCGCGGGGGCGTGCCGCACGTCCGTGAGCGGTCCGCCGGGCACCTCGGTCGTCAGGCCTGCCGACCGGTCCGCGTCCGGCACCCACGCGACGGCGACGAAGCGCGGTACGGGAACTCCGGCCGCGAGCAGGCGCGCGTGCAGTTCCGCGTCGGTCCAGAGGTCGTCCTCGGGTTCCTCGCCGAACCGGAGGTACCACGTCCGCCCGCGGGTCCGGACGCGGTGGACGACGGTCGAGACGCCGTCGGCCACCCGCTCGACGATCACCCCGGGTCGGCGCCCGTCGCGACCGGCCGGGCGGGGTCGGCGACCCACTCCGACCACGACCCCGGGTAGAGGGTTCCGGAGAACCCGGCGGCCTCCAGCGCGAGGAGCGTGTGCGCCGCCGTCACCCCGGACCCGCAGTACACGCCGACGGGAGCTCCGGAACCGACGCCCGCGGCCGCGAACCGGGAACGCAGGTCGGCCGGGGACAGGAAGGTGCCGTCCGTCGAGACGTTCGCCGTCGTGGGGGAGTTCACCGCACCGGGGACGTGCCCGGCCACGGGGTCCACGGGTTCGACGTCACCGCGGTAGCGCTCGGCCGCCCGGGCGTCGAGCACCAGGCCGGTCCGGGCGAGGTCGCCGACCTGCCCCGCGTCGAGCACCGCCAGCGCGCCGGGGACGACCTCGACGTCGCCGGGCTCGGGCAGCGGCACCGCGGTGGCCACCTCGAACCCGGCGGCCGTCCACGCCGCCAGCCCGCCGTCGAGCACCCGCACGTCCTGCAGCCCCGCCCAGCGCAGGACCCACCAGCCCCGGGCCGCGCTCGTCGACGCGGCGGCGTCGTACACGACCACCCGGGAACCGGTACGGACCCCGGCGTCCCGCAGCACCTCCTGCAGCGCGACGGGATCGGGCAGCGGATGCCGTCCCTCGCCGGCGCGGCGAGGACGCGACAGCTGCGTGTCGAGGTCGACGTAGACCGCCCCCGGCAGGTGGCCGGCGGCGTACTCCGACGCGCCGTCGGGACCGCCGAGCGCCCAGCGCACGTCGAGCAGGACGGGCGGGTCCTCGCCGGCGAGCTCGTGCTGCAGCGCGTGGACGTCGATCAGCGGACCGGTCATGGCGCCACTGTGCCGCACGCCTGCCTCCGCGACGAGGCCCGTAGCCTGCGCGCGTGCTCCCCGAGGACCTGCGCCTGGCCGCCGACACCTACGTCACCGGTGGGGAGTTCGAGGCCGACCTGGCCCGTGCGGTGGCCCACCGCACGGTCAGCAGCGACCCGTCCGGCCGGCCGCACGTCCTCGCCTACCTGACCGACCAGCTCGGACCGACGCTGCGGGACAGCGGGTTCCAGGTCGCGGTGCACGAGACGGCGGCGCCGTTCCTCCTCGCCACGCGTCGGGAGGACCCGGACCTGGCGACGGTCCTGCTGTACGGCCACGCCGACGTCGTGGACGTCTCGATCCCCTGGCGCGCCGACCTCGACCCGTGGACGCTCACGCGGGAGGGGGACCGCTGGTACGGCCGGGGCAGTGCCGACAACAAGGGGCAGCACCTGCTGAACCTGGCGGCGCTGCGGCTGCTGCTGGCCCACCGCGGCCGGCTGGGGTTCAACGTCACCGTCCTCGTGGAATCGGCGGAAGAGGTCGGGTCGCCCGGCCTCGCGGAGTTCGCAGCCGCCCACCGCGACGACCTGCGGGCCGACGTCCTCGTCGCCTCGGACGGCCCGCGGGTGGCCGCCGACCGTCCCACCCTGTTCCTCGGCACCCGCGCGGCCGCGCAGGTCCAGCTCGACGTCGACCTGCGCCCGGACGCCCGGCACTCCGGCAACTGGGGCGGCGTCCTGCGCAACCCGGCGACGACGCTCGCCGCGGCCGTGGCCTCCTTGGTCGACGGGGACGGCCGCCTGCAGGTCCCGGCGCTGCAGGCCCCGCCGGTCGACGACGAGGTCCGCGCCGCGCTGCGAGCGGTCCCCGAGCCCGAGAACTCCCCGGGCTGGGGCGATCCGGACCGCACACCCGCCGAACGCCTGCACGCCGGGAACACCCTCGAGGTCCTCGCCCTCGGCGCCGGCGACGTCGACCACCCCGTCGGTGCGATCCCCGGCCGGGCGCGGGCCGTCCTGCAGTTCCGCCACGTCGCCGGCACGGACGTCGGCCGACTCGAGGAGGTCCTGCGCGAGCACCTCGACGCGCACGGGTTCGCCGAGGTCACCGTCCGCGCCCACGGCGAACCGGCCAGCCGCACGCCGCTGTCCGACCCGTGGGTGCGGTGGGCGCGCTCGGTCCTGGAGCCGGCCACCGACGGCCGGCTCGTCGTCCTGCCGAGCCTCGGCGGCACGCTGCCCAACGGCGTCTTCACCGACGTCCTCGGCCTGCCGACGCTGTGGGTCCCGCACTCCTACCCGGGCTGCGGTCAGCACGCAGCCGACGAGCCCCTGCCCGTCGAGGTCGCCCGCGACGGGCTGCGCACGGTGCTCTCCCTGTTCACGGCCCTGGGCAACGGCTCCGGCCCCCGGCAGTAGGGTTCCGCGCGTGCGCCGCTGGTCCGAGGTCCCCGTCCTGCGCCGCGTCGAACCCTTCGTGGTCGCCATCCTGACGGCCGTCCTCGTCGCCGCCCTGCTGCCGGCCGGTGGCGTCGTCGCCACCGGGTTCTCCTGGGGCACGACGGTCGGTGTCGGCATCCTCTTCTTCGTCTACGGCGCCCGCATGGCCCCGGCCGAAGCCGTCGCCGGCCTGCGGAACTGGCGGTTGCAGGGCGCCGTCGGCGCGACGACGTTCCTGCTGTTCCCGCTGCTGGGGCTGCTCATGGCGTTCGTGGTCGGCGGGTTGCTCGACGACGGTCTGGTGGCGGGGCTGCTGTTCCTCTCGGCGCTGCCCTCGACGGTCCAGTCGTGCGTCGTGTTCACCGCCATGGCCCACGGGAACGTGCCGGGGGCCGTCGTCAGCGCCACCGTCTCCAACCTCGCCGGGATCGGGCTCACCCCGCTGCTGGCCGCGGTGCTCCTCGGGTCCAGCGGCGCCGGCCCGGACGCGGGCGCGGTGGGCCGGATCCTGCTGCAGCTCCTCGTGCCGTTCCTCGTCGGCCTCGTCGCGGGCCGCTGGATCGGGGACTGGGTGCGCGCCCACAAGCGCAGGCTGACCCTGCTGGACCGCGGCGTCATCGTCGCCGTGGTCTACGCCGCGTTCAGCCGCGGGGTCCGGCAGGGGGTCTGGCAGGAGGTCACGGTCGCCGAGGTCGTCGTCGTCGTGCTGTGCGCGGCCGCGTTCCTGGCCGCCGTCCTCGCCGTGGCGTGGTGGGTTCCGCGGCTGTGGCGGGCGAACCGCGCGGACCGGGTCACCATCGCGTTCTGCGGGTCGAACAAGTCGCTGGCGACGGGGCTGCCGATGGCGACGGTGCTGTTCGACCCTCACGTCGTGGGTCTGGTGGCCCTACCGGTCATCCTCTACCACCCGCTCCAGATCACCGTCTGCTCGTTCCTCGCCGGCCGCCTCGGCCGCACGCCGCTGCTCGAGGGGTGACTCCCCGAACTCGACGTGGACCTTCTCGAACCCCTTGTGCCGCTGCGCCTTGGCGATGCGGGTGTAGGCGCGCTGGTCGCCCGCGGTGAGTTCGACGGCGTCGGTGAAGGGGGTGAGCAGCGCCCGCGGGTACAGGCGACGACTGCGCACGACGTCGATCTCGACGCACAGGACGACGCAGACGGAGGTGACGAACAAGAACGCGATGAGGCCGAGGACCGCGGTGAAGACCTGGTTGGACACACTGCTGCGTTCCCCGACCAGGGTGACCAGACCGAGACCGAAGATCTGCAGCAGTTGCCACAGGACAGCCATGAGGACGGCCCCCGGCAGGATGGTGCGGAACGGAGGGCGGTGCGCCGCGGCGAGCCAGAAGGCGAAGGTGAAACCCACCCCGGCGAGGACTGTGTAGCCGAGCCGACTCGCCATGGAGGCCAGGGTCCCGGTGAACAGGTCCGACAGGACCGCGTTGAGCACCGTCGTCCCGACGACGAACAACCCCGCCGTCACCATGAGCAGCAAGCTCCGCAACCGCGCCTTGAACGGGTTGGGGCGTTCGTTGCGCGGGATGCCCCACGCGGTGTTCACGGCGTTCTGCACCGCCAGCCCCACCCCGAGGGACCCGTAGAGGGCGCCGACGATGCCGATGGCCAACCCGACGCCACCTCCGCCGACGGCCCCGGGGTCACCGATCTCCTTGCCGATGACCGGGATCTGCGAGACCGCGGAGTTGACGATGGCGTCCTGCGCGCCCGGGTTCCCCGCCAGGACGAACCCGAGGATCGTCGACAGCAGCAGGAGCAGCGGCACGAGGCTCAGCAGCCCGTAGTACGTGATGATGACGGCGAGGTAGGCGCCCTGGTCCTCGAAGAACTTGTAGACGACCGCCAGGGGGTAGCCGACGACGGGGTGCCGACGCTGGAACCCGTCGATCCTCGAGACCGACGACATCGACCTGTTCCCGCCCTCCGCCGCCCGGTGCCCGACCGTGACCTCGACCGTGCGGGACGAGGGTACGGGGGACCTCTCAGCCCCGCACCTCGTCCACCAGCAGCTGCACGACCTGCGCCCACACGGCACTGCCCGGGTCGACGACGGAGAAGTGGTCGCCCTCGTCCTCCACGTCGTGCACCTCGTCACCAGCGGCCCGCGCGGCGTCGGCGAACCGTCGCGAGGCGTCCAGCAGGTCCGGGTCGTCCCCACGGCAGCACACGACCGCCACGGGCGCTCCGAGCGGCAGCCGGGTGAGCGGGGACGACGCCGCGTAGAGGTCCGGCAGCTCCTCCGGCGTCCCGCCGAGCGCGCCCGCCACCGCGTGCTCGGACAGGGCCCGCGCGTGGATCGAGTGCAGGTCCAGGCACCCCGCGAGCGACACCGTCAGCGCGGGTTTGGCGCCCACCGGCAGGTCGGCCGTCAGCCGGCCGACGAGCTGGCCGCCGGCGGAGTGCCCCAGCGTCACCACGCGGTTCAGGTCGAGCGGAGCCTCGACCTGAGCCAGCGCCGCGTACCCGGCCGCGACGTCGGCGGTGGTGGCGTCCCAGCCGTGCCGGTCGGGGCGGCGGTACTCGAGGTTCCAGGTGGCGAACCCGCGGGCGGTGAGGTCGGTGGCGGCGGCGTGCAGGGTGTCGTTCTCCCAGCGCGAGCGCCAGTAGCCGCCGTGGACGAGGACGGCGACGGGGTGCGGTCCGGGGCCGTGGACGGCCGGGTCGGGCAGGCGCAGGTGGGCGTACTGGTCGGGGTCGGGTCCGTAGGGGACGCGCTGGGCGGGGGAGGTGCGCTCGAAGTACCAGTCCTCGACGGCGAACCGCAGCCCGGCGGTGCCGCGCCACCGGACGTGCCGGCGGACGCGGGGGGAGGGGTCGAGGTCGCGGGCGTCGACGTCGACGCGGACCACCGTGGTGTCGAGGTCGCCGAGGAGGCTGTCGGCGGGGGTGTCGTCGCCGGTGACGAGGAGGAACTCCCCGGTGCCGGCGGCGGTGGTCAGGGCGGCGCGGAACTCGTCGGCGTCGGTGGTGAGGACGAGGGAGCCGTGCAGGCCGCGGGCCCGCAGGGCGGCGTCGAAGACCTCGCGAGCGGTGCGGGACCCGGCGAGGACGCCGGGCGCGGCGACCGCGACGAGACCGGGGAGAGGGCCCGGGAGGGGGGTCATCAGGACCCGATCTCGGTGCGGACGGCGTACAGCTCGGGGAAGAACGTGAGGTCGAGGGCGCGGGCGAGGAAGTCGACGCCGGAGGACCCGCCGGTGCCGCGCTTGAAGCCGATGGTGCGTTCGACGGTCTTGAGGTGGCGGAACCGCCAGAGCTGGAAGTTCTCCTCGAGGTCGACGAGTTCCTCGCAGGCCTCGTACTCGGTCCAGTGCGTCTGCGCGTCCTCGTAGATTCGCCGGAAGACGGGGACGAGGTCGGGGGCCATGACGTGGGCGCGGGTGACGTCGCGCTCGAGCAGGGCGGTCGGGACGGGGTGCCCGCGACGGGCGAGGAACCGCAGGAACTCGTCGTACAGGCTGGGGGCGTGCAGCAGTTCGGCGAGCTCGGCGTGGCGCGGTGCGTCGTGGGCGAAGACGTCGAGCATGGCGGCGTTCTTGTTGCCCAGCACGAACTCCACGGCGCGGTACTGGTGGGACTGGAATCCCGAGGAGTTCGCGAGGAAGCCGCGGAACTGGGCGTACTCGGTGGGGGTGAGGGTGGCCAGGACGGACCACTGCTCGGTGAGGGTGCGCTGGATGTGCTTGACGCGGGCGATGTTCTTGAGCGCGGTCTTGAGGTCGTCGGCGCCGATGGCGCGGACGGCGGAGCGCAGTTCGTGCAGCACGAGCTTGAGCCACAGCTCCGACGTCTGGTGCTGGACGATGAAGAGCAGTTCGTCGTGGTGCTCGGGGACGGACAGGGGGTGCTGGGCGGCGAGGAGTTCGTCGAGGTGGAGGTACTCGCCGTAGGACATGTCCCGGGTGAAGTCGGTGACGACGCCGGACTCCACGGCCCGGGTGTTCTCGCTCACGCCGACCGGACCAGGCGTTCGAGGGCGACGACCCCGTCGAGGACCTCGCCGAAGCTGGTGGACAGGGGGGCCAGGCCGAGGCGGATCCCGTCGGGGGTGCGGAAGTCGGGGACGACGCCGTCGGCCCACAGCCGCTGCGTGACGTCGCGGAAGTCGGCGCCGCTGCTGCCGGAGCGGACGGTGACGTGCCCGCCGCGGCTGGCCGGGTCGCGGGGGGTGACGACCTCGACGCCGTGCGGGGCGAGGAGGGCGTCGGCGAGCTCGACGGCGAACCCGGTGAGCAGCAGGGACTTCTCGCGGACGGCGTGGATGCCGGCCCGTTCGAGCTGCTCGACGCCGACGCGCACGGGGACCATCCCCAGGATGGGCGGGGTCCCGGAGACGAGCTGCCGGACGCCGGGTCCGGGCTGGTAGCCCTGGCCCATGTCGAAGGGGTCGGCGTGGCCCATCCAGCCCTGCACGGGCTGGTGCAGCACGCCGTGGTGGCGCGCGGCGAGGTAGGCGAACGCGGGGGCGCCGGGGCCGCCGTTGAGGTACTTGTACGTGCAGCCGACGGCGAGGTCGACGCCCCAGGCGTCCAGCTCGAGGGGGACGGAGCCGGCGGAGTGGGACAGGTCCCACAGGACGAGGGCGCCGGCGTCGTGGACGGCGCGGGTGATGGCCTGGGCGTCGGCGAGGTGGCCGGAACGGTAGGCGACGTGGCTGAAGGTCGCGAGCGCCGTGCGGGGCCCGACGGCGGCGCGGACCTGCTCGAGGGTGACGCCGGCGGCGGGGTCGGTCTCGATCCAGCGCAGGGTGAGGCCGCGTTCGGCGGCGACGCCTTCGAGGACGAAGCGGTCGGTGGGGAAGTTGTCGGTGTCGCAGACGACCTCGTCGCGGCCCTCGCGCAGGCCGTGGTCCGCGGCGGCGCGGACGAGCTTGTAGAAGAGGACGGTGGTGGAGTCGGCGACGACGGTCTGCCCGGCGGCGGCACCGAGGGCGGCGTGGCCGACGCGGTCGCCGAGGTCGAGCGGCCAGTCCATCCAGCCGCCGTCGGGGACGTGGGTGTCGCCGCTCCAGCCCTGGATGAGCCGGCCGCCCCACTCGTGGTGGACGAAGCGGTCGACGGCGTCGGCGGTGGCCTTGAGGGGGCGGCCGAGGGAGTTGCCGTCGAGGTAGGCGGAGACGGCGGGGGCGGCGTCGAGGAGGAACTCGTCGCGGTGGCCGGCGAGGGGGTCGGCGGCGTCGAGGGCGGCGGCGCGGGCGGCCCAGTCCGCCAGGTCCCCCGTCAGCTCCTGCTCGGTCGCGGTCACGGTTGTCCTCCAGGTCGACGCGGCGGGTGGTGCGCGACCAGTGTCCCCGACGGGCCCTGCGAGCGGGGGACGTGTCCGGCACGTTGCGGGGAGGTCACGTTCTGCTGCACGGGGCCACCGGGCGTGACGCGCCGACCCGATACCGCCGCGCGATCCGCAGGGTGCGGGTTAGGGTCGAATGCACCACCCAGGACGGGAGATGCGCCATGACGGAGCCCACACGCCGCTTCGGCGGTGGCGGTGAGCGGGACGCCCGCCACCTCGCTGCCCTCGAGGAACAGCTCGGGGCGGCCCGCACCCGACTCGCCCAGGTCAGCGCCCAGAACGACCGGCTGGCCTCCACGTTGCGCGAGGCCCGCGACCAGATCGTCGCGCTGAAGTCCGAGGTCGACCGGCTCGGTCAGCCGCCGGCCCAGTTCGCCACCTTCCTGCAGGTCGGCGGCGAGGACGGGACGGCGGACATCATGTCGGCCGGCCGGCGGATGCGCGTGGCGGTCAGCCCCGCCGTCGACCTGGACTCGCTGCAGCCCGGTCAGGACGTCATGGTCAACGAGGCGATGAACGTCGTCGCCGCGTTCGAGTACGAGCGCACGGGTGAGCTGGCGTCGGTCAAGGAGGTCCTGGCGGACGGGCGGGCGCTCGTGCTGGCCCGCGCCGACGAGGAGCGCGTGGTGCGGTTGGCGGGCCCGCTGCTGGACGGCCCGCTGCGGGTCGGGGACTCCCTGACCATCGACACCCGGTCGGGGTTCGCCTTCGAGCGCATCCCCAAGGCCGAGGTCGAGGAGCTGGTCCTGGAGGAGGTGCCCGACATCGACTACGAGGACATCGGTGGTCTGGGCCCGCAGATCGAGGCCATCCGCGACGCGGTGGAGCTGCCGTTCCTGCACGCGGACCTGTTCCGGGAGCACGGGTTGCGGCCTCCGAAGGGGATCCTGCTGTACGGCCCGCCCGGCTGCGGGAAGACGCTCATCGCCAAGGCGGTCGCGAACTCGCTGGCGAAGAAGGCCGCGGAGCTGCGCGGGCAGACCCAGGCCAACGCCTACTTCCTCAACATCAAGGGCCCGGAGCTGCTCAACAAGTACGTCGGGGAGACCGAGCGGCACATCCGGCTGATCTTCGCCCGGGCGCGGGAGAAGGCCAGCGGCGGCACGCCCGTCGTCGTCTTCTTCGACGAGATGGAGTCGTTGTTCCGCACCCGCGGGTCGGGGGTCTCCTCGGACGTGGAGACGACGATCGTGCCGCAGCTGCTCTCGGAGCTGGACGGGGTGGAGCGGCTGGAGAACGTCATCGTCATCGGGGCCTCGAACCGCGAGGACATGATCGACCCCGCGATCCTGCGGCCCGGGCGCCTGGACGTGAAGATCAAGATCGAACGTCCGGACGCCGAGAGCGCCGGGCAGATCTTCTCCAAGTACCTGACGCCGGACCTGCCGCTGCACGCCGACGACCTGGCCGTCAACGGCGGGGACGCGCAGGCGACGGTGGACGCGATGATCCAGGCGACGGTGGAGCGCATGTACACCGACACCCCGGAGAACGAGTTCCTGGAGGTCACCTACGCCGGCGGCGACAAGGAGGTCCTCTACTTCAAGGACTTCAACTCCGGCGCCATGATCCAGAACATCGTCGACCGCGCCAAGAAGATGGCCATCAAGGACCTGCTGACCTCCCAGCAGCGGGGTCTGCGGGTCGAGCACTTCATGAGCGCGTGCATCGACGAGTTCAAGGAGAACGAGGACCTGCCGAACACGACGAACCCGGACGACTGGGCGCGCATCTCGGGCAAGAAGGGAGAGCGGATCGTCTTCATCCGCACCCTCATGCAGGGCAAGAAGGGCACCGAGGCGGGCCGGTCGATCGACACGGTCGCCAACACGGGGCAGTACCTCTAGACGCCCACCCGTTCCGCCGTGGGCCGCACCCGGGGTTGCCGGGGTGCGGCCCACGGCGCGTGCAGGAGCCACGGCACCCGGGTCAGCGGCGTCCGCAGGGGCAGGCAGACCGCGAGCGCCGCGGCGACGAGGAGCGCCGGGGCGACCAGCGACAGCGGTGCGGCCAGCGCGGTGCCGGCGGCCGGGGCGAGGGCGAGCACGAGGACGCCCAGGACGAGCTCGTGGGTGACGTAGACGGGCAGCGTGCGGCGGCCGACGTCGGCCAGGGCGCGCCCGGTGCGGGTGGGGGCCAGGCGGACGGCGACGGCGCAGCCGGCCACGACGGCGGCGGCGCCGACCAGGAGGCGGACGCCGGGGACCTGGGTGAGGCCGAGCCCGGTGACGGCGAGCGCGAGGGCCGCGGTGGCGCCCGCGCCTGCGACGACGGGCACCGGACCGGGGACGCGTGCGCTGGACCGCAGGGCGAGGTCGCGCAGCCGCAGCCCGGCGACGAAGAAGACGAAGAGCGTGGCGACGTCACTCCAGACGAAGGAGTACCGGACGAGCTGACCGGGGCCGAAGGCGGCGGCCAGGACCGCGGCGGCCGGGAGGAGGACGGCGGTGGGGACGGCCCGCAGCAGCCGTCCGGCCGGCAGGTACAGGGCGAGGGCGAGGAGGTACCAGGCGCCGTTGCCGGGCAGCAGGACGGTGTCGTCGAGCCAGCCACGGGCGCCGGTGGGCAGGTCGTCGCGGGCGTAGGGCATCGCGGTGAAGGCGAGGAAGGCGGCGGTGGCCCACAGCAGGTAGACCCACAGGTCGTTGCCGACCCGGCGGCGCAGCAGGTCCGCCCAGGGCCGGTGGACGGCGCGGACGGCGAGGAGGCCTGAGAGGAAGAAGAACAGCGGCATCCGCAGGAGGCGGAGGGTCTCGTCGAACGCGGTCCACGCGGGGTGGCCGAGTCCCTCGGCGGTGGCGAAGAGGACGGCGTGGTGGGTGGCGACGAGGACGATGGCGGCGCCGCGGGCCGTGTCGACCCAGTCCAGACGAACGGTCGTGGGGCCGGTCGGGCGGGGGCTGGGGGTCACGGGTCTCCGTCACGGTGGCTCGCGACCCCACAGCGGGATCACGGTTCGGTCACAGGGCGGGCCGGATCCTGCCACCACCGCGGCCAGTGGTCCAAGAGCCGGCGGGTGTCAGGCACAAAAGGCCACGTGGGGTCGTCCAGGCGTCGACGGAGCGTGGCCGGATCGTCCCACCAGGCGTCGGTGACCTCGCTGGGCTGCAGGGTGAGCGGCGTGCCGTCCCAGCGGGCCTCGTAGACGAACGCCAGGTAGTGGGTCGCCTCGTCGCGGTACCAGCGCCTCAGGACGGGGGTCAGGGGGAGGTCCAGGCCGAGCTCCTCGCGCAGCTCGCGACGGGCCGCCTGCGGGGGTGCCTCCTCGGCGTCGACGACGCCGCCGGCGAAGCAGTCGTGGGCGCCGGGGTTGACGTCCTTGGTGTCGGTGCGGCGGTGGACCAGGACGCGACCGTCGGGGTGGCGCAGCAGGACGCCGGTCGCGGCGTGCGGGAGGTTGCGGGCGCGGACCTCGCTGCGCGGTGCGGTCCCGGTGACGCGCCCGGCGGCGTCGGAGGGGTCGTAGAGGTCGACGATCTCACTCACCGTTGCGAGGGTACGACAGCGCGTCGGAGGTCGCGGGGGTCGTGCGACCCAGGGTGGACGTGCGGTGCCCTGCACCCACGCCCTGCGGGGGACTCCGCGGGCCGGAGCACGGCTTAGTGTGACCGCGTGCGAGCCCTCACCCGTCCCGGATCCGCCCCCGGCCCCCGACGTTCCGCGGCCCGGGGCCTGTCGGTCGCCGCCGTCGGCACGGCCGCCGCGCTGGTCGTGGCGGGGTGCAGCTCGGGGGACGACGCCGCCCGGATCGGGACGGGCGAGGTGACCCGCGGTGACGTGCAGCAGGTCGTCGACGCCGCCGGCCAGGTCCAGCCGCGGGCGTCCTCGGTCCTGACCGCTCCCGCGTCCGGGTCGGTGGCGACGCTGGCGGTGACCGACGGCCAGGAGGTCCAGGCCGGTCAGGTGCTCATGACGATCGACTCACCCTCGGCCGTGCAGGCGCTGGAGCAGGCGAAGTCCGCCGACGCCGAGGCGGCCAAGAGCGGGTCGGGCTCGGGTTCGGGCTCGGCGATGACGCCCTCGCAGCTGTCGGCGGCCCAGCGCTCGGCCCAGCGCGACGCCGAGGCCCGGTTCGCCGAGGCCGAGACGCAGGCGCGCACGATCGCCGACCCGGCGGCCCAGGCCGCGGCGCTGGCGGCGGTGCAGTCCTCCCGCACGCAGTACCAGCTGCTGGCGTCCCAGACGCAGGCCCTCGTCGACCAGGTCAACGCGGGCCTGGGCAACCTCGACACCGCGGTGGCCTCGCTGGGCTCGGCCCAGCGGGTGCAGACGCGCGCGGCCGTCGCCGCCGCGCAGGCCACGGTCGACGCCCTCACCGTCACGGCGCCCATCTCCGGGCGGGTCTCGCTCGGTGCCTCCGGTGGTGGCGGTGGCTCGTCCCTGCCCGCGGGGGCCGAGCAGCTGCTGGCCGGCAGCGGTCTGTCGTTGCCGTCGGGCGCCGGTGGGGGCGGGGACACCTCCGCCGCCGGGGCGCCCGTCCTGACCCAGGGGGCGGCGGTGTCGCAGGGGTCGACCCTCGTGACGGTCATCGACGCCTCCACGCTGAGCCTGACGGCCGACGTCGACGAGACCGACGTCCTGCAGGTGACTCCCGGGGTGAAGGCCGACGTCGCGGTGGACGCCGTCGACGGCGCGCAGTACCGCGGCACCGTCACCAGCGTCGACCCCACGGCCAAGAGCGGGAGCGGCGGGTCGGTGACCTACACGGTGCGGCTCAGCTACGACGGCGGCACCGGCCCGGACGGCGCGCCGGCGGCCACGCCGCTGCCGGGGATGAGCGCGACGGTGTCCCTCGTCGTGCAGAGCGTGACCGGGGTGGTCGAGGTCCCCGCCTCGGCGATCCTGCGCGCGGGGTCCCCGCACGGGTCCAAGGAGTCCGACAGCGTCTGGGTCGTCAGCGGTGGCAAGGCCGAGCGGCGCGACGTGACGGTCGGCGTGCGCGGTGACGCCGACGTGGAGATCACCGAGGGGCTGCAGCAGGGCGAGCGGGTCGTCACCGACGGGGCCGCCGACGTGACCCCCGGGCAGCAGGTCTCGTGACCCACGGCACCACTGACCGCACCGGGCCGTCCGGGGCCGCCACGGCCGCCGCCGCCATCGAGGCCGTCGACGTCACCCGGTCCTACCGGTTCGGCGACACCACCGTCGACGCGCTGCGCGGGGTCAGCTTCACCGTCGCCGAGGGGGAGTACGCCGCCATCATCGGGCCCAGCGGGTCCGGCAAGTCCACGCTCATGCACCTGCTGGGCTGCCTGGACCGCCCCACCTCGGGCGTGCTGCGGGTGGGTGGGCGCACCGTCGCCGACCTGTCCGACGCCGAGCTGGCCGAGCTGCGCAACCGGGAGATCGGGTTCGTGTTCCAGGCGTTCCAGCTGCTGCCGCGGTCCAGCGCCCTCGACAACGTCGGCCTGCCCCTGCTGTACCGCGGGGTCAAGGCGCCCGAGCGCAAGGAGCGCGCGGCCGCGGCGCTGCAGGCGGTGAACCTCGGGCACCGCCTCACCCACCGGCCCACCCAGATGTCCGGCGGGGAGCAGCAGCGCGTCGCCATCGCCCGCGCCCTCGTGGGCGAACCGCGCATC
Organism: Kineococcus endophyticus; assembly: GCF_040796495.1. Classification (NCBI taxonomy): domain Bacteria; kingdom Bacillati; phylum Actinomycetota; class Actinomycetes; order Kineosporiales; family Kineosporiaceae; genus Kineococcus; species Kineococcus endophyticus. Next base: position 227,652 of record NZ_JBFNQN010000008.1, on the reverse strand, counting down.
CTCCTGGCCGACGAGCCGACGGGGAACCTGGACTCGCGCAACGGGGCCGAGGTCATGCGGATCCTGGAGGAGCTGAACTCCGAGCGCGGCGTCGCCGTCGTGCTGGTCACCCACGACGACGAGGTCGCCGGCCGCGCGCGCCGGCAGGTGCGGGTGCGCGACGGGCTCGTCGAGCACGACTCGGCGAAGGGCTCGGTGGGGGAGCCGTGAAGGGGTGGGAGGCGTTCCGCGTCGCACTGGACGCGTTGCGCGGCAACCGGGTGCGCAGCCTGCTGACGATGCTCGGCATCATCATCGGGATCGCCGCCGTCATCGTCGTCGTCTCGATCGGGTCCGGGGCGCGCCAGCAGATCGAGTCGCAGGTCGAGGGTCTGGGCTCGAACCTCATCCTCGTCGTGCCCGGGCAGTTCGACACGAACAACCTGGGCAACAACGCCGCCGCGACGTCCACGATGCAGATCAAGGACGGGCAGGTGCTGGCCGACGTCGTCGGCGACCCGCGCGCCGTCACGGCCCGCGTCACGACGGGGGCGGAGGTGCGCGCCGGGACCCGCGAGCAGTTCACGACGGTCCAGGGCGCGGACCAGAACCTGCCGCAGGTCCTGACCCGGCCGGTCGCCGACGGGCAGTACTTCACCTCCCTCGACGTCGACTCCCGCCGCCGCGTCGCAGTCCTGGGGGCCCAGGCCGCCCGCAACCTGTTCCCCGGCACCGACCCCGTCGGGCGGCAGGTCACCGTCTCGGGCACCCGCTTCGAGGTCATCGGGGTGCTCGCCGAGCAGGGCGAGAGCTTCGGGGTGTCCCTGGACAACGAGATCCACATCCCCATCACCACCGCCCAGCGGCTGTTCTCCCTCGACCGCGTCGACGCGTTCGCGGTCAAGGCGCCGTCGGCCGCGCAGGTGCCGCAGCTGTCCGAGGAGCTGTGGCGGGCGATGAAGGCGCAGTACCCCGACCAGACGTTCTCGGCGGTGACCCAGACGCAGATCCTCGGCGTCATCGGCCAGATCCTCGGGCTGCTGACGGCCGTGCTCGCCTCGATCGCCGGCATCTCCCTGCTCGTCGGCGGGGTCGGCGTCTCGAACATCATGCTCGTCTCGGTCCGGGAGCGGACGCGGGAGATCGGGCTGCGCAAGGCCCTCGGCGCCCGCCAGCGCGACGTCCTCGTGCAGTTCCTCGTCGAGGCCGTCCTGCTGACGAGCGTCGGCGGGGTCATCGGCATCGTCATCGGGGTCGCCGTCTCGGTCGGCGTCAACGAGCTGTCCCCGCTGCCGGCCGTCATCGAGTGGTGGAGCCCCGTGGTGGCCTTCGTCGTCTCCGCCGCCGTCGGCATCTTCTTCGGCGTGTTCCCCGCCCGTCGCGCCGGGCGGCTGGACCCGGTGGTGGCGCTGCGGACGGAGTAGGAGCCGGCACGTAGGGTCGCGGCATGACGGTGCGCCGCGTGGTGGGGATCGAGACGGAGTACGGGATCTCGGTCCCCGGCGATCCCGGGGCGAACCCGATGCTGCTGTCGGCCCAGGTCGTCAACGCCTACGCCACCGCGACGGCCGGCGGACGGTCCCGGCCGCGCTGGGACTACGAGGACGAGGCCCCGTTGCGCGACGCCCGCGGCTTCGAGGTCGACCGCGCCCGGGCCCACCCCTCCCAGCTCACCGACGCCCCGCGCCGGGCGACGCCCAACGCCTCCGACGTGGTGAGCGCAGAGACCGAGGACCCCACGATGGCCAACGTCATCCTCACCAACGGGGCGCGCTTCTACGTCGACCACGCCCACCCCGAGTACTCCTCCCCGGAGGTCCTCACCCCGCGCGACGCCGTGCGCTGGGACCGGGCGGGAGAGCTGATCCTGCTGGAGTCGCTGCGCCGCGTCGCCGCCACGCCCGGGCTGACGCCGGTGACGATCTACAAGAACAACACCGACGGCAAGGGCGCCTCCTACGGCACCCACGAGAACTACCTCATGGACCGCGCGACGCCGTTCGGCGACGTCGTGCGCCACCTCACGCCGTTCTTCGTCTCCCGGCAGGTGTTCACCGGCGCCGGCCGCGTCGGGCTGGGCCAGGACTCGCGCGAGGCGGGGTTCCAGATCAGCCAGCGCGCCGACTTCTTCGAGGTCGAGGTGGGCCTGGAGACGACGATGAAGCGGCCCATCATCAACACCCGCGACGAACCGCACGCGACCGTGGAGAAGTACCGCCGCCTGCACGTCATCGTCGGCGACGCCACGATGTGCGAGGTCGCCACGCTGCTGAAGGTCGGCACCACCTCCCTCGTCCTGGCGATGCTCGAGGACGGCTGGCTGGAGCGCAGCCCGGCCGGGGACCTGCCCCTGTCCGAACCGGTCCGGGCCCTGCACGAGGTGTCGCACGACCCCGGCCTGACCCACCTCGTCCGGCTGCGCGACGGCCGCCGGATGAGCGCCGTCCAGCTGCAGTGGGCCTACCTGGAGGCGGCGAAGGCCTACGTCGAGGACCGCTACGGCGCGGACGTCGACGCCGACACCGCCGAGGTCCTCACGCGCTGGGAGCAGGTGCTGGGCCGGCTGGAGACCGACGTGTTCTCCGCGGCCCGCGAGGTCGACTGGATCGCCAAGCTGCGCCTGCTGGAGGGGTACCGCTCCCGCGACGGGCTGGACTGGGACAACGCCCGCCTGCAGGCCGTCGACCTTCAGTGGTCCGACGTGCGCCCCGAGAAGGGCCTGCACCGCAAGCTGGCCGAGCGCGGCCAGGTCGAGACGCTCCTGAGGGAGGAGGACGTCCGCCACGCCGTGGACCACCCCCCGACGGACACCCGCGCCTACTTCCGCGGGGAGTGCCTGGCGCGCTACGGCGCCCGGGTCGCGGCCGCGAGCTGGGACTCGGTGATCTTCGACGTCGCCGGGCGCGGCGCGCTGCAGCGGGTGCCGACCCTGGAACCGCTGCGTGGGACCCGCGAGCACGTCGGGGCCCTGCTGGACCGTTGCGAGACCGCCGAGGACCTCGTCGCGGCGCTCACCGGGTGACCCACCGGGGTGACCCTCCGGGGTGACCTGGCGCGCAGATCGGGCCGCGGGACCGGGTGCGGGGTTAGTGTCGTGGCAGGAACCGGACCGGCTGGTCCGGTGGGGTCCGACACGTCAGGGGGAGCCAGCCATGCCTGGACAGGAGCAGCAGCGCCCGAGCCGGCGCGAGGACGAGTCTGAGGACGTCCCCGCGGTCCCCGCGCAGGGGTCGGGCCAGACGTCCGCCAAGAGCTCCGAGACCGACGCCGACGTCGACGCCCTGCTCGACGAGATCGACGAGGTCCTGGAGTCCAACTCCGAGGAGTTCGTGCGCGGCTTCGTGCAGAAGGGCGGCCAGTAGGCCCCGCGAGACCCCCGCGTGGTGCGCCCCCGCGGGGCGCACGGGGCGCAGGTAGGGTCGCTGGGGTGAACCACTCCAGCGACCAGTCGGGACGGTTGCCGGCCGCGTTCCTGCGGCCCGGGTCGTCGTCCTTCACCGAGTTCGTGCGCGAGTACTCGCCGAACGTCCTCCCCGCGGCCCGCGTGCTGCCGGCCGGTGCGCTGCCCGGCGGCGGCCCGGGAGCGGGGGAGGCCCCGCACGCCACCACGATCGTCGCGCTGGTCTTCGCCGACGGGGTGGTCATGGCCGGGGACCGCCGCGCCACCGCGGGCCCGATGATCGCCCAGCGCGACATCACCAAGGTGTTCCAGACCGACGAGCACTCCTGCGCCGGGATCGCCGGCGTCGCGGGGCTGGCCGTGGAGATGATCCGGCTGTTCCAGGTCGAGCTGGAGCACTTCGAGAAGCTCGAGGGGACGCTGATGTCCTTCGAGGGCAAGGCGAACCGCCTCTCGACCATGATCCGCGGCAACCTCGGCCTGGCCATGCAGGGCCTGGCCGTCGTCCCGCTGTTCGCCGGGTACGACCTCGACGCCGGCCGCGGCCGCATCGTCGGCTACGACGTGACCGGCGGCCGTTCCGAGGAGCGCGACCACCACACCGTGGGGTCCGGCTCGATCTTCGCCCGCGGCGCCCTGAAGAAGCTGTACCGGCCGGGGATGACCGAGGCCGAGACCGTCCGCGTGGCCGTCGAGGCCCTGTGGGACGCCGCCGACGACGACTCCGCCACCGGCGGCCCGGACCTGCTGCGCAAGATCTGGCCCGTCGTGGGTGTCGTCACGGCCGCCGGGTTCCGCAAGGTCCCCGACGCCGAGCTCGAACCCGTCGTCGAGGCCGTCGTGGCCGGCCGGCGGGGCAACCCCGGGGGCAACCCCGGCATCACGGGACAGGAGGCCTGAGCGATGAGCGTGCCCTTCTACGTCTCGCCCGAGCAGTTGATGAAGGACAAGGCGGACTACGCGCGCAAGGGGATCGCGCGCGGCCGGGCCGTCGTCGTCGTCGCCTGCGCCGACGGCATCGTCTTCGCCTCCGAGAACGCCTCCCGGGCGCTGCACAAGATCTCCGAGATCTACGACCGCGTCGCCTTCGCCGCGGTCGGCAAGTACAACGAGTTCGAGAACCTGCGGGTGGCCGGCGTCCGGTACGCCGACGTGCGCGGGTACTCCTACGACCGCTCCGACGTCACCGCGCGGGGGCTGGCCAACGCCTACGCCCAGACGCTCGGCGCCATCTTCACGACGGAGTCCAAGCCCTACGAGGTCGAGATCGTCGTCGCCGAGGTGGGCCGGACCCCCGAGACCGACCAGGTCTACCGCCTCACCTACGACGGGTCCGTCGCCGACGAGCACGGGTTCGTCGCGATGGGTGGCTCGGCCGAGCAGATCACCGCCAAGCTGCGGGAGCGGTGGGAGCCGGGGCTGTCCCTGGCCCAGGCGCTGCAGCTGGCCGTGGAGGCCCTGGGCTCGGACGCGGCCGCCGAGGCCGCCGGCCAGGGGCCGCGGCCCATCGCCGCTGACCAGCTCGAGGTCGCGGTGCTCGACCGCAGCCGCGAGCGCCGCACGTTCCGCCGGCTCACCGGACCGGTCCTGGCGGGGCTGCTGACGCCTGTCGGCTAGAGGGGTCCAGTTCGCGCGTCTCGCTGCGCCGCACGGCGCCCGTGTGCCTAAGGTGGGGAAATGGATCGCCGGATCTTCGGGCTGGAGACGGAGTTCGGCGTCACCTGCGCCTTCGAGGGACAGCGCAAGCTGTCCCCGGACGAGGTGGCGCGGTACCTGTTCCGCAAGGTCGTGTCGTGGGGCCGTTCGAGCAACGTGTTCCTCAAGAACGGGGCACGTCTGTACCTGGACGTGGGCTCGCACCCCGAGTACGCCTCGCCCGAGTGCGACGACGTGCGTCAGCTGGTCGTGCACGACCGGGCCGGTGAGCGGACCCTGGAGGGTCTGCTGATCGACGCCGAGCGGCGGCTGGAGGAGGAGGGGATCGCCGGGGAGGTGTTCCTCTTCAAGAACAACACCGACTCGGCGGGCAACTCCTACGGCTGCCACGAGAACTACCTCGTGTCCCGGCACGGGGAGTTCGGCCGGCTCTCGGACGTCCTCATCCCGTTCCTGGTCTCCCGCCAGCTCATCGTGGGGGCCGGCAAGGTCGTCCAGACCCCGCGGGGGGCGGTGTACTCGCTGTCGCAGCGCGCCGACCACATCTGGGAGGGCGTCTCCAGCGCGACGACCCGCAGCCGCCCGATCATCAACACGCGCGACGAACCGCACGCCGACGCCGAGCGGTACCGGCGCCTGCACGTCATCGTCGGCGACTCGAACATGTCCGAGACCACGACGATGCTCAAGCTCGGTGCGACCGACCTCGTGCTGCGGATGGTCGAGGAGGGCGTGCCGCTGCGCGAGATGACGATGGAGAACCCGATCCGGGCGATCCGGGAGATCTCGCACGACCTGACGGGCCGCAAACCGGTCCGGCTGGCCAACGGCCGTGAGGCGAGCGCGCTGGAGATCCAGGGCGAGTACCTCGAGCGGGCCAAGGAGTTCGTCGAGCACCGCGGGCTGCAGACGCCGACCGTGAAACGGGTCCTGGACCTGTGGGAGCGGGCGCTGCGGGCGGTGGAGACGCAGGACTTCTCCCTGGTCGACCGCGAGGTCGACTGGGTGATCAAGAAGAAGCTGCTCGACCGGTACATGGCCAAGCACGACCTGCCGCTGACGTCTGCGCGCATCGCGCGGCTCGACCTCGCCTACCACGACATCCACCGCGGTCGCGGGCTGCACTACATGCTCGCCAACCGGGGCATGGCCGAGCGGGTCTGCTCGGACATCGAGGTCTTCGAGGCCCTCAGCGTCCCGCCGCAGACGACGCGCGCCAAGCTGCGCGGGGACTTCGTGCGCGCCGCGCAGGAGAAGCGCCGCGACTTCACGGTGGACTGGGTGCACCTCAAGCTCAACGACCAGGCCCAGCGCACCGTCCTGTGCAAGGACCCGTTCAAGGCCGTCGACGACAGAGTGGAACGGCTCATCGACAGCATGTGAGGGACGGTCGGCGGACGCCCAGGGTCCGCGGTTAGGCTGACACGGTTCGACCCGTCGATGAGTGAGGACCTTCGTGCGCCGCCGTACCGCCCTGATGTCCGCGTCCGCCGCCCTGGCGATGTCCCTGCTGGGCGCGTGCGCGTCCGAGGGCGACACCCCGACCCCGAGTGAGCAGACCGCCTCGGCGTCCGCCTCGGCGAACACGATCGAGCCGGCGGTGACCGACGACGCGCTGCCCGTCCAGGTCAGTGGCGAGGTCAACCCCGACGTCAAGCCGACCGTCGCCATCACCGCGCCGCTGTCGGTGACGGAGACCTCCCGCAAGGTGGTCGCCAAGGGCACCGGGCCGGTGGTGGAGGCGACCGACAAGATCGCCTTCGCCTACACCCTGTACGCCGGGTCGACGGGCGAGGAGCTCGACTCCAGCTACGGCAAGACCCCGGCCCGCTTCGACCTGCCGAAGATCACCATGGGCCTGGCCCGCGGCTTCGTCGGCACCAACGTGGGCGACCGCGTCGTCATCGCCATCGCGCCCAGCGACGGTTTCGGCGACGCCGTGAAGAACTTCGGCAAGGAGAACGTCGACGCGAGCACGACGATCGTCGTCGTCGCCGACGTCGTGAAGATCGTCCCGACGATGGCCGAGGGCACCCCGGTGACGCCGCCGGCCGGGCTCCCGACCGTCGTGACGGACGACAAGGGCGTCCCCACCGGCTTCACCATCACCGACGAGACGCCGCCGGCGGACCTCGTGGTGCAGCCCCTCATCGAGGGCACCGGCCCGGCCGTCACCTCGGGCATGAACCTGTCCGTGCAGTACCTCGGCGCCCGCCTCGCGGACGGGCAGGTCTTCGACCAGTCCTGGTCCAAGGGCCAGCCGTTCTCCTTCGTCATCGGGCAGAAGAACGTCATCGAGGGCTGGGACACCGGGCTCATCGGGCAGAAGATCGGCAGCCGCGTCGAGCTCGTGATCCCCGCCGCCCAGGCCTACGGCGACGAACCGCAGAACCCGGGGGCACCGGCCGGTGCCCTGGTCTTCGTCGTGGACGTCCTCGACGGGTTCTGAGCCGACCAATCGTGAGCCGACCAGGCCCACGGGTCCCTGCGCGGGCCCGTGGGTAGGGTCGGGGCATGAGCGAACGCACCAAGCCCGAAGTGGACTTCCCCGAGGGCGAACCGCCCACGGACCTCGTCATCACCGATGAGATCGTCGGCGACGGGACCGAGGCGACCGCCGGCAAGACCGTCAGCGCGCACTACGTGGGCGTGGCGTTCAGCACCGGTGAGGAGTTCGACTCCTCCTGGAACCGCGGCCAGCCGCTCGACTTCCCCGTCGGGGCCGGCATGGTCATCCAGGGCTGGGACCAGGGCCTGCTGGGCATGAAGGTCGGCGGCCGCCGCAAGTTGGTCATCCCGCCGCACCTCGGCTACGGCGACCGCGGCGCCGGCGGCGCCATCAAGGGTGGCGAGACCCTGATCTTCGTCGTCGACCTCGTCGACGTGAAGTGAGCTGAGACTCCTCCGGACCCCCGGTGCCGTGCGGCGCCGGGGGTCTCCTCACGTCCGGGCCAGCAGGGCCGCTGCGTGCCGCCCGGCGGCCGCGGCGACGAGGAAGCTCGCCCGGTCCTGCTCCAGCCCGCGGCCCATCGTCGACAACCGCACGGGGCTGGTGGCCAGCGCCTCGTCCAGCCCGGCGGCGGAGACCTCGACGTAGCGGTGCCGCCCGCACAGGGACCGGGCCTGCTCGCGCACTCCGTCGTGGAACGCGCCGGCGACGTCGGGGACGGGCACGTCGACGGGAGCCAGCGCGACACGCCCGACCGCGGTCAGGGAGTGGTGCGACACGCCCCGGTGCCGCGGACGGGCGTCGGCCTCCGACACGCGCAGCGCCGCGACGGGTCGCCCGCCCAGCACGGCGGCCGCGTTGAGCGCCTCCCCGGCCGCCACCCCCGAGAACCCCCACCGCGAGCCCGTGCCGAGGTTGCCCGGCCCCTGGGCCACCACGACGACGTCGGCGCCGGCGACGAGCCGGGCGGTGAGCAGACCCGTGTGGACGGTGGCGGTCTCCAGGTCCCCTCCGAACGCCTGACCCGTGGTGACGCAGGCCGCGATCCAGCCCGCCTCCCGCAGGCCCGCGACCGCCCGGGAGAACGCGGCGGGCAACGCCCCGCCGTCGGTCATGACGTAGGCGACGCGCGCGTCCGGGGCGTCGAAGCGGATGCCGGCCACCACGGCGGGCAGCGCCGAGTGCAGGTCGGCGACCACGACGGGTGTGCCGTCGAGGTCGTCGGCGTCGGCGAGCAGCTCGTGGTGCCCGGACTCCTGGTCGTCGGCGCCGAGGACCATCGTCTGCAGGGGCGTGTAGCGGGCCTTCACGAGGTGTCCGGGGCCGGGCGGGGGGTCGGCGGGCAGCCGGTCAGGCAGGGCGACGACCAGCGCGTAGCCGCCGGTGCCGAGCCCGCGGGCCAGGGCGGAGACGTTGAGCAGCACCCGGTCACCGGGGACGGGCGTTCCGACGAGGTCGGGGTGGGCCAGCGCCTTGACCTCGGTCCCGGTCTCCGGACCCGACGTGAGGGTGGCGTACAGCTCGAGGGATCCGGCCCACGCCGACCCGAGCCGGTTGACCGTTGCAGAACGCCACCTGATCGTCACGCTCCGAGCGTACGCAGGCTGCGTGCGGGCGTGGTTCCGGTAGCGTCCACGACACCATGACGCAGATCTCCGGTGGCTCTCCGGCAGTCGGTGCGCAGCCCGGTGGAGCGGCGGCCGCCGCCCGCGGTGCCCGGCGCACCGAGCGGCTGCTCAACCTCGTCATCGCCCTGTCGGCCACCCGCCGCTGGCTGACGAAGGAGCAGATCCGCACCGCCGTCCCGCAGTACGCCGACTGCGCCACCACCGTCGCCTTCGAGCGGATGTTCGAGCGCGACAAGGAGGACCTTCGCGAGCTCGGCGTCCCGCTGGAGACCGGTGGGGAGGACGCCTTCTTCGAGGACGAGGCCGGCTACCGGATCGACCGGGAGGCCTACGCGCTGCCCGAGATCCGCTTCACCCCGGGTGAGCTGGCCGTCCTGTCGCTGGCCAGCCGCGTCTGGCAGCAGGCCAGCCTCGCCGGGCCCGCCACCCGGGCCCTCGTGAAGCTGCGCAGCCTCGGCGTCGAACCGGACGAGAGCTCCCTCATCGGCGTCGAACCGCGCGTGCGGACGGCCGAACCGGCCTTCGACCCCCTCTACGCCGCGACGCGCGACCGCACCCCCGTGCAGTTCACCTACCGCCGCGCCGGCGGTGAACCGGCCGTCCGGCACGTCGAACCGTGGGCGATCGTGTCGTGGCACGGGCGCTGGTACCTCGTCGGGCACGACCGCGACCGGCAGGCCACCCGCGTCTTCCGGCTCTCCCGCGTGGCCTCGGCGGTCAAGCGCATCGGCCGCCCCGGCTCCTACGAGGTCCCGGACGGCATCGACCCGCGCGAGGTCGTCGGCCGCAGCGTCGGCCCGGTGCAGACCCGGCAGGCGCAGCTCCTCGTCCGCTCCGGTGCCGGGCTCGCCGTCCGGCGTCGCGCGCGGTCGGTCGAAGCCCGCTCGGAGGCGGAGGACCTCGTGGTGCTCGACGTCAGCGACGTGGAGGTGGCCGCCGACGAGCTCGCCGCCTACGGGGCCGACGTCGTCGTGCTCGAGCCGGACGACCTGCGCGAGGCCGTCCTGCGCCGGCTGCGGGGAGCGGCGGGGGTGCGCGCGTGACCGGCAACGCCTCCACCGAGCGGCTGTCGCGGCTCCTGGCGATGGTCCCGTACCTGCTGACCCACCAGGGCATCCCCGTGGACGAGGCCGCCGAGCACTTCGGGATCACGCCGGACGACCTCGTCCACGACCTCGAGCTGCTCTTCGTCTGCGGCACCCCCGGGCACCTGCCCGACGACCTCATCGACGCGCGCTGGGAGTCCGGGCACGTCTACCTGTCCAACGCCGACCCGATCGCCCGGCCCGCGCGGCTGGCCGTCGACGAGGCCGTCGCCCTGCTCGTGGGGCTGCGGACGCTGGCCGAGGTCCCGGGGCTGCACGACCGGGAGGCGCTCGAAGGTGCGATGGCCAAGCTGTCGGAAGCCACCGGGGAGGCCGGGGGAGCGGCCCGCACCGTCGCCCGCGCAGTCGCCGTCGACGTCAGCGACTCCTCCAGCGCCGTCGTCCTGGAGACGGCTCGGCTGGCCCTGCGCGAGCACCGGCGCCTGCACCTGAGCTACCTCGTGCCCAGCCGTGACGAGCGCACTGAACGCGACGTCGACCCCATGCGGCTCGTCAGCGTCGAGGGCCGCTGGTACCTGGAGGCCTGGTGCCACCGCGCCGAGGGCGTCCGGCTGTTCCGCGTCGACCGCATCGAGGCCGCGGAGGTCCTCGACGTCGACGGGACCCCGCCCGCGCAGGCCGAGTCCCGGGACGTGGCGAGCGACCTGTTCCGGCCCAGCCCCGACGACCTCGTCGTGACGGTCGACCTCGCGCCGCAGGCGGCCTGGGTCGTCGACTACTACCCGGTCGACTCCGTCGAGGACGCGCCCGAGGACGCCTGGGAGGAGGCCGCGCTGCGCGTGCGGATGCGGACCGCGGACACCTCCTGGGTGCACCGGCTCCTGCTGCGGCTCGGGGCCGGGGCTCGCGTCGTCGACCCGCCCGAGCTGGCCGTGGAGGTCCGTGACGCAGCGTTGACGGCCCTGGCGCGTTACGCCTGAAACGTTGGTCTCACCGGGTTGGCCCAACGCACAACACACCAGCGGCCGGACTGTCAAGGTTGGGTCGGATTCGCCGTTCAAGGGATCGTCGGAGCGTGCCGAAGCAGTGGTTGTCGGACGGCGGGGTCGCCGCCGGACCAACACCACGAACGAGAGGTGCACGACATGACCACGATCAAGGCTTCCTGCCCCTGCTGCGGCGACGTCGAGCTCACGCCCAAGCAGGTCCGCCTCGTGGTGTGCTCGGCCAAGGAGCGCTCCTTCTACGCGTTCGGCTGCCCCAAGTGCAAGGACGAGGTCCGCAAGCCGGCCGGCGAGGACGTCGTGGCGCTGCTCGTCTCCGGCGGTGTCGCCGTCGAGCGCTGGACCATCCCGGCCGAGGCCATGGAGACGCACACCGGCTCGACCATCGCCTGGGACGACGTCCTGGACTTCGCCCTCGTCCTCGACTCCTGCGACGACCTCGCCTCGCTGGCCGCCCGCGGCCTGCGCACGGTGCGCTGAGCTCGACCCCCACACCTCTCGAAGAGCCGCCCAGCGGACGCGCCCAGCGTCCGCGGGGCGGCTCTCGTGCGTCCGGGCCCCGGCGTTCCGTCCCTGGGAGTCCTCCGTGAATCCGCCCGGGACGTCACGGAACGGTGCCGATCGGAGGACTCGACGCGCATGCTTGTCCCACGTCCGCCCCCGGGCGACGTACGATGGCCGCGCTACGACCGACACTGGAGGACTGATGTTCCGCAACCTCGTCGACCACCCGTGGGTGCTCGTCATCCTCGTCGTCCTGATCATCGCGCTCTTCGGCAGCAAGCGTCTCCCCGACGCCGCCCGTGGCCTGGGCCGCTCCATGCGCATCTTCAAGTCCGAGGTCAAGGAGATGAAGAACGACGGCAAGGAGGAGACGAAGACGGCTCCCACCACCACCGCCGCCGCTCCCACCTTCACCAAGGACAACGAGCCGACCGCGCTCGAGGCCAAGCTCGCCGCCGAGGACGCGGCGCAGAAGAACGCCGAGCAGCAGTCGCGCGCCTCCTGACCCGCCCCCGCACCAGGAGTCCACGACTGCCATGGCCGTGCCCACCGTCCGACGTCGCCGTCCCAAGGATCCCGAGGGGCGCATGCCCCTCATGGACCACCTGAGGGAACTGCGCAACCGGGTCGCCAAGGCAGCGGTCTTCCTGCTGATCGGCAGCATCGCCGGTTGGTTCCTCTGGGGCGGGTGGAACGAGAGCTGGGGCTCCTTCGAGGGGGTCTTCCAGTACTTGCAGGCCCCGCTGCTCGACTACGCCAGCGACAAGGGCTACAGCAACGTCGCGCTGAACTTCACCCAGGTCGGGCAGGCCTTCGACCTGCGGGTCAAGGGCGCCATCTGGTGCGGTGTCATCGCGTCCAGCCCGTTCTGGCTCTGGCAGTTCTGGGCGTTCATCACTCCCGGGCTGACCCGCAAGGAGAAGCGCTACGCGGTCGGATTCATCGGAGCAGCGGTGCCGCTGTTCCTGGCCGGCGCGGCCATCGCCTACAGCGTCCTCCCGAACGCGATGCGGTTCCTCATCGACTTCACGCCCGTCGACGCCGCCAACCTCATCGGGGCCGACGTCTACCTCTCGTTCGTCATGCGGATCATCCTGGCGTTCGGCCTCGGTTTCCTCATGCCGGTCGTCCTGGTGGGTCTGAACTTCGCCCACCTGCTGTCCGGCAAGGCGATCCTCAAGCAGTGGCGCATCAGCGTCTTCCTCAGCTTCCTCTTCTCCGCCCTCGTGACGCCGACGTCCGACATCACGACGATGCTGCTCCTGGCCTTGCCGCTGCTGGTCCTCTTCGGTGCCGCCATGGTCATCTGTCTCACGAACGACCGCCGGCGTCAGAAGAACTCGCCGGAGCCGGACTACGGCAACCTGTCCGACGACGAAGCCAGCACCATCTGACGCACGTGAGCTCCAGGGGGCGGGTCGGCCTCCTCGTGAACCCGACGGCGGGTCGCGGGGACGGCCGTGCCGCGGGGACTCGGGTCCTGCAGACGCTGCGGTCGCTGGGCCACGAGGTCACGGACCTGTCGGGTCCGGACCTGCAGCACGTCTCCCGCACCGCGCGCGAGCGCACGACCGAGTTCGAGGCCCTCGTCGTCGTGGGCGGTGACGGCCTGGTCCACGCGGGCGTGGAGGCCGTCGCCGGCACGGGCACCCCGCTGGGGATCGTGCCGGCCGGGACGGGCAACGACATCGCCCGCGGCCTGGACCTCACCCTGGGCGACCCGGTCGCCGCCGCGGAGTCCGTCGCCCGGGCCCTGCACGCCGGCACCCACCGCCGCGTCGATGCCGTCCGCGTCGAGCACGCCGGCGGGACGGGCTGGTTCGCCAGCATCCTGGCCGCGGGGGTGGACGCCCTCATCAACGAACGCGCCAACGTCTGGCGCTGGCCCAAGGGCCCGGCCCGGTACACCCTCGCCGCGCTGCGCGAGCTCGCCGTCGTGCGGGGGCTGCCGGTGCGGGTGACCCTCGACGGCGTCGCGCACGAGCTCGACTCCCTGCTCGTCGCGGTCGCCAACACGCGCTGCTACGGCGGCGGGATCCTCATGGCGCCCGACGCCGACCCCACCGACGGCCTGCTGGACGTCGTCGTCGTCGACCGGCTGAGTCCTGTGGCGGCGCTGCAGCTCTTCCCGCGGGCTCGCAAGGGCCGTCACCTCGGCCTGCCCGAGGTGCGGGTGCACCGTGCGCGGCGCGTGGTGCTCGAACCCCTCGACGAGGTCGTCCGGCCGCGGCCCTACGCCGACGGCGAACCCCTCGGCGCAGCGCCCGTGACCTGCGAGGTCGTCCCGGGGGCGCTGACCGTCCTGGCGTGAGCAGGGGCCGGTACCACGATGTACTGTCGCGACCATGGCAAGCCCCGCGGAACGCTACGCGGCAGCGCGCCGTCGCACCGAGGAGTCCCGCACCGAGCTCGCGCAGTTCGCCGGCACCCTCGGGTTCGACCTCGACGGCTTCCAGCTGCAGGCGTGCCAGGCCCTCGAGTCCGGCCGCGGCGTCCTCGTCGCCGCCCCGACCGGCGCCGGCAAGACGGTGGTGGGGGAGTTCGCCGCCCACCTGGCGCTGCGCACCGGTCGCAAGGCGTTCTACACGACGCCCATCAAGGCCCTGTCGAACCAGAAGTACGCCGAACTCGTCGCCCGCCACGGCTCGGGCGCGGTCGGCCTGCTCACCGGCGACAACTCGGTCAACGGCGAGGCGCCCGTCGTCGTCATGACGACCGAGGTGCTGCGCAACATGCTCTACGCCGGGTCCTCGCTGCTCGACGGGCTCGGGTACGTCGTCATGGACGAGGTCCACTACCTCGCCGACCGCTCCCGCGGGGCCGTGTGGGAGGAGGTGATCATCCACCTGCCCTCCGACGTCGTCGTCGCCTCGCTGTCGGCGACCGTCAGCAACGCGGAGGAGTTCGGCGCATGGCTGGACACCGTCCGTGGGGACACCGAGGTGGTGGTCTCCGAGCACCGGCCCGTCCCCCTGTGGCAGCACCTGCTCGTCGGGAACCGGCTGTACGACCTGTTCACCGACCCCGACGGCGACCCGCTCGAGGGGGACGAGGGGTCCCTCGTGCCCGGCGCGATCGTCAACCCCGAGCTCGTGGCCATGTCGCGCCAGCAGATCCGCACCGACCGCCTCGCCTCGCACCCCGGCCGCGGCCGGCGCCGCGGTCAGGCGCGTCCCGCCCCCCGCGGTGGCGGCGGCGGTGGGTTGCGCACCGGCGGTGGCCAGCGCCCCGTGTCCCGGGCGCAGGTCCTCGACACGCTGGACCAGGCGGGGCTGCTGCCGGCGATCACCTTCATCTTCAGCCGGGCCGGCTGCGACGCCGCCGTCGAGCAGTGCGTGGCGTGGGGGCTGCGGCTCACGACACCGGAGGAGGGCAAGGAGATCCGCGCCCTGGCCGAGGAGCGCTGCGCCGAGATCCCCAGCTCCGACCTCGCGGTGCTGGGCTACTGGGGCTGGCTCGAGGGGCTCGAACGCGGGCTGGCCGCGCACCACGCGGGGATGCTGCCGGTGTTCAAGGAGACCGTCGAGCACCTCTTCGCCCGCGGGCTGGTCAAGGCCGTCTTCGCCACCGAGACCCTCGCGCTCGGCGTCAACATGCCGGCACGCTCGGTCGTGCTGGAGAAGCTCGTGAAGTGGAACGGGCAGACCCACGTCGACGTCACGCCGGGGGAGTACACCCAGCTCACCGGCCGTGCGGGGCGGCGCGGGATCGACGTCGAGGGGCACGCCGTCGTCGTCTGGTCCGGCAGCACCGACCCCGAGGCCGTCGCCGGCCTCGCCTCCCGCCGCACGTTCCCGCTGCGCTCCAGCTTCCGCCCGACGTACAACATGGCCGTCAACCTCGTCGAGCAGGTCGGCCGCGAACGCGCCCGCGACATCCTCGAGACGTCCTTCGCGCAGTTCCAGGCCGACCGCGCCGTCGTGGGGCAGGCCCAGCAGATCAAGAACCAGACCGAGGCCCTTGCCGGGTACACCGAGGCCATGACGTGCCACCTCGGGGACTTCCGCGAGTACTTCGCGCTGCGGCAGGCCATCAGCGACCGGGAGAAGGAGCTGTCCCGCGCCGGGGCCGCGGCCCGGCGCGCCGAGGCGCGCACGTCCGTGGAGAACCTCTCCCGGGGGGACGTGGTCCGGCTGCCCGGCGGCCGTCGCTCGTCGTTCGGCGTCGTGCTGGACCTGGTGCCGGGCAAGGGGTTCGACGGCCCGTCGCCCCGGATCCTGTCCCAGGACCGCCAGGTGCGGACCATCGACGCCCACGACTTCACGGGCGCCGTCGACCCGGTCGCACGCGTCCGCATCCCCAAGAACTTCAACTGGCGGTCCCCGCAGGAGCGTCGCGACCTCGCGTCCTCGTTGCGCAACGCGCTCGCCGAGACCGGCGGCGGGGACCCGCCGCCGCGGCGCCGGCAGGGTTCGGGGTCGGGCGAGGACGCCGAACTCGTCCGGCTGCGCGAGGCCGTCCGCGCGCACCCGTGCCACGGCTGCTCCGACCGCGAGGAGCACGCCCGCTGGGCCGTGCGGGAGGAGAAGCTGCGCCGCGACACCCAGGGGCTGCAGCGCAAGATCGAGGGGCGTACCGGCACGATCGCGCGCACCTTCGACCGCGTCTGCGACCTGCTGGCCGAGCTCGGCTACCTCACGGCGGACGGTCTCGCCGTCACCGACGCCGGACGCACCCTGCGGCGGATCAACGCCGAGACCGACCTCCTCGTGGCGCAGTGCCTGCGCGAGGGCGCCTGGGCCGGGCTCCCGCCGGCCGACCTCGCCGCCGCGGTGTCGACGCTCGTGCACGAGTCCCGCCGCGACGAGGGCGGGCGCCCGGACCGGATCCCGCGGCGCACCGAGCAGGCCATCGCGACGACGCACCGGTTGTGGAGCGACCTCACCGACCGCGAGGACCACCACAAGGTGCCGATGACGCGCGAACCGGACCCCGGCCTGGCGTGGGCGGTGCACCGGTGGGCCAGCGGGCACCGCCTCGACGCGGTGCTGCGCGAGGCCGACCTCGCCGCGGGGGACTTCGTGCGGCGCTGCAAGCAGCTGGTCGACCTCCTCGACCAGATCGGCTCGGCCTCGCTCGACCCGGCCGTCCGCTCCGTCGCCCGCGACGCCGTCGACGTCGTCCGCCGCGGGGTCGTCGCCCACACCTCGCTCACCGAGGCCTGAGCGCGGTCGTCCGACCCGGGCCGTCAGCCGCGCGCGTGGACGAGGGCGGTGAGGACGCGCTCGACGCTGGACTGCAACCCCCACCGGTGCACGAGCTCCCCGAGGCGGTCCAGGTCCGCGGGCGCGGCGGGCAGCGCGTCGTCGACGTCGCCCAGCGGCACGTCCCGGGCGGTCTGGACGACGACGGGAGCGGCGGCGAGGTAGTCCTGCGCCGCCAGGAGCTTGCTGCGCTGACCCGGGGAGAGTCCCGAGGCGTCGTCGTGCGCGGCCGCCACGAGCGCCTCGAGGGTGCCGTACCGCGTGACGAGCTCCGCCGCCGTCTTCTCGCCGATCCCGCTGACGCCCGGCAGCCCGTCGGAGGGGTCGCCCCGCAGGACGGCCATGTCGGCGTAGCCCTGACCGGTGCCGACGCCGTACTTGCCCTGCAGCCACGTCTGGGTGACGGCGTCGGCCTTGCGGACGCCCTTGCCGCAGTAGAGGACGCGGACGCCCGCGGCGTCGTCGACCAGCTGGAACAGGTCCCGGTCGCCCGTGACGACGTCGACGGGGTCCCCACTCGTGGCGGTGCACCGGGTGGCCAGGGTGGCCATGACGTCGTCGGCCTCGTAGCCGGGGGCCCCGACGCGGGCGATGCCGAGCGCGGCCAGCACGTCGACGATGACGTCCACCTGGGGCAGCAGCAGGTCCGGGGCGTCCTCCCCGCCGTCGGGCGCCACGCGGTGCGCCTTGTAGCTCGGCAGCGCCTCGACCCGGAACGCCGGGCGCCAGTCGTCGTCCCAGCAGGCCACCAGGCGGCTCGGCCCCCACGTGGTGACGAGGAAGGCGATGGAGTCCAGGAAGCCCCGCACCGCGTTGACGGGAGTGCCGTCCGGGGCGGTCACCGAGTCCGGGACGCCGTGGAAGGCGCGGAAGTACAGGGACGCGGAGTCGAGCAGCATCAGCCGACCGGCGGGGTGGGGCATGCGGGGGAGTCTCGCAGAGGGCGGGGGAGCCGGTGTGGAGGTCATCCGGACGGACCGTGGGGACGCACCGTACGGGTGACCCGGACGGGCGTCCGGCGGCGCAGACTGTGACAGTGGTCCCGGACGACCACAGCTCGTCAGGCAGTTCGAACCAGGGGGGAACACCATGACCGACCACTCGACCACTCGCCCGACCTCGCGGCGCCGTCGCCGCATCGGGACGCTGGCGGCCGGCGGTGCGGTCGTCCTCGCGCTCGGCCTCGGGGCCTGCGGCGGCGGTGACGACTCGGCCTCCGGCACCCCGTCCCAGGGGACCTCGACCTCCTCTCCCGCCACGCAGCTGACGGCGTTCGAGGCCGTGAAGGCGTCGGCCAAGAACTCCAAGGAGGCCGGCAGCGCCAAGTTCTCCCTGACGATGACCGGCAGCGGCCAGGCCGCCGCCGTCGGCAACGTCTCCGCGGACGGGTCCTTCGACTCGACCAAGGGCGCCTTCGAGATGACCATGAACCTGCCGGCCGAGGCCGGCGGGACCAAGCTCACGATGCGCTTCGTCGACGGTGCGGCCTACCTGTCCGGCGCCCCGCTGACGGCCGAGGGCCAGTGGATGAAGGTGCCGCTGGACCAGATGGGCGCGACGGGCCTGGACACGGCGCAGATGGACCCGACCAAGCAGCTCGAGCAGCTCGAGGGCGTGGCCGAGGACGTCAAGGAGCTCCCGGCGCAGGACATCCGCGGCGTCCAGGCCAAGGGCTACTCCGGGACCATCGACGCCACCAAGGCGATCGAGCAGCTCCCGGCCGAGCAGCAGACGGAGGAGGCCAAGAAGGCCGCCGCCGAGCTCGGGTCGATCCCCTTCACGCTGTACGTCGACGAGAAGGACCGCCCGGTCCGCATGACCGAGGACGTCACGGTCGAGGGCTCGACGCTGAAGGTCCAGATGGACTTCTTCGACTGGGGCTCGAAGGTCGACGTGTCCGCTCCGGACCCCTCCACCGTCAAGGAGATGCCGAGCATGGAGGGCATGACCGGCGAGGCGACGGCTCCCGCCGCGGCCTGACGCACCTGACCGACGGTCCACGTCGGGCGGCTCCTACGCTGCCCGACGTGGACCGTTCTGCATCCCCCGCCCGTCGGCTCTACCGGGGCGGGGCGGTGTACTCCCCGGCCGACCCGTTCGCGACGGCCATGCTCGTCGAGGGCTCGACGGTCGCGTGGGTGGGCCCGGACGAGGCCGCCGCGTCCTGGACCCGCGACGGCGACGAGGTCGTCGAGCTCGAGGGCCGGCTCGTCACCCCGGCGTTCGTCGACGCGCACGTCCACCTCACCGAGACCGGTCTGCGGCACACCGGCCTGGACCTGCACGGGGTCGTGGGGCCGCAGGAGCTGCTGGCCGCCGTCGCCGCGCGCGCCGTGCCGGGTGAGCTGCTGGCCGGGTTCGGCTGGGACGAGTCGCGCTGGGGCGCCGCGGCGGTGCCGACGCGGGCCGAGCTGGACCGCGCGGCTCCCAGCACCCCCGTCGTCCTGTCCCGCGTCGACGGCCACAGCGCCCTCGTCAGCTCCGCCCTCGCCCACGCCGCCGGCCTGCGGGACCTGCCCGGTTGGGACGAGGACGGCTGGGTGCGCGGGGACGCCCACCACGCGGCTCTCGACGCCCGCTGGGCGGCTCTGACCCCCGACGCCGCCGACCGGGCCCGCCGCAGCGCCCTGAGGGCCGCGGCGGCCGCGGGCATCGGCACCGTGCACGAGATGTCGGGCCGCTGGCTCGCGCCGCCCGGTGACCTGCCGGCGCTGCAGCGGTTGGCCTCCGAGGAGCCGCTCCCGCACGTCGTGGGGTACCTCGCCGAGCACGTCGACTCCGTCGGGCGGGCCCGCGAGGTCCTGGCGGCGGCGGCCGCCGCAGGGGCGGACCTCGCCGGGCTCGGCGGCGACCTCACCGTCGACGGGGCCCTCGGCTCGCGCACGGCGGCCCTGCGAGCGGACTACGCCGACGCTCCCGGTGCGCGCGGATCCCTGCACCTGGACGCCACGGCCGTGGCCGACCACCTCCACGCGTGCACGCTCGCGGGGGTGCAGGCCGCCTTCCACGCCATCGGCGACGCCGCCCTCGACGTCGTCGTGGCCGCCCTGGAGGCGGTGGCGGCCGACCTCGGCGTCCCCGCGGTCGCGTCGGCCGGGCACCGGGTCGAGCACGCGGTCGTCGCCGACGCGGCCGTCGTGCAGGCCTTCGCCCGCCTCGGCACGGCCGTCAGCGCCCAGCCGGCGTTCGGGGCGACCTGGGGTGGGCCCGGCGGCGTCTACGCGCAGCGGCTCGGCGAGCGGGAGCAGCACGTCCAGGACCTCGCCGCGTTCGCCGCCGCCGGGGTCCCCCTGGCCTTCGGCTCCGACACCCCGGTGACGCCGTTCGCGCCGTGGGCGGCGGTCCGGGCGGCGGGGTTCCCCGCGCGCGAGGAGCACGCCGTCTCCGTGCGCGCCGCGTTCCTGGCCCACACGCGCGGCGGGCACCGGCTCGCGGGTCGCGGTCACCCGGGGGTGCTGCGACCGGGGGCCCCCGCGACGTACGCCGTCTGGGACGTGCAGGACCTCCTCGTGCAGGCGCCCGACCGGAGGCTGTCCGGGTGGAGCACGGACGCGCGGTCGGGCACGCCGGGCCTGCCCGACCTGTCGCCGGGCGCGCCGGAGCCGGTGTGCCGGCGGACCGTCGTCGACGGGGTCGTCGTCCACGACGGGAACGAGTGACCGGACGAACCACCGGTCCCGCGACACGCCGGGCGACACGCCGGGAACGCCGACGATGATCACTCCTCGTGACCCCGCTGTGACCTGCCGCGATGGACGTTTGCGCAGGTCACGGGCAGGTTGACACGAGGGGACGACGGGGTAGCTTCGGGGTGCAGTCCACGACCGACAAGGCCGGCCGGGCCCTCGACCCGCCGCCGTCGCAGCCGCACCACCTGCGACGACGACCGGGGCGATCGACCGGCCGGTGTGGACGTGGTCGGGTCCGCGCGCCCTTAGACAACGGCGCGTCCCTCGTGGCCGACGGGGGGCGCGACGGCCCGAGGGGTGCGTGGGCTCGGCCGTGACCACCGTCCGCCGCTGGGACTCCCCGGGGACGGTCCCGGGAGGGAACCAGCGGCCGACGGTGGCGGTTACCCTCACGTGGTGCCTTCCCGCCCGGTCGATCCCGCCCCGCCGCGGCTGCCGCTGAGCCTGCTGCTCGCCGTCCTCGGAGGGGTCGCCGCCTGGGCCGCGTTCCCCGGGACCGTGTCGCGGGAGGGCTGGTGGTTCACCGCCGTCCTGGCCGTCACCCTGCTGGCGCTGGCCACGCACCGGGTGCGGGCGCGGCGGGGGTTCGCCGCGGGCCTCCTCTTCGGCCTCGCCTTCATGTTCCCCCACCTCGCCTGGAGCGGGACGTACGTCGGTCTGCTGCCGTGGTCGGCCCTCACTGTCGTCTGCGCGCTCTTCTACGCCGTGCTCGGCGCGTTCCTGCCCCGTCTGCAGCGCGCGCGCTGGCGCCTCGCGCCGCTGGCCGTCGCGACGGGCTGGGTCGCCCTGGAGGCCGCCCGGGCCCGCTTCCCCTTCGAGGGCTTCCCGTGGGGCCGGCTCGCCTTCTCCCAGGCCGACGCCCCGACGCTGGGCCTGGCCGCGCTCGGAGGCTCCCCCCTGGTGACGTTCGGCGTGTCGCTGGCGGGTGCCCTCCTCGCCTCGGCCGTGCTCGCGCTGCTGCGGCTGCCCGCGCCGGCCGGTGCGCCCCGGGGGGTGCCCCGGCTGCGACCCGCGGTCCTGTTCGCCGTGGCCGCCGTCGCCGTCGCCGCGTCCGGTGCCCTGGTCCCGCGTCCCACCGCGGCCGAGGACGGCACGAAGTTCGTGGCGGCCGTGCAGGGCAACGTCCCCGAGGCCGGACTGGAGTTCAACGCCGAACGCCGCGCCGTCCTGGACAACCACGCCCGCGCCACGGAGGCGCTGGCCCGCGCCGTCGACGCCGGCACCGTCCGGCAGCCGGACATGGTGCTGTGGCCGGAGAACTCCAGCGACATCGACCCGTACGAGAACCCCGACGCCGCCGCGGTCATCGACCAGGCCGCCCGCGACGTCCGGGCACCCCTGCTCGTCGGCGCCGTCCTCGACGGCCCGGGCCGGTACGTCTCCAACACCGGGCTCGTCGTGACCCCCGACCAGGGGCTCACCGGCGCCCGCGACGACGACAGCCGGCACTACGTCAAGCAGCGGCCCGCCCCCTTCGGCGAGTACATGCCGTACCGCTCGTTCTTCCGGATGTTCAGCGACAAGGTCGACCTCGTCTCGCGCGACTTCGTCCACGGTGACCACGTCGGGCTGCTGCGGATGGACGGCGTGCCGGTCGGCGACGTCATCTGCTTCGAGGTGGCCTTCGACGACACCGTGCGCGACTCCGTCCGCGCCGGGGCGCAGTTCCTCGTCGTGCAGACCAACAACGCGACGTTCGGCTACTCCGACGAGGCCGTCCAGCAGCTCGCCATGTCCCGCCTGCGGGCCGTGGAGTCGGGCCGGGCGGTCGTGCAGATCTCCACCGTCGGCGTCAGCGCGATCATCAGCCCCGACGGCGTCGCCCACGACGAGTCGTCGCTGTTCACGACGGACGTGCTCACCGGTGACGTCGCGCTGCGGACGACGCAGACGCTCGCCACGCGCGTCGGGGACGCTCCGGAGCTGGTCCTGACCGCGCTGGCGCTGCTCCTGCTGCTCACCGCCCGTCGCGGTGACCGTCGCCGCCCCCGGGGTGGCGCCCCCGCCCCGGAGCGGTCGGCCGACCCGGTGCCGGCCGCGTGAGCGCGCAGCCCGCGCGACGTCGCCGCTGGACGGCGGCGGTCCCGATCGCGTTCGTCCTGCTCGTCGTCCTCGAGGTGTGGCTGCTCGTCCAGCTCGGCCACGTCATCGGGGGCGGCTGGGTCCTGGTGCTCCTGCTGGCCGAGACCTTCGGCGGGCTGCTGGTGCTGCGGCGGGCGGGCCGCCGGGCCCTGGACGCGTTCCGGCAGACGGCGTCCGTGCCGTTCGGGGCGCCCGTGCCCGGGCAGGAACCGGGGGTCGTCGGCAACGCCGTGCTCGCCGGGCTCGGCGGGGCCCTCCTCGTCGTCCCGGGGCTGCTGAGCGACGTCCTGGGGTTGCTGTGCATCATCCCGCCGACGCGCCGGTTGCTGCGCCGGCTGTTCGTGCGCGTGGTCCGGCAGCGGGTCGAACGGGCCGTGCGCGAGGCCGGCGGGTCGGTCCCCGGACGCGTCGTCCCCGGCGACGTGGTCGACGGCGAGGTCGTCGAGGACCCCCGCGAACTCGGCCGCTGACCCCGGGACGACCCTGGGGACGCAGAGAGGCCGGCCCACCCGACGGGTGGACCGGCCTCCTGGGTGCTCGGCTCAGGCGCTGCGCTTGATCAGCTCGCGGCTGCGGAGCAGCTCGAGCCTCTCGTCCAGCAGCACCTCGAGCTCGGCGATGGTGCGCCGCTCCAGGAGCATGTCCCAGTGCGTGCGCGCCGGCTTGCCGGCCTTCTTCTCCGGAGCGTCGGTGTCGGCCCGCAGTGCCTCGGCCCCGCAGCGGCACTCCCACAGCGGAGGCACGTCGGCCTCCAGCGACATGGGCACCGTGACGGAGTGACCGTTCGGGCAGTGGTACGTGACCTGCTGGCGCTCGGCCGGCTCCACGCCCGCTTCGCTCTCGAGGCTGGCGCCTCCGAGGCGGGACCCTCGTAGGTTGCGCTCGCTCATGTGACCTCCCCACCGTCTCCTCCGCACGGCGACCCCCGGGGATCCGGGGGCGTGGAGGAGACTCGTTGGTTGAACGCGGTGCCCACCCCGGCTGTTCCCGCGACCACCACGACCGGAGTGTGGAGGTCGTGTGCGCGCCGGGGCTGTGTCCCTGGGGAGGGCGTCGCTCAACGTACTGGATCGGTACCGTTCTGTGCCTGTTGAACCCCGGCCGCCACGTCCACCCGGGTGAGCAGCACTGCGCCGACGACGAAGAACGCCAGCAGGGCCACGAGCGCCGGGCGGTAGGAGCCGGTCAGCTGCGCGACGAGGCCGAAGACCAGCGTCCCCAGCCAGCTCGTGCCGCGTTCCCCCGCCTGGTAGAGGCTGAAGTACTCGGCCTCGGCGCCCCGCGGGACGAGCCGGCTGAAGAGCGAGCGGGACAGCGCCTGCGTCCCGCCGAGGACGAGGCCGATGAGGACGGCGAGCGCCAGCCAGGTGCCGAACGCCCCGCGGGGGACGGCGAAGGCGCTCAGCACGACGACGATCCAGAGCGCGAGTCCGCCGAGGACGGTCCGCTGGGCGCCGTACCGGCCGGCGATCCTCCCGAACGCGAGTGCCCCCACGAAGGCGACGGCCTGCACCAGCAGGACGGTGGTCAGCAGTTGCGCGGAGGTGAAGCCGAGCTCCTCCTGCCCGTAGACGCTGGAGGCGGCGATGACGGTCTGGATGCCGTCGTTGAAGATCAGGTAGGCCAGCAGGAAGCGCAGCACCTGCGGGTGGTGGCGCAGTCCGCGCAGGGTGGTGAGGAGCTGGCGGAACGGACCCTGGGTGGTCGCCACCGCCGGGACGGGGCGCGGGGGCAGCCGGCGCAGGCCGAGGACCGGGACGATCGTGAACAGGCCCCACCACAGCCCGGCGGAGGCGAGGGAGACGCGCACGGCCCACTCGTCGGTGAGGCCGAAGGTGCCGGGACTGGAGACGACGAGGAGGTTGACCGCGAGGAGGGTGAACCCGCCGAGGTAGCCCGCCGCCCACCCGCGGGAGGACACGGCGTCCCGCTCGTCGGGGTCGGAGACGTCGCACAGCAGCGCGTCGTTGACGACGAGGGAGCAGGTCAGGCTCACGACGGCGACGAGGGCGAGCAGGACACCGAGCCACCAGCGGTCCCCGCCCATCGTGACCATGGCGGTGGCCGCGGCGGCACCGACCCAGGCGAACCCGCCCAGCAGCCGGTGCCGGTGCCGGGTGCGGTCGGCGAGGGCCCCGACGAAGGGCAGCAGGACGGCGGACAGCAGTGTGGCGAGGGTGATCGTGTAGAGGGCGACGGAGCCGGGGGAGACGGGCAGGCCCAGGACGGACAGGTCGCGCGTGCAGCCGGTGGGCTGTTCGGGGCAGGCGGCCCGGCGGGCGAGGACGGTGAGGTAGGGCGAGAACAGGACCGTCTGGGTCGTGGTGACGAACGCGGAGTTCGCCCAGTCGTAGACGTACCAGGACCGGCGGGCCCGCAGCAGGGTCGGGTCGACGGTGCTCACCGGGCGCTCACCGGAGGATCATGCCCGCCACTCACCGCGGGCGACCAGCACGTCCTTGAGGACGTCGGCGCGGTCGGTGATGATCCCGTCCACGCCGAGGTCGAGCAGGGCGCCGATCTGGGCGGCGTCGTCGACGGTCCACACGTGGACCTGGGCACCGGCGCGGTGGACGGTGTCGACGAAGCGGGCCGAGACGACGTCGATCCCGCCCTGCCGGACGGGCACCTGGACGGCGTCGACGCGGCCGAGGGCGCAGCGGGTCAGGACGGGCAGGCGCAGGGCGCTGCCGGCCAGGGCCAGGGCGGTGCCGAGGGAGCTGGCGGAGGTGGCCTCCCGTCCCCCGGCGGCGGCGAGGGCGGCGCGGCGGCGGCCTTCGGCGAAGGCGGTGACGAGCACCCGCCCGTGGGCGCGGGTGCGGCGCAGCACGTCGCCGAGACCGGCGACGGCGGCCTCGGTCTTGACGTCGAGGTTGAAGCGGGCGTCGGGGAAGGCCGCCAGGACGTCCTCGAGACGGGGGACGCCCTCGCGTCCGGCGACGCGCAGGCGGCTGACCTGCTCCCAGGTGAGGTCGGACAGGTCGCCGCGGCCGTCGGTGACGCGGTCGAGGTGCTCGTCGTGGAAGGCGACGAGGACGCCGTCGGCCGTGGCCCGCACGTCGGTCTCGAGGTAGGTGAAGCCGAGGTCGACGGCGGCTGCGAAGGCGGGGAGCGTGTTCTCCAGCCCCCGCGCCGGCCCGTCCGCGGAGAAGCCCCGGTGGGCCATCGCGATCGGGCCGTCCCAGGCGCAGAAGGCGTGCCGGGCCGGCGGCCGGGGGACCATCAGCCCGTGAACTCCCAGTGCCACGGCTCGAACTGCCCGCCGCGGTTCTGGGCCCAGGCCGGGTTGATCCAGCCGTAGAGGGCGGCGTTGCGGTCCATCCACAGGTGCTGGGCGGAGGTGGCGTTCTGGATGCCGCCGCCGAGGTCGACGGCGATGCCCAGGCCGTGCCGGCTGGTGCCGGGCTTGGCGGCGAGCCCGGGCTTGCGGGCCTTGACCTCGATCTGCTCGGCCAGGGTGCGGTAGGAGTCGGTGATCGCGATGTTGGACCCGAACTCGGAGGCGTAGGCCTGGTTGAGGGCCGCGAACGCGTTGGCCGCGTCCGAGCGCAGCACGTGGTTGGGCGAGCTGGCCAGCGGGCACAGGGCGTTGCGGGGGATGAGCCCGTTGGCGAACCCGGAGAGGTTGATGCCCGTCTCGCAGTCGCCGACGGCGGCGAACCCACCGGCGGTGGCGGCGGCCGCGGCGGCCTGGGCCTGCGCCTGGGCGGCGGCGAGGTTGGAGGCGAGGGTGGCGGCGCGGGCCGAGTCGGACGTCGCGGTGCCCGAGGCCGCGGCCTGCAGGACGGTGAGGGCGTCGACCTGGCTGCGCTGCTGGGCGACGAGGGTGTCGGCCTGCTGCTTGGCGGCGACGGCGATCTCGGCCTGGCGGGTGGCCTCGGCGGCCGCGTCGGCGGCGCGGGTGGTCGCGTCGGCCTGCTCGCGCTGGGCCCGGTCGAAGGCCTCGACGGCGTTGGTGCGGCCGTCGCCGATGCGCTTGGCGGAGGCGATCGCGCTGGCGGTGTCGTCGGTGGGGCCGCCCTTGAGGACGGTGACGAACCCGGAGTACTCCTGCAGGGACGCGCCGCCGCGGTAGGTCTGCGAGGCCCACTGCCCGAGGTCCTTGCGGCCCTGCTCCAGTGCGGCCTCGGCCTCGGCGAGGCGCTGGCGCTGCAGCTGCTCCTCGTTCTCGGCCGCGTACTTGGCCTCCATGGCCTGCTGGTACGTCTCCAGCGCCTCGCCGGCCTGCTGGGCCAGCGCGTCGAGGCGGCCCTGCGCGGCGGCGAGGTCGGCCTGCGCCTGGGCGAGCTTGGCGGCGGACTCGGCCGCCTGCCGGCGGGCCTCGTCGAGCTGGGCCTGCGTCGGCGGCTCGTCGGCCCGCACGGCCGCGGGGGCGACGACGGGGGTGGCGACGGGGGCGGCCGTCGCGGCCGGGACCACGACGCCGGTGGTCAGGGCCCCGGCAGCGGTCGCCGCGATGAGCAGCGCCGCGCGCAGGCGGGCGGGTCGAGCGGTGGTGCGGGCCGTGGGGGAGAGCACGTCGTGCACATCCAGAGCGGTCGGGGGCCTTCGCCCGGATCGGCTGTCGGTGACGCGTGGGGCACGCGGAAGTCGTGGTGCGGTCGGGTCTGGTGGAGGTCCTGTGGTGACGTCCTCGCCGGACCCTACCCTCCGGAACCTCGGCACCGGGAGGCTCGACACGTAGGTGTGGACGCTCGATGTGACCAGCATCACGTATCGCACGGTCCACCGCCCGTCACGTTCCGTCTCGCGTTCCGGGGCCTCCTGGCATCATCCGGCGGTGCCCGAACCACGCCCCGCACAGCCCGACGCCACGCGGCTCGAGGCCGTCCTGCAGGTCGTCGCGCAGGATGCCGCACGCGACGCCGGCGGCATCGACCCGGCCCTGCTCGGCGACTTCCTCGACGCCGTCTGGCGGGCGGTCGTCTCCGGACGCCGGCTGTCGACGGCCCGCACGGCCCGCTACCGGGCGGTGGGCGAGGAGGCCGCCGCCTCGGGGGTCGCGCTGCGCGCCCTGCTGGACCTCTACCTGTCCGCGGCCTGGCGGTTGTGGCGCTCCCTGCCCCCCGTCCAGGACGCCGCCGCCGACCCCGAGGGCGTGGTGACGGCCGGCGAGGTCGTCCTGCGCGCCACCGACGACGCCGTCGCGGCCCTCACCGAGGGGTACCAGATCGCCCGCCGGCAGCTCGTTCGCCGCGAGGAGTCCCGTCGCCGCGAGTTCGTCGACGACCTGCTCGCCGGCACCTCCGACCTGCCGGGCCTGCTGCGCCGCGCACCCCGCTACGGCCTGGACCTCACCGGCCCCCACGCCGTCTGCGTCGTGCGCGCCGACGCCCCCTTCACCGACGGCACCCCCAAGGTCGCGGCGATCGAACGCCGGCTGCAGGGAGCGCAGGCCGACGCCGACGCGCTGGTCGCGACCAAGGACGGAGCCCTGGTGCTCGTCTTCGCCGCCCCCGACCGCGCCGCCGTGGCCGAGGTCCTCGACCGGTTGCGCGACGTCCTCGGCAGTCCGCAGCGCACGGGCTGGCGCGCCGGCGTCGGACGGCCGGGTCCGGGGGCCGGGGGCGTGGTGGGGTCCTACGAGCAGGCGCGCCGCGCCCTCGAGCTCGGTGACCGCGTGGGCGTCACCGATCCCGTGGCCGACGCCTCCGACCTGCTCGTCTACGAGGTCCTGCTGCGCGACCGCGACGTCGCCACCGACCTCGTCGAGTCGACCCTCGGCGGGCTGCGCGGTGTCCGCGGAGGGATCGAGCCGTTCCTGGAGACGCTCGAGGCCTACCTCGCCGCCGGGGGCAACGCGACCGAGGCGGCGCGGCGCCTGCACCTGTCGGTCCGGGCCGTCACGTACCGCCTGGCCCGGGTGCGCGACCTCACCGGCACCGACCCCACCCGCCCCGCCCAGCGCTTCGGGGTGCAGGCCGCCGTGCTCGCCGCGCGGGCCCTGGGGTGGCCCGGCCAGGCGTCCTGAGCGCCCCCGGAGGCCAGGATTGCCGGATCCCGGCAAGCAACGGCGCCGAACTCGTCGCGTTCTCGACAGGACACTGCCAGGACCCGGCAGCCACCATGGAGGAGGGCGGCGACCGCCGCCCGCAACCTCCACCTCCGGGAGCACACGATGGGTCTGGACCTCAACGTCCCCCTCTGGGCCTGGGTGGCGCTCGGCGTCGTCATCGTCGTCATGCTGGCGATCGACCTGCTCGGTCACCGCGGGGCCCACGTCATCCAGTTCAAGGAAGCCGCCATCTGGAGCGGTGTCTGGGTCGCGATGGCGCTGGTCTTCGGCGGCATCATCTTCTGGGCCTACGGGGCCGAGGCCGGGACGGCGTACACGACGGCCTGGTTGCTCGAGAAGAGCCTGTCCGTCGACAACCTCTTCGTCTTCGCGCTGATCTTCGGGTACTTCAAGGTGCCCCGTGAGTACCAGCACCGCGTGCTGTTCCTCGGTGTCCTCGGCGCCCTGCTCTTCCGCGGCATCTTCCTCGGCGTCGGCGTGGCCGTCGTCGAGCGGTTCACCGCCATCCTCTTCGTCTTCGGCGCGATCCTGCTGTGGTCGGCCTGGAAGATGCTGAAGGACGACGACACCGACATGGACCCGAGCACCAACATCGGCGTCCGCATGCTCAAGAAGGTCATCCCGCTGAAGGACGAGTACCACGGCACGAAGTTCTTCATCAAGGAGGCCGGCAAGCGCTACGGCACCCCGCTGCTCGCGGTGGTCGCCGCCATCGAGGCCGCCGACCTGATCTTCGCCGTCGACAGTGTCCCCGCCGTCCTCGCGGTCTCGGACGAGGCGTTCATCGTCTACTCGTCCAACGCCTTCGCGATCCTGGGTCTGCGCGCCCTGTACTTCATGCTCTCGGGCCTGCTCGAGCGCTTCCACCTGCTGAGCAAGGCGCTGGCCTTCATCCTCGCCTTCATCGGCGTGAAGCTGTTCTTCCAGGCCGGGCACGAGGTCATCAGCCCCTCGATCCCGCACATCCCGACCTACGTGAGCCTCGGCGTCATCGTCGTCTCCCTCACCCTGGCGATCGTCCTCAGCCTCAAGCGGCCGGCCCCGGACTCCGGGTCCGACGAGGTGGACGGTGACGAACCGCAGCGCGCGGTGGAGGACACCCCCACCAAGCACTGACCCGCCACCACTCGGACCCGCTCCCGGACCCGGCGCCCGTCCCCGCACCCGCGGGGGCGGGCGCCTCGTCGTCCCCGCCACCGGATCGCGACCGACGCCGTGGTCCACTGGCCCCCGTGCGCACCTCCCGCCCCCCGCTGCTGGTGGCCGCGGCGACGGCCTACGCGGCCAACTGCGCGCTCGGCGCGGCCGTCGCCGCCCGCGTCGTGGACACCTCCGGGGCCCGCTGGGTGCACCACGCCGTCTTCGTCACCACGGCCGCCCTCACGGCGGCCGCCGGCACCGACCTCGCCCGCCGCCGCTCCGGCGCGTTCTGGCGCCTGCTCCCGGTCGCGGCCCCGCTGCTGGCCATCCCCGCGGTCTCCGCCCGCTCCCGCTGGCACCCCGCGATCGCCCTGACCGCGGCACCGGCGTACGCCGCCGCCCTGCGGGGCGCCTGATGGAACTGCGCGACGCCATCGCCGCCCGGCGGACCACCAACGGCGCGTTCCTGCCGGACCCGGTCAGCGCGCAGGACCAGCGCCGCCTCGTCGAGGCCGCCTCCCGCGCACCGTCGCAGCTCAACAGCCAGCCCTGGCGGTTCGTCTTGGTCGAGTCCCGGGCCACCATCGAGGAGGTGGCCCGCATCAGCGGGGCCTCGATGACGACGGCCATGGGCAACGGCACGTTCTTCGAGCGGTACAAGCGGTACTTCCGCTTCAGTGCGCAGGAGATGCGCGAACGCCGCACCGGCATGCTGTTCGACAGGATGCCCGCGCCGCTGCGCCCGTTCACCCGCAGCGTGTTCACCCGGC
The DNA here is from genome assembly GCF_040796495.1 of Kineococcus endophyticus. NCBI lineage: Bacteria > Bacillati > Actinomycetota > Actinomycetes > Kineosporiales > Kineosporiaceae > Kineococcus > Kineococcus endophyticus. The sequence goes on along the minus strand of NZ_JBFNQN010000008.1, from coordinate 197,085 downwards.
GGGGGCAGTGGGCCATGAACGTCCTGCGCGTCCCGCGGCGCCTGGGGGAGCAGAACCGCGAACTCGTGGCCGGTTCCCCGCTGCTGATGGGCGTCATGCTCGACCGCGCCGAGTACCGGCCGGGGGAACTGTCGGCGTTCTACTCGCTGTTCTCGATGGGCGCCGCGATGGAGAACGTCTGGCTGACGACGACCGAACTCGGCCTGGGGCTGCAGTTCATCAGCTTCCCCATGGAGGTCCCCGGGGCGTGGGAACGCATCGTCGAACTCCTCGCCGTGCCCGACGACCTCGAGCTCATGGCCGTCTACCGGATCGGCCACGTGCCGCCCACGGCGCAGCGACCGGTCATCGACTGGACGAGTTCGGAACGCCTGCCGGTGTCGCGGTACGTGTTCCGCGAGACGTGCGGGCAGCCCCAGACGGGGTGGGACGGTCCGCCGCCGCCCGGCGGCCCGCTCTAGACTGCCGCGGTGAGCACCCCCTTCTTCCTCGACTGCGACACCGGCATCGACGACGCCATGGCGATCGGCTGGCTCGTGGCCTCGCCCGGTGTCGACCTCGTGGGGGTCTCGACCGTCAGCGGCAACCTCGACGCGGCCGGGGGAGCGCGCAACACCCTGGACCTGCTGGCCCTCCTGGGCCGCCCCGACGTCCCCGTCAGCGTCGGCGCCCACGACTTCCTCGACCACCCGTACTCCGGCGGGGCGCCGGAGGTGCACGGCGGCAACGGGATCGGCGACGTGGACCTGCCCCGCGCCGCGGGCGGACCGACCGGCCGCAGCGGTGCCGAGGCGATCGTCGAGGCCGCGCGCGCCCACCCGGGGCGGCTCCACCTCCTGGCCATCGGTCCGTTCACCAACCTGTCCCTGGCCCTCGACCTGGAACCGCGGCTGCCGGAACTCCTCGGGCACGTGACCGTCATGGGGGGCGCCGCGATGGCGCCGGGGAACGTCTCGGCCCTGGCCGAGGCGAACGTCGCGAACGACCCGCTCGCGGCGCACCGCGTGTTCACCGCCGGTTTCGACCTCACGATGGTCGGGCTCGACGTGACGATGCGGCACGTGTTCGAGGAGTCGCACCGGCAGGAGCTGCTGGCCGTCGGCACGCCCGGCGCCGTGGCGATCGCGCAGATGCTCGAGTTCTACTTCGCGTTCTACGCCCAGCGGTTCGGCCGCCCGTGCGCGGTCCTGCACGACCCGCTCGCGGCCGCCGTCGCGACGGGTGACGTGACGGCGACGTCGGCCCCGCGGGTCCCAGTCGTCGTCGACCACACCGACGGTCCGGGCCGGGGGCAGACGATCGCGGACCTGCGCGACCTCTACCAGGGTTTCCCGCACAGCTACCCCGGCGGTACGCGCGTGCTGCTGGAGGTCCCGGGCGACTTCGCCGGTGACCTGCTGAGGCGGTTGCGGACCCTCTGAACCGGCCGGTCCGACCCGGTCGCTGAACCGGGGGGCCCGACGTACCGTGTGCCCACCATGCGCACTGGACCAGCCGCGGTCGGCGGCCCGCACACCGGGCCCGGGACGGGGCTCCGCGACGCCTCGGCGACGCTGGTCCTGTCGGCCCTCCTGTGCACGACCCTCGTGGCGGGTCCGGCGGTCACGGGGTCCTTCGGCGTGGCGCTGGAGCACGGGACGGCCGTGGCGGTCGGGGTGGCGCTCGTGGCGGGCGCCGCGCTGGCCGTGGCCCGCCGCCGCGACCGCTGGTGCGGCCCGGCCGACCGCGTCACCCTGGCCCGCACGGTCCTCGTGGGCGGCTGCGCGACCGTCGCCGTGCTGGCCCTCAGCGGGGTGCTCGGGCCCCGGCCCTGGCTCCTGGTCGCCCTGGCGGTCCCGGCGCTCGTCCTCGACGGCGTCGACGGGCACGTGGCCCGGCGGACGGGGACGGCCACCGCGGCCGGGGCCCGCCTCGACATGGAGGTCGACGCCGCGCTCCTGCTCGTGCTCTCCGCCGTCGCGGCGCTCACCCACGGCCCGTGGGTGCTGGTCATCGGCCTCCTGCGCTACGCCTACCTCGCCGCGGGCTGGTGCTGGGCGCCCCTGCGCCGCACACCCGCCCCGCGGTACTCGCGCAAGGTCGTGGCCGTGGCGCAGGCCGTGGCCCTCCTCACCGCGCTGCTCCCGCCCGTCCCGCCACGCGCCGGTGGAGCGCTCCTGGCGGCCGCCCTCGCCGCCCTGGTGTTCTCCTTCGGGCGCGACGTCCGGTCACTGCACCGCCGCACCCCGGAGGTGGTCCTCGATCCGGTCGACGGTCGTGGTCCAGCCCTCGCGGATGCCCAGGCCGAACCAGTGCGCGACCTGCGCCTCGTCGAGGTCGGGCCCGAGCTCGAGGGTGGCCGTCATCCTCGTCCCCGCGGGCACGGCTGAGAACCGCAGCCGCACCGTGGGCACCGTCCCCGGCGCCGCCGGGTCGAGGTCGGGCCACCCTCCGGGGGCGCCCCAGTGGAACTCGAGCCGGTGCGGCGGGTCGACGAGGGTGTAGAGGCCACCGGTCCGGTACGTGCGACCGCCGGGCCCCTCCTGCAGGAGGACCGACCAGAACCCGCCGACCCGCAGGTCGACGTGTGGATCGGACTGCGCCGCAGGCAGTCCCGAGAACCACGCCAGCTGGTCGGGGTCCGTCCAGGCGGCGACGACTCGCTCGGGTGGGACGGGGTGCTCGCGGACGAGGACGACCGAGCGGGCGGTGCTGAGGTCCGCGGACTGGTCGGTGGGGGAGTCGGTCACGGGGGCGTCTCCTTCGGGTGGTCGGTCGAGTGGTCCGCGAGGTGCTCGGCGAGCCGGTCGAACCGGTCGGCGAAGAACCGGCGGTAGCCCTCCATCCAGTCGTCGACCTCCTGGAGGGGACCGGCGACGAGCCGGCAGGACCGCCACTGGGCCCGCCGGGTCTTGGCCACCAGCCCGGCGGTCTCGAGGACCGTCAGGTGCCGGGAGACGGCGGCCAGCGTGAGGTGGTGCGGTGCGGCGAGTTCGTTGACGGTGGCCTCGCCGCGCGCCAGTTGCGCGAGCAGCGCGCGGCGGGTGGGGTCGGCGAGTGCCGCGAACGTGGTGTCGAGCCGGTCCGTCACCCTCCACCTCCGTGTTCAACGAACCACTCAAGTACAGCCCTGTGGGGAACCTCTCGTCAAGGGGCCGATCGCCGCGGCGAGCCGCGCGCTACCGTCCGTCCCAGACGACGCCGTCCCCGACGGGGCGGCCCGACAGCGAAGGGGACGACGCGTGAGCGAGCATCAGGCCGGCCGGCCGACCGGGGGCCAGGCGGAGTACCGGATCACCAACCCCGCGACCGGCGAGGTCGTGGCCACCTACCCCAGCACCACCGACGCCGAACTGGAGCAGGCCCTCGTCGCGGCCACGTCCGCCCACCGCGACTGGTCGCGCACGACGAGCGCCGCCGGCCGCGGGGCCCTGGTGCGTCGCGTCGCGGAACTGCACCGCGAACGGCGCGAGGAACTGGCCGACGCCATCGTCACCGAGATGGGCAAACCCCGGGCGGCCGCCCTCGGCGAGGTCGACTTCGCGGCGGACATCTACGAGTACTACGCCGACCGCGCCGAGGACCTCACCCGCGACCAGCCCGTGGACCTGCTGGGCGGGGAGGGGACGGCGGTCGTGCGCCGCGCCTCCCTGGGCCCGCTGCTGGGGATCATGCCGTGGAATTTCCCCTACTACCAGGTCGCCCGGTTCGTGGGCCCGAACGTCGTGGTGGGCAACACGATCCTGCTCAAGCACGCCCCCCAGTGCCCCCGTTCGGCCGAGCTCATCCAGCAGGTCTTCACCGACGCCGCGCGGGAACTCGCCGCTCCCGAGGGCGTGTACGTCGACGTGCGCATCAGCAACGACCAGGCGGCCGCCGTCATCGGTGACCCCCGCGTCCACGGGGTCTCCCTCACCGGGTCCGAGCGCGCGGGTGCCGCGGTCGCCGAGGTCGCGGGCCGGCACCTGAAGAAGGTCGCCCTCGAACTCGGCGGTTCCGACCCGTTCGTGCTGCTGTCCACCGACGACCTCGACGCGGTCGTGGAGGCCGCCGCGGCGGCCCGCCTGGACAACACCGGCCAGTCCTGCAACGCCGCGAAGCGGTTCATCGTCGTGGACGACCTGTACGACGCGTTCGTGGAGAAGCTGGCGGCCGCGTTCGGCGCGCAGACGTCCGGCGACCCGACGGCGGAGGACACCGACCTCGGCCCGCTGTCGTCGCTGGCCGCGGCCGAGCGTCTCGCCGAGCAGGTCGACCGGGCCGTGGCCCAGGGCGCGACGGTCGTCACGGGCGCCACGCGCGACGGCGCCTACTACGCCCCGACGGTGCTGACCGGGGTCTCGCCGGACAACGACGCGTACCACGAGGAACTGTTCGGCCCCGTCGCGGTCGTGCACCGCGTCAGCGGCGAGGACGCCGCCGTGGAGCTGGCCAACGACACCCCCTACGGCCTGGGGTCCTACGTGTGGACGACCGACGCCGAGCAGGCGCAGCGCGTCGCCGACCGCATCGAGGCGGGCATGGTGTTCGTCAACTGCGTCCTGGCCGACTCCCCGGAACTGCCCTTCGGCGGGATCAAGCGCTCGGGCACGTCCCGTGAGCTCGGCACGCTGGCGGCGGAGGAGTTCGTCAACAAGAAGCTCATCCGCACGGCGGGCTGAGCAGGAGCGGGACGTCGCCGTCCCGCGTCCCGGTCAGGCCGGGACGCGGGACAGCGACCGCACGCGGGTGCGGGCGGCGAGCGTCGCCGTGAGGTAGATCTCGGACGTCAGGTCCGGACCCACCGGACCGGGGGCCGGGCTGGGTGCCGGGCTGCGGGCCGGGCCGGGGTCGGGCGAGGGTTCCCCGCCGGCCGGGGCCTCGTCGACCCGGGTGGTGTCCTCGTGGGCGACGACGGCCTCGATGGCCGCGCCGAGCCGGCCGCGCCGGTGGACCAACGCCTCCTGCACCTCGGGGGCGAGGGCGCACCCGCGCGTGAGGTCGGCCGGGGCGACGCCCAGGACGGCGGCGGCCGCGGACAGCAGCCCGACGGTGAACCCGGCGTCGGGGTCCTCGGGGGCCAGCGCCCGGCAGGCCTCGGCCCGGGTGAAGATCCACCCCAGCGTGTCCGGCCGGGCCGGCGCCGTGGACGTGCCGCCGACCAGGACCAGCGTCACCCAGGACGCCAGCTCCCGGCGGCCGAGCAGGACGACCGCCTGGTGCAGGGAGGTGACGCCCTGGCGGGGTGCGTGGGCGGCCGAGCCGACGGTCTTGAGGATGCGCAGGCTCAGGCCGGGGTCGTGGGCGAGCAGGTCGAGGACGGCCTCGGTGCTCGTCCGCAGGTCGTGCAGGGCGGCGATGAGCTGCACGCAGGTCAGGTGCGAGGCGTCGAGGGTCTGCTTCTGCACCACGTCGGGCCGGTGCAGGTGGTAGCCCTGGAAGAGCTCGACCCCCAGGTCGACGCAGCGGGCGAACTGCTCCTCGGTCTCGATGCGTTCGACGACGAGCTGGGCGCGGGGGTTCGCGCGGCGCACGAGGTCCACGAGGGCGGGCAGCCGGTCGCCGCTGGCCTCCAGGTCGAGCTTGACGTAGTCGGCGTGCTGCAGGGCCGGGACGCGGTGCAGCTCGCCGTCGAAGTCGTCGACGGCCAGCGCGAACCCCCGGTCCTTGAGCCGGCGGACGCCCTCCATGACGTGGTGGTCGACCTCGACCGTCTCGAGCAGTTCCAGCACGACGCCCTCGGGGCTGAAGGGCAGCGGCAGCTCGCCCGTGAAGAAGCTGCGGGTCGTGTTGAGGAACAGGGGTTTGCCGTCGCCGAGCTCGGCCACGCCGAACTCCCCGAAGGTCGCGGTGATGACCTGGGCGGTCGCGTGGTCGTGCTCGGCCCGGCCCCGCAGGGAGGCGGCGTGGCGTCCGGGGGCCCGGAACAGCAGCTCGTGGGCCACGACGGTGCGGTCCGCCGTGTGGATGCCCTGGAGCCCGACGCGCACCCGCGTCTCGGGGGCGGGCTGGCCGCTGGTCGTGTCGGACACGGTTCCGGAACCTCACGGGGGTCGAGGGTGCTGAGGGGTGCCCCTGAGGCATCGGCAGGAGCGTGCCGGGCTTGAGCCGTCGCGGGGCCGGCCGCCGCAGCCGGACCGCGTCTCACCCGATCGGCTCCCGTTGCGCGGCAACAGATCCGGGACCGGTGCCGGAATGTCGGGGGCCCGATCCGGTGACGGTGGGTGGGGTGCAGACCCACCCGGAGCAACCCCGACCGCGCGGTCGGGGGACGTCGGTTGACCCTCCGTTCCGGGCGTTCCTACGGTGGCCGAGACCGCCCCCCGGGTGCCTCCCGGCGAGGTCGCGAGCTCCACCTCCCCCTCACCTCCGTCCCGCCCGAGGAGTCCTGCGTGACCGCCCTGATCCCTGCCTCTCCGACGTCCCGCCGCACCGTCCTGCGGGCCGGAGCGGCCGCCGTCCTCGTCGGCGGCCTGGGCACCACCGTCGCGCTGCGCGGTGCCGGTTCCGCGAGCGCGGCGGCCGCCGGGACGTACACGGTGGGTTCCACGCCGGTCGCCCTCAACACCCCCTCCGACCCGGCGGTGGGACGGATCACGCCCGCCGCGGACGCCGCGACGCGCGGCATGTTCGGGGCGCAGGTGCCGTGGCCGGTGATCCCGATCCACGTCGCGGTGGGCCGCAACGGCCACCTCACCTCGTGGGGGACGCCGGTCGACACGGCGGCGCAGGGGGGCACGGCGTACGACGACTGGGACGTCGCCGGGGGTTTCGCCCGCGCCGCGCACACGCAGACGGCGTCGATGCACGACTACAACAGCTTCTGCAACGGCCCGGCCGTCCTGCCGGACGGGCGCTTCCTCGTGGTCGGGGGGAACTCCTCGAGCATGACCATGCTGTACGACCCCGTGACCCACGAGCAGACGATGGGGCAGAACGTCCGGTACCAGCGCTGGTACGCGACGTCGCTGCGGTTGCCGGACGGCCGCGTCCTCGTCCTGGGCGGGGGGAACTACTACAACACGGGCGCCTACCGGAACCCGCAGGACGACAGCGGTGTCGCGACCGTGCCCGAGATCGGCACCGGCACCGGGGCGTGGACGTCCCTCACGGGCGCGGCCAGCACGATGGCCTTCGGCGCCGAGGACAACCGCTGGTGGTACCCGCGGGCGTTCAACGGACCCCGTGGGACGGTCGTGGGGACCTCGGGGGACCAGGTGTGGAACCTGTCGGTCGGCGGCACCGGCACCATCCGCAAGATCGGGACGCTCCCGTTCAACCCCCGCGTCTCCGGTTCCCAGGTGATGTACGCCCCGGGCAAGATCCTCGTCTCCGGCGGTGGCCAGCCCTTCAACGAGGACGGGACCACGGCGACGGCGGCCGCCGCGGTCGTCGACGTCAACGGGACGACGGCGCAGATCACCTCCACGTCGCCCATGGCCGACAACCGCAACTGGCACAACCTCACGGTCCTGCCGAACGGCGACGTCCTGGCCTCGGGCGGGACGCGCGTGGGGACCGCCGGCGGCGACGCGAACTCCGTCAAGCGGGCCGAGATCTGGAACCCCGCCTCGGGGACCTGGCGGCCCGCGGCGGCGGCCGCCCGGACCCGGACCTACCACTCGACGGCCCTGCTCATGCCGAGCGGCGCGGTGTTCACCGGGGGCGGCGGGGTGCCCGGCCCGGAGGACAACCTCAACGCCGAGCTGTTCTACCCGCCGTACCTGTTCACCCGGGCCGCGGACGGGTCGACCACGTGGGCCTCGCGCCCGGTGCTGACGTCCATCGCCGGGTCGGCGACGCACGGCGGCACGATCACCCTCAGCCTGGCCGACACCCGCACGGTGGGCGCCGCCTCGCTCATCAGCGCGGGGTGCGTGACGCACTCGGAGAACACCGACCAGCGGCGCGTCCCGCTGACCGTCCGCCAGAACGGTTCGACCGTCTCGGCGACCCTGCCGTCCTCGGTGGACGTCCTGCCCCCGGGGGACTACCTGCTGACCGTCGTCGACGCGGCGGGTGTGCCGTCCGCGGCCCAGGTCCTCACGATCCGCCGCGGTGCGCCCGGCCTCGTCACGGTCGGCAGCGCGACGCAGGTCGTCGGCAACGGCGACCCCGTCACCGACCCCACGGGCACGGTCCCCCTCACCGTGGACACCGCCGTCGGGCTCGAGGCGGTGAACTTCGCCGGGTACCGGGTCATGCACGAGAACTTCGCGGTGTTCCTGCGGCAGGCGGGGACCGGAAGCCCCTACGGGACCCGGACCGACACGTCCTGGGCCGTGCGACCCGGTCTGGCCGACACCGCCGGGGTGTCGTTCGAGGCGGTCACGTGGCCGGGGTACTACCTGGCCGCGCCCGCCGGCGGGGGAGCGGCGGGCCTCGTCGAGAACGACGGGACGAAGGGTTTCGCCGCGCGGGCGACGTTCGTCGCGGTCACCGGAGCGACGGGACAGGGCACGACGCTGCAGGTCTGGGGCGACCGGACCCTGCAGCTGCGGCACCAGAACTTCCAGGTGTTCGCGCAGAAGGCCGACACCTCCGACCTCGGCCGGGCCGACAGCACGTTCACCGTGCGCGGGGGGCTCGTCCCGGCGCCTGCGCTGCCGCCCACCCCGGGCCGCTCCCTCGGGTTCGAGGCCCTGAACTTCCCGGGGTACCGCGTCATGCACGAGAACTTCGCGGTGTACCTGCGGCAGGCGGGCACGGGCAGTGCAGCAGTGGTCAAGACCGACACGTCGTGGATCGCCCGGCCCGGGCTGGCCGACCGTGCGGGCGTCTCGTTCGAGGCGTCCACCTGGCCGGGGTACTACCTCACGGCCCCGGCCGGTGGCGGCGCGCTCGGTCTCGTCCGCAACGACGGGTCGGCCGGTCTCGCCGGCCGCGCCACGTTCGCGGTCGTGGCCGGCGCCGCGGGCCAGGGGTCGTCGTTCCAGGTGTGGTCCGACCGCACGCTGCAGGTGCGTCACCAGAACTTCCAGGTGGTCGCGCAGAAGGCCGACGGTTCGGACCTGGGCCGCGCCGACAGCTCCTTCGTCCTGCGGTCCGGGCTCTACCCCACCCCCACCGTGTGACCTCCGGGCCCGGAACCCCGAGGGGTTCCGGGCCCGACGGGCTCAGACCCGGGAACCGCCACGAGGTCGTGGCGACCGGTCGGCCGTCGCGCCGGTGCGGGTGGCGTCGTCGGTCCCTCGCCCTCCTGACGTGGCCGCGCGACGGCGTGCTCGGGATCAGCCCCTGGCCAGCGGGTCCGTCAGGTGGGCGTCCAGGAAGTCGGCGATGTCGCCGGCCATGTCCACCTCGAACCCCTGCAGCCACAGCAGTTCCAACCCCTCGGTCATGGCGAGGGTGCGCAGGGCGGCGGTCCGCGGGTCGAGGCCCGGGCGCAGACCCCCGGCGTCGGCCACCTCGCGGTAGGCCTGGGTGACGGCGTCGGCGATGCGACGGAAGCGCGTCGAGAAGTACTCGTGCGCGGGGTGGGCCGGGTCGGTGGCCTCCGCCGCCAGCAGCCGGTAGAGCTGCACGAGTCCCCGCTGGTCGGCCTGGGCCCGGGAGATGGCGACGAGGCCGGCGAGGAACTCCCGGCCGTGCCGGCCGCTGAGGCGGTCCTCGGCGCGGGCGTCGCGCTGTTCCAGGACGGCCTGCAGCAGCGCCGGCTTGCCGCCCGCGAAGTGGTGCAGGACCCCGGTCTGACTGATCCCCACCACCCGGGCGATCTCGTTGACGGAGCTCGCCGAGTAGCCCGTGCGCGCGAAGACGGTCGAGGCCGCCTCCAGGATCTGGGCCCGGCGTTCAGCGCTCTTGCGGTACTCGCCGCGGGGTCCAGCCATGGGCGCACGGTAGCGAAGCCGAAAACATGGACACCTTCATGTTTTGGGGGTACGGTCGGGCCACCCCGACGACGGGGTGGACGTTCGACGACGAACACGGCCGCTGCGGCGGCCCCCGACCCCGGCGAGGAAGCCATGACCCTTCCCTCCCAGCTCTCCGTGCCCCTCTCCGCCCCGCGACCGGTCGCCCCGCGCGGGTTCTCGCTCCTGCTCCTGCTGGCCTGCGTCGGCGCGGGGGCCGCCCAGATGACGGCGGCGCTGCTGACGCTGGCGCTCAAGGCCGACCAGCTCGACGCGAGCACCGCGACGACGACGATCTCCCTCTCCAGCGGCATCGCCGGGGTCTTCACGCTCGTCGCCCTCCCGCTCGTCGGCACCCTCAGCGACCGGTCCCGGTCCCGCGCGGGCCGTCGCCGGCCGTTCCTGCTCGGCTCCGCACTCGCTTTCGTGGCGGGCGGCGCGCTGCTCGTCGTGGCCCCCGACGTCCCGACCTACGTGGTGGCCCAGCTGCTGACCACGCTGGGCTTCGTGGGGGCGACCATCACGTGCACGGCGCTGCTCACCGACCAACTGCCCGCCGATCGCCGCGGACCGGCCGCCGCGCTCGTCAGCCTCGGCACGCCGCTCGGCGCGCTCGCCGGTCTGGGGATGACCTCGCCGTTCGGGTCGGACCTCGTGCCGCTCGTCGCGCTCCCGACGGGCCTGGCGGTGGTGTGCCTCGTGCTGCTGGCCGTTGCCGTGCCGGACCGCTGCCACCCGCACCCCCGACCGCGCGTGGACCTGCGCCAGGTCCTCGGGATGTTCTGGGTGAACCCGCTGCGCCACCGCGACTTCGCCTGGGTGTTCACGAGCCGGGTGCTCGTGTTCTCGGGCGTAGCCGCCCTGAACATCTACCAGCCGCTGTTCCTCATGGCCCGGCTGCACGTCGCGCCCCCGGACCTCGGCCGTTCGATCCTGCTGACCGTCGTCGTCAACGCCGGGGTGACGCTGCTCGTGGCGCCGGCCGTGGGCCGCCTCAGCGACCGTGTCGGAGCGCGCAAGCCCTTCATCGTCGTCGCGGCCCTCGTCTTCACGGCCGGGCTGGTCCTCGCGGCCGTCGTCACGACCTTCCCCGGGTACCTGCTCGCCTGCGCCGTCGTCGGTCTGGGCCAGGGCGTCTACTTCGCCGTGGAACTCGCGCTCGCCACGACGGTGCTGCCCGACCCGGAGAACCCGGCCAAGGACCTCGGTCTCGTCAAGGTGGCCGACAACCTGCCCCAGACCCTCGTCGCCGCGGTGGCGCCCGCCCTCATCGCCCTCGGTGTCCACGGTGCGGACCGGAACTGGTCCGCGCTCTTCCTCGCCGGGGCGGCGGCGGCCCTGCTGGGCGGTCTCGCGATCACCTTCGTCCGCGGCGCCCGCTGAGGACCACGAACCCCGAACCTGAGAGGTGCCTCCCGTGCAACCCTTCCCCGACGACTTCCTCTGGGGCGTCGCGACGTCCGGCCACCAGACCGAGGGCGACAACGTGCACAGCGACACGTGGTTCCTCGAGCACGCCGAACCGACGCTGTTCCGCGAACCCTCCGGACCCGCCTGCGGCAGCTGGGACCGCGTCGAGGCGGACCTCGACCTCGCCGCGGGTCTCGGGCTCGACGCCTTCCGGTTCTCCGTCGAGTGGGCCCGGGTGGAACCCGCCCGCGGCGAGGTCTCGGTGGCGGCGCTCGACCACTACGACCACCTCGTCGACGCGGCGCTCGTCCGGGGGTTGCGACCCCTCGTGACGTACAACCACTTCACCTCCCCGCACTGGTTCGCCGCCGCGGGTTCCTGGCTCGCCCCCGACGCCGCCGACCGGTTCGCCGACCAGGTGGACCGGGTGACCGCCCGGATCGGGGACCGGCTCCAGGCGGCCGTCACGCTCAACGAACCCAACCTCGAGCAGCTGCTGCAAGCGAGCGGGAAGCTGCCGCCGGAGGCCGAGACGCTCAAGCGGGCCATGCTCGACAGCGCGGCCCGGGCGGCCGGGACGGAGCGCTACTACTCCTCCAACGTGGTGCCCGCCGACGTGCAGGACGCGTTCTGCCACGCGATGACCCGGGCGCACCGGGCCGCGCGGTCCGCCGCGAAGGCCCTGCGCTCCGACCTGCCCGTCGGGGTCTCGATCGCTCTGGCCGACGAACGCGCCCTGCCCGGGGGTGAGACCCACCGGGACGCCCGCCGCGCCGCCGTCTACGACCACTGGTTGCACGTCGCCCGCGAGGACGACTTCGTCGGCGTGCAGAACTACGAGGTGTTCTGGCACGGACCCGACGGTGAGGTGGTTCCCGAGGGGCCGCGCAACGGCATGGGCTCCTCGGCCGACCCGTCCTCCCTGGCCGGCGCCGTCCGGTACGCGCACGAGGTGTCCCGCGTCCCCGTGCTCGTCACCGAGCACGGGATGCAGACCGAGGACGACACCGAGCGGGCCGCGTTCCTGCCGGCCTCGCTGGAACTCCTGGCCGACGAGGTCGCGGCGGGGACGCCCGTCCTCGGGTACTGCCACTGGACGCTGCTCGACAACTTCGAGTGGATCTTCGGGTACGGCCCGAAGCTCGGGTTGTTCGCCGTCGACCGGGCCACGCTCGAGCGCACCGCCAAACCGTCCGCCGCCGTCTACCGCGACCTCGTCGCGACGGCCCGCAACCACAGCCGGGGGAGTGCCCGTGTCGTTCCAGCACCTGCGTGACGCCGACGGCCGCCCGGCCTGGTCCGGTGTGCTGCCGGGCCGGCCGGAACCGTACGTCCTGCGGCGCGGGGAGGGGGAGCACGCGAACCTCTTCGGGGACCTGTTCACCCTCCTCGTGAGCGCCGACGAGACCGACGGGCAGTTCGGCGTCTTCACGAGCACCTGCCCGTCGGGCGAACTCATCCCCACGCACTCCCACGCCGGGACGCACGAGGTGTTCCACGTGCTCGACGGTGCCGTCCGTCTGTTCCTCGCCGACCGGGACGGCCGGCACCGCACCCACCTGCTGCGGGCCGGGGACTTCGGGTTCGTCCCCGCCGGTCTGCCGCACGCCTACCGCGTCGAGGAGGCCGCGCAGCTGCTCGGGGTCGTCACCGGGGGGTTCGAGCGGTTCCCGCAGACCATGGGGACACCCACCGACGACCTGGCCGAGCAACCCCCGTTCGTCCCCGAGGTCCCGCGGCTGCTCGCCGCGGCCCGCGCGCTGGACGTCGAGCTCATGCTCGGGTTCCGTTGGGACGTGCCCGGGGACGAGGAGGGCCGGTGACCGGGCGACCGGAACTGCCCCGGCCGCCCGACGTCCTCGACTGGGCGCTGCCCGCTCCGGTCCTGGACGACGGTGGCGGTCGGTTCCTGGGTGGAGTTCCCTTCGCCGCCCCGCCGGGGTGCCGGCCACTCGAACTCGACCTGCACCTGCCCGCTCCCGGCGCGGTCCCCCCGCCGGTCGTGGTGTTCGTGCACGGCGGGGGCTGGGCCACCGGCGACCGCCGCTGGCTGGGGCCCACCCCGCTCGCGCACCTCGTCGGCGACCTGGCGCGGGCGGGACTGGCGGTCGCCGCCGTGGACCACCGGTTGTCGTCCGAGGCGACGTGGCCCGCCCCGCGCGACGACGTGCGCGCGGCGGTCCGGTTCCTGCGGGCCAGGGCGGACGAGCTGGGTGTCGACGCGTCGCGCCTGGGTCTGTGGGGGGAGTCCGCCGGCGGCCACCTCGCGCTGGCCGTCGCCGTGGAGGTCGACCCCCTCGACACCGGCCCTCGCCCGACCGCCGTGGTCGCCTGGTACGCGCCCACCGACCTCGCGACGGTCGCCTCCGACGGGGGCGGTGACCCCGAGGGTCCGGACGCCGCGGGTTCGCGCGAGGCGCGACTGCTGGGCCGTCCCGTCAGCGCCGACCCCGACCTCACGGCGGACGCGAGCCCGGCCCGGCACGTCGACCCGGCCGCCGGTCCGACGCGGTTCCTGCTGCTGCACGGCGAGGCCGACCGCTTCGTCTCCGTCCGTCAGGTCGCCCGGATGGAACAGGCTCTCGTGACGGCCGGGGCCCCGGTGCGGGTCCGCACCTGGCCGGGGGCGGACCACCTCTGGGTGGGCTCGCCCGCGGCGGCGGCCGAGGCGCTGACCGAGACGGTGCAGTTCCTGCGCGAGCACCTCACCTGACAGCGCACCGGGTGCCACCCGGGAGTCCCACGGGAGTTCCGCGGGCACCGGCCCGCCGCCGTGCGCACCCGCCGCGCCGCGGGCAGGGTGGCCCCGTGAACGGGCGCGGGGACGGACAGGCGGACGACCAGTCGCAGGCAGGGCCGACGGGGGACCACCCGGCCACGGGTGGGACCGAGGCGGGCGGGCACGGGGCATCGGGTGCCCGGCAGGACGGGCACCACGGGGGTGACCCGGTGGCGACCCTGCTCGTCCTGGGCGCCAGCGGCGACCTGGCGGCACGCCTCCTCCTGCCGGGACTGGCCCGGCTGCTCGTCTCGGACCGCCGCGAGGACCCCGGCCACGGGCACGGGTCGTCCCTGCAGCTCGTCGGTGCCGGGTCGGAGGACTGGGACGACGACCGGTGGCGCGAGGTCGTGGCCGGCGCCTTCTCCGGGCTCGACGAGCACGGCGACACCGCGGCGGCCGACGCCGTGCGCGACGGGAGCCGCTACGCGCAGGTCGACGTCACCGACCCCGACGCGCTCCTGGACCTGCTGCAGTCCTGCACGGCGCCCGTCGCCGTCTACTTCGCCCTCCCGCCGGCCGTGACGGCCCGCGCCTGCCGCGGCCTCGTCGGGAAGGACCTGCCCGAGAGCACCCGCCTGGTCATGGAGAAGCCCTTCGGGTCGGACGAGGCGTCGGCGCACGAGCTGAACGAGGTCGTGGCCCAGCTCGTCCCCGAGGAGCACGTCCACCGGGTGGACCACTTCCTGGGGACGTCCACCGTGCTGGGGACCCTGGGCGTGCGGTTCGCGAACCGCCTGTTCGAGCCGACGTGGAACGCCGGCCACGTGGAACGCGTCGACGTCTTCTACGACGAGGACCTCGCCCTGGAGGGCCGGGCGCGCTACTACGACAAGGCCGGCGCCCTCGTCGACATGGTGCAGAGCCACCTGCTGCAGGTCCTCGCGGTGCTCGCCATGGACGCACCCGCGGCGCTCGACGAACGGGAGTTCCGCGACCGCAAGGCCCAGGTGCTGCGGGCGACCCGGCTCGCGGGGCCGCCCGCCGAGGCGAGCCGGCGCGCCCGGTACACGGCCGGCCGGATCGGAGAGCGCGACCTGCCCGACTACGCCGCCGAGGACGGGGTCGACCCCGACCGCGGGACGGAGACGCTGGCCGAGGTCGTGCTGCACGTCGACACCTGGCGGTGGGCGGGGGTTCCCTTCCGGTTGCGGTCGGGCAAGGCGCTGGGGCGGGCCCGCAAGGAGGCCGTCATCACGTTCAAACCCGTCCCGCACCTGCTGACCGGTCTGCACGGGAACCCGGGTCCCACCCGCCTGCGGCTGGGGTTCAAGCCGAACTCCGTCAGCGTCGACCTCGCCGTGAACGCCGAGGGGAGCCCGTTCGACCTCGAGGAGACCACGCTCACGACGCACCTGGCCGACTCGCAGCTGCCCGCCTACGGGGAGGTCCTGGCCGGTGTCCTCGACGGTGACCCCCTGCTGTCCGTCCGCGGGGACACCGCGGAGGACTGCTGGCGCATCCTGGCCCCCGTCATCGATGCGTGGCGGGCGGACGAGGTGCCGTTGGAGACGTACGCCGCCGGCAGCGACGGACCCGAGCCGACGGACACCTTCCCCGCGGCCTGACGACCGTCCCGTCGTCAGGCTGAACGGCGACGGCCCAGCAGGACGAGCGACCGGGCCGCCCGCAGGTCGAGGGTGGTGCCTGCGGACTCCAGGACGGCGACGACGCGACGGTCGGCGAGCAGCCCCAGCAGGACGTGGTCGTCCCCGACGTGGCGGTCACCGAGGTCGAGGGCGGCTCGCAGGGAGTTCTCCAGGGCCTTCTTGGCGTCCCGGCCGAACCGCAGGTGCTGGGACGGGAGCACCCGGTCGAGGAGGCCGCGCCGCCGCACCGCCGGGACGTCCAGGGCGCCGGACCCGAAGGTCTCCTCGACGCGCCGGCGGACCTCGGTGAGGTCGATCCCCAGCTCCTGCAGGTGGTCGGCGTCGTCGTGGGCACCGTCGGCGTGCGAGGCGTTCCGGACGGCCTCGGTCAGCCGGTCGCGGTCGACCTCCACCGCCTCCAGGACGCCGCGCGCCGCTCCGGTCGTGTCGAGCAGGGCGAGCAGCAGGTGTTCGGCCCCGATGTGGTCGGCGCGCAGTCGTCGTGCGCACTCCTGCGCGGCGACGACGGCGTCGCGGGCCTCGGACGTGAAGCGTTGGAACACGGGGACCTCCGGGTCCTGGGTGGGTGTCAGTCGCGCCGGGCGTGCTTCTTGTGGACCGCCTGCTTCGACACGCCCAGTTCGGCGGCGATCTCGGCCCACGACCAGCCGAGCGAACGCGCACGGTCGACCTGCAACTGCTCGAGGCGGACCTGGAGCCGTGCGAGGGCGGCGACGGCGCGCAGGCCGACCCGGGGGTCGGCGTCCGCGCCCTGCACGAGGAGGGTGTCGGTGCTCTCGGTCATGCGTCAACGATGCTTGACGGCGGGGCCGAGTGTCAACAGTTGTTGACGATGCGGCTGCGCGACGTCGTGGGGCTCCTACTCCAACACCCTGCACACCGCGGGCACGTTCCGCGCCTGGCGGCGGATGGCCTCGCAGGACAAGTGGCTGCGGATCCACAACACCCAGGAGTGGCCGGACTACTACGACGAGGCGAACGTCGAGGACCTGCGCCGCTTCTTCGACCACCACCTCAAGGGCGTCGACAACGGCTGGGAGCAGACCCCGCGGGTGCGCTACTCGGTCCTGGACCTGGCCGGTGGGGACCGGGTCGACGTTCCCGCGGGGTCGTTCCCCCCGGACGAGGCGGTGTCCACGAGGTACTACCTCGACGGCGCCCGCCGCGCCCTGAGCACCCAGGTGCCCGCCGCGGCGGTGGAGGCGGCGTACGTGGTGGGGGTCAACCCCGACCGGGTCTCCTTCACCGCCCGTTTCGAGGCCGAGACCGTCCTCGTCGGCTACCCCGAGGCCCACCTGTGGGTCGAAGCCCGCGGGGCGGACGACATGGACCTGTTCGTGCTGGTGCAGAAGCTGGACGTGCACGGGACCCCGCTGGCCGCCTTCACGACCCCGAACACCGGCGCGCGGGTGCACGACCTGACCGACCACGGCGCGACGATCCTGAAGTACATAGGGGAGCGACGGTCGGCTGCGAGTCTCCGCACGTCACCTGGACGCGGAGCTGTCCACCCCGGACGTGCCCGCGCACAGCTTCGACCGGGTCGAGGAGCTGAGCGAGGGGGAGGTCGTCGACGTGGAGATCGACCTGCTGCCCCTGGGGCTGGTGTTCCGGCCCAGCGAGCAGCTGCGGTTCGTCGTCAGTTCCGCGAACCTGCTGGGCACCCTCATGCCCGGGATCGAGGAGTACACCGGCGCGAACGCCGGCACCCACGTCGTCCACACCGGCGGGGAGCACGCCTCCTACCTGCAGCTGCCGGTGCTGCGCGGCTGAGGGCGGGCAGGGACCTCGGGGGACTACGCGCCGGCGGCGTCGAGGACCGCGAGGGCCGTGTCCCGCGCTCGACGCAGTCCCTCCTCGAGCCCCGCACGCCGGTGCTCCTCCGACAGGACCTCCACCCCCCACGGCACGTCCACCCCGAGGTCGCGCAGCACGCGCACGAACCCCTCGACGTCGAGGTCCCCCTCGCCGCAGTAGCGGCGCCGGTCGCGCGTGTCCTCGAACAGGTCGCCCACAGGCTGGGCGTCGGCGTCGTCGAGTTCGACCTGGAACACCCGGTCGGCGTCGAGGCACGTCGCCAGTTCGTCCAGCGTGGTCCCGGCGCGCACCACGTGCCAGAGGTCGACGGTCAGGCCGGCGGCGGAGTGGTCGACGCGGCGCACGAGGTCCGCCGCCGCGGGCACCGACCCGACCACCGCGAACGGCAGCGGTTCCAGGGCCACCCGCGTGCCGCGGTCGGCGGCTTCGACGGCCAAGCGCCGCAACGGCTCCACGAGGGACGACAGGTCGGACCACGGAGCGCCGAACGCGCTCCCGGCCTTGACGACGGGGGAGCCGAACGCCTCAGCGGCGTCCAGCAGGAGGTTCCAACGGGGACGCCACTGCGACGGGTCGAGCCACCAGTCGGTGACGAGTTCCACCTCCACGTGGTCCAGTCCGCGGTCGCGTGCGTGCCGGGCGACCGCGGCGAAACCCGTCGTCCGGTTCATGAGGTCCAGGTCGTCGTGGGCGAACCCCAGTCCGGCCCACCCGCCGTCCGCGACGGCGTCGATCCGCTCGAACGGTGTGTGCGAGGCGAGTTCGGGGACGTCGAGCGGTCGGGCGGTGCCTGCGGTGGTCCAGCAGGTCGCGACCAGACGCGGCCCGGCCGGGCGTCGGGGGGTGCTCACAGGGAGATGCTCCCACCCGTCGCACCAGCGCTCACCGGTCCGGAATCCGAGATTCTGTAGAAAGTGTCCACATCGCAACGAAACCGGTGCGGCGTGGGGGCTGGCGCTGGAGAGCCTCGTCGCCTATCTTCCACTGAACCGGTTCGGCTGACCGAGCCGGACGGAGGGGTGTCGAGGACGACGCCCTTGCACGCCGCTCACCGACGAGAGGACGCGCTCCACCCATGACTGCCCCCACTCCACCCGGAACCGCGCTCGACGCGTCGCGGATCTCGGTGCAGCTGTACACCGTGCGGGAGGCGTTGGCCGCCGACCTGGACGGCACGCTGGCCCGGCTGGCCGCGATCGGGTTCACCCAGGTCGAACCGTTCGGGCTGACCTCCTCGGCGACCACGTTGGCGCCGGCGCTGGCCGCGCACGGGTTGTCGGCGCCCTCGGCGCACACCTCGGTGATCGGCGCGGACCTGGACGCGGTCCTGGCCGCGGCGGCGGCCACCGGCACCACGCTGGTCATCGACCCCCACGTGGACCGCGCCCGCTGGACCACGGCCGAGGACGTCGCGGCGATCGCGGCGGAGTTGAACACCGCCGCGCAGCGGGCCGCCGACGCCGGCGTCACCATCGGCTACCACAACCACGAGTTCGAGCTGGAAACCCGCATCGGCGGCCGGCCGGCGTTGGAGGTGCTGGCCGACCACCTGCACCCTGCCGTCGCGTTGGAGGTGGACACGTACTGGGCCGTGGTCGGTGGGGTGGACGTGCCGGACCTGCTGGACCGGTTGGGGTCGCGGGTCAAGGCCGTGCACCTGAAGGACGGCGACGGCTCGCGCGACAACACCAAGCAGGTGGCGTTCGGGACCGGCGCGATCGACACCGGCGCGATCCTGGCCGCGTGCGGGAACGTCGAGCTGGGGGTCCTCGAACTGGACGACACGACCGGGGACATGTTCACCGCCGTGCAGGACAGCTACACCAACCTCACCAAGGCGCTGAGCAGTGGAGTGCCGGCGTGAGCGCCCCGGAACAGCGCTCGGGGCCCGTGGGGATCGGGATCGTCGGGGCGGGGGTGATCTCCGGGACGTACCTGGAGAACCTGACCTCCTTCCCCGACGTGCAGGTGCACGCGATCGGTGACCTGTTCCCCGAGGCGGCCAAGGCCCGCGCCGGGGAGCACGCGGTGCCGGTGCACGGGGGGATCGAGGCGGTCCTGGAGCACCCGGAGGTGGAGATCGTCATCAACCTGACGATCCCCGCCGCCCACGTGGAGGTGTCGCTGGCCGCGATCGGCGCGGGCAAGCACGTGTGGTCGGAGAAGCCGGTCGCCCTGGACCGCGACGGTGGTCGCCAGCTCATCGAGGCTGCGGACGCGGCGGGGGTGCGGTTGGGTTGCGCGCCGGACACGTTCTTGGGGGTGGGGTTGCAGACGGCGTTGGCGGTGCTGCGGCGCGGGGACATCGGCACCCCGTTGAGCGCGTTGACGTTGATGCAGTCCCCGGGGCCGGAGTCCTGGCACCCCAACCCGGCGTTCTTGTTCCAGCACGGGGCCGGGCCGTTGTTCGACATCGGCCCGTACTACCTGACGACGCTGGTGCAGGCGTTCGGGCCGATCACGCAGGTCGCCGCGGTGGCCGGGACGTCCCGGGCGCAGCGGACCATCGGGTCCGGGCCCAAGGCCGGGGAGGTGTTCGAGGTGACGGTGCCCACCCACGTCAGCGCGTTGACGCGGTTCGCCGGTGGCGCCTCGGCCAGCAGCATCTTCTCCTTCGACTCCCCGTTGCCGCGGCACGGGTTCGTGGAGATCACCGGGACCGAGGCGACGTTGGCGTTGCCGGACCCGAACAACTTCGACGGGGACCTGCGGATCCGGCGCCGCGACGGTGAGGACTGGGAGACGGTCGCCTCGACCAAGGCGCTGTCGACGCGGGGGACGGGGGTGCTGGAGATGGCCCGCGCGGTGCGCGAGGGTCGTCCGCACCGGGTGCAGGGGGCGTTGGCCCACCACGTGGTCGATGCGATGGTCTCCATCGCCGAGTCCGCCCAGACGGGTGCGTTCGTGCCGGTCACCAGCACCGTGGCCCCGGCCGAGCTGCTGCCGGCCGACTGGGACCCCACCACCCGCACCGTCTGAACCACCGCACACCGCAGGAACGCACCGCCCGTCCGCAGTCCCACCGCGGAGACGTCGTCACCGTCGACGACCGTCCCCGTCCACCAGGACCCACCAGACCGCTCGGAAGGAACCCACCATGTCCACCACCCCGTCCAGCGCACCCGAACCCACGGGCAGCGCCACGCGCCGCCGCTTCCTCGCCGTCTCCAGCGTCGCGGCCGGTGGGGTCGCCCTCGCCGCCTGCGGCGGTGGCAGCGGTGGCGGTGGCGGCACGAAGGACAGCACGCTGCCCGGCATCGGCAACAACGGCAAGATCGGCGGCGGGCGCAGGGGCGACGCGGCCGACCAGCTGTTCCTGGCGGGGTTCCAGTTCAGCCCGCCCACGAACTTCAACACCTTCGCGGGGGCCCCGGCGTGGCCGGCCGCGAACAACGTCGCGCAGTACGTCTACGAGACCCTCCTCCGGTTCGACATCGTCTCCGGCGAGCTCAAGCCGGGCCTGGCCGCGGACTACAAGGTCGACGGCACGTCGTCGGTCTCCTTGACGCTGCAGGACGGCGTCACGTGGTCGGACGGGACGGCGCTGACCGCGGACGACGTCCTCTACACCTTCCAGCTGGGGAAGATCGACCCGACGCTCACGGTGGCGTCCTTCTGGGTCGAGGCCGACGACATCACCGCGAGCGGCGACACCATCACGGTCGCGATCAACCAGGACCGCAAGAACGTGGACATGATCCTGCAGCAGCTCGCCGTCCAGTTCATCCTCCCGAAGGCCGTCTTCGAGAAGGTCGCGTCCGAGACCGGCAACAAGCTGGCCAGCTGGGAGACCACCGAGCTCCTCGGCTCGGGCCCCTACACCCTGGAGAAGGCCGACCAGACCCAGATCATCCTGGCCCGCAACGAGAAGTACTGGGGACAGAAGTTCTACGGCGGCCTGCCGGCCCCCACGAAGATCATCCACCCGATCTTCAAGTCCAACGAGGACGGCAACTTGAAGTTCCAGAACGGCGAGCTGGACGTCATGCAGCAGTTCGTCCCGCAGATCTGGAAGATGTGGGAGTCGGGCAAGCCCGTCGGGACCTACGTCAAGGACAAGCCCTACTACGTGCCGGGCTCCATGCCGATGTTCATCTTCAACACGACCCGCGGCGCGCTGGCCGATCCGGCGGTCCGCCGTGCCGTCGCCTTCGCCATCGACTACGCCTCGATCGCCGAGACGGCGATGTCGGGGTACTCCGCCGACGTGCAGGCTTCGCTCATCATCCCCGGCGGCGCCGAGGACAAGTGGTTCGACGGAGACCGCGCCAAGGCCGACGGCTGGTCCTTCGACGCGACCAAGGCGGAGAAGACCCTCACCGACGCCGGGTACGCCAAGGGCTCGGACGGGATCTACGCCAAGGACGGTCAGCGCCTCGGGCCGTGGAAGCTCATCACCCCCCAGGGGTGGACGGACTGGAACGCCGCGCTGGAGATCGTCGCCAAGAACCTGAAGGCGATCGGCATCGACGCCGCCACGAACTTCCCCCAGCAGGCGCAGGTCACGACGTCGGTGGCGAACGGCGACTTCGACATGTGCTGCTGGTACGTGTCGGGCACCAACCCGGCGACGCCGTGGCAGCGCTTCAGCGACGTCATGAGCAACGTCGAGCTCGCCCCGCTGGGGCAGACGGCCTTCCGCAACTACGGTCGGTGGACCAACGACCAGGTGAACGACCTCCTGGAGGCGGCCGCGGCGGCGCCGGACGACGGGTCGAAGAAGCAGGCGCTCACGGCCCTGGACGACATGTACCGCCAGCAGGCGCCGGCCATCCCCCTCATGTACCGGCCGGACGAGTTCTTCGAGTTCAACGCGAGCAACTGGACGAACTTCCCGACCCAGGCCAACGACTACGCGCCGCCGATGTTCCGCGGGGCCGGGAACGACTGGCTCTTCAAGATCAAGAAGATCGAAGCCTGAGGTCGGGCCGTGAAGCTCGGACAGTACATCGCGCGCAAGACCGTGTGGTACGTCGTCGCGCTCGTCGCGGCGGTGTCCCTGAACTTCCTGCTCCCGCGGCTCGTTCCCGGCAACCCGGTGGACGTCATCGTGTCCAACCTGGCCCGGGGCGGGGCCGTCAACGGTGAGCAGCAGAAGCAGATCTACGAGGGGTTCGTCCAGCAGTTCGGGTTGAACGCCCCGCTGTGGCAGCAGTTCCTCACCTACCTCGGCAAGGTCTTCAGCGGCGACCTCGGGACGTCGTTCGCGTCCTACCCGACGTCGGTGAACTCGCTGCTCGGGCAGGCCCTGCCGTGGTCGATCGCGGTCCAGCTGCCGGCGATCGTGATCGGCTGGGTGCTCGGGAACGTCGTCGGCGCCGTCGCGGCCTTCCGCGGCGGCAACTGGGACCGCAGCGTCTTCACGTCCTCGCTGTTCCTGTCGGCCATGCCGTACTACTGCCTGTCCATCCTCCTGCTGTACGGGCTGGCCGTCGTCGCCGGGATCTTCCCCGTCGGCGGGGCCTACTCCCTCGGCAACAGCCCGGCGTTCTCGCTGGACTTCGTCACCGACGCCCTGCAGTACTACTGGCTGCCGTTCCTGTCACTGGTCATCGTCTTCATCGGCGGCCAGGCCGTCGGGATGCGCTCCATGGCGATCTACGAGCTCGGCGGGGACTACGTCAACTACGGCCGCGCCATGGGCATCGGGGACAACCGCATCACCCGGTACATCTTCCGGAACGCGATGCTCCCGCAGATCACGGGGCTGGCCCTGTCGATCGGGACGCTGGTCAGCGGCGCGCTCATCACCGAACTGGTGTTCAACTACCCGGGGGTCGGCACGCTGCTCTTCAACGCCATCTCGCAGAACGACTACCCGGTGATCCAGGCGATCACGCTCATCATCACGCTGGCGGTGCTCGCGGCCAACTTCCTGGTCGAGATCGTCTACGGCATCGTCGATCCGCGCATCCGTGCGGCCGCTTCCGGGGAGAGGTGACATGTCCACACCGAACGTCTCCAGCGTGGCGACCGCGGACGAGGCGACCGCTCCACGGTCCAACCCGTTCCGCAGCCTCAACTTCTCCGCCCGGTTCTGGGTCGCCCTCGGCTTCGTCGTGCTCGTCCTGCTGCTCGGGGTCGCGGGGTACTTCTACCCGACGTCGTCGAGCGAGAAGGTCGGGTCGCTGTACGACCCGCCGGGGAACGGCCTGCTGTTCGGCACCGACAACTTCGGGCACGACGTCCTCGCCGTCCTCATGGCCGGTACCCGCACCTCGCTCGTCATCGGGCTGGTCGCCGGCATCATCGCGACGACCATCGGTGTCGCGATCGGGCTCCTCGCGGGCTACGTCGGCGGCTGGCTCGAGGAACTGCTCATGGGCATCACGAACGTGGTCCTGGCCATCCCCTCGATCATCGTCCTGATCCTCATCTCGATCTCCCTGCCCAAGAGCACCATGTGGTCCCTCGCGGTGGTCATCGGCATCACGTCCTGGCCCTGGACGGCTCGCGCCGTCCGCGCCCAGGCCAGTTCGGTCGCCACCCGCGAGCACATCGACGTGGCCCGGCTGTCCGGGGCGCGCCTCGGCGGCATCCTCGTCCGCGACGTGCTGCCGTACATCCTGTCCTACGCGGTCATGGCGTTCGTGCTGCAGGTCTCCGGGGCGATCCTCGCCGAAGCGGCGCTGTCGATGCTGGGGCTCGGGCCGGCGGGTGCGGACTCCCTCGGGACCCAGCTGCACTGGGCGCTGGCCTTCCAAGCCGTCGCCAGCGGCGCCTGGTGGGCGTTCCTGCCGCCGACCATCGTCCTGACCCTCGTCTCCTTCGGGTTCCTGCTGCTGCAGGCCAGCCTCGACGAGGTGTTCAACCCGCGGCTGCGCCGCGGCAAGCGCAAGCAGATGAAGCAGACGCAGGCCCGCCGCCTCGCCGAGGCGCAGGCGGCCGCGGCCACGCGACCCGTGGGCGGCGAACGTGCCGGGGTGGGCGCCGGCCGGGCCAGGACGGCGCACGAAGGGGGACGGTCGTGAGCACCACCGGAGCGTCCGGGGCACCGACGTCAGGCACGGGGACGGGGACGGGCACGTCGACGCTGCTCGCCCGCGCGGTCGGCGTGCGGGCCGTCTACGGCGGCGGGGACCGGGACTTCACCGCGGTGGACGGGGTGACCCTGGAACTCGGCGAGGGGGAGATCCTCGGCCTCGCGGGGGAGTCGGGGTGCGGCAAGACCACCCTGGGCAACTCCTTGGCCATGATCGCCAACCCCCCGCTGTACGTCGTGGAGGGCACGCTCGAGATCGACGGCGAGCAGATCGACCTGACGACGCTGCGCGGCGACCAGGACCTGAAGCGGCAGCGGAAGTACCGCGGCGGCGTGGTCTCGATGCTGCCGCAGGGGGCGATGAACGCCATCAGCCCGACCCTGCGCGTGCGCAACCTCGTGCACGACGTCATGCGGGCGCACGACCGGTCCGTGACGCGGGACCAGGCGCTGGACCTGGCCCGGGACCGGCTGAAGATGCTGGAGATGCCGGTCCGCGTGCTCGACTCCTACCCGCACCAGTTGTCCGGCGGGATGAAGCAGCGCGTCATCACGGTCGTCTCGACCCTGCTGAACCCCCGGCTGCTCATCGCCGACGAACCGACGTCCGCCCTGGACGTGTCGAGCCAGCGGATGCTGGTCGAGATGCTCCTGGCGATGGTCGAGCAGCGCATCATGTCGGGGGTCGTGTTCGTCACGCACGACCTGCCCGTGCTGTCCCAGGTGTCGGACAAGCTCGCCATCATGAACGCGGGGAAGATCGTCGAGACGGGCCCCACGGAACAGCTCGTCCACGACCCGCAGCACCCGTACACGAAGAAGTTGCTGTCGTCGGTGCTGGACCCGACGGAGGAGACGCGGGCACGGGGCCGGGACCGCCGGACCCGCCCGCAGCCGACCGAGGGAGGTCTGCGATGACGACGGGAACCACCGGACCGGCCGCTGCGACGGCGACCGACAGCGTGCTCGCCTGCCGGGACGTCGTGAAGGAGTTCCACGTTGCCGGGTCGAAGGTCGTGGCCGTGGACCGGGTCTCCCTGGACTTCCCGGCCGGCAACGTGCTGGCCGTCGTGGGGGAGTCCGGTTCCGGCAAGTCGACCCTCGCGCGGATGCTGCTGCGGCTCATGCCGGTGACCTCCGGCGCGATCTCCTTCCGCGGGCAGGACGTGACGAACCTGCGGGGCAAGCAGTTGCGGTCGTACTGGAGCGAGGTGCAGGCGGTCTTCCAGGACCCGTTCGCCTCGTTCAACCAGTTCTTCGCCGTCGGCGGCCTGCTGCGGCGCAGCCTGGCGCTGGCCTCGGTCGGGCGGGACGAGGCGGACGCCCTCATCGAGGAGTGCCTGGGCTACGTCGGGCTCACCCCGGCCGACACGTTGCACAAGTACCCGCACCAGTTGTCGGGTGGTCAGCGGCAGCGCGTCATGCTGGCTCGTGCGCTCATGATGCGGCCCAAGGTCCTGCTGGCCGACGAGGCGACGAGCATGCTCGACGCCACGCTGCGCGTGAACGTCCTCAACGTCCTGCACGACCTGAAGGACGACCTCGGGCTGACGGTGCTGTTCATCACCCACGACATCGGGCAGGCCTGCTACCTGGCCGACCGCGTCGCGGTCATGGAGCACGGGAAGGTCGTGGAACGCGGCAGCACGGACGAGGTGATCTTCGCGCCGCAGGCGGACTACACCAAGCGCCTGCTCGCGGACGTCCCGGACCTCAAGGGCAGTCTCAAGCGGCGCGTCTGACGGTTCAGGACCGCAGGGTCGCCTCGGCGGCCTCGCGCGCCACGGCGTCCACCCCCGACCGGGCCGCCGTGGCGCGCTGCCAGTCCGCGCCCGTGCCGCGGCGGCGGACGTCCGCCAGCCCGGTCAACACCAGCTCCTCGTCCCCGGCGTCGAGCAGGGCGGGACGCACGTGGTCCACCAGGGCGGTCAGCACCGCGTCGGCGGGTTCCGGCCGGCCGGAGGTGGGGGAGACGAGCTCGCCGCCGGTCCCGTCGTGCGCGGCACGCCAGGACGCCGCGCGCAGGGCGGCGACGGAGACGTCGGGCACCGGGAGGCCGTCCGCCGCCTCGCGGGCCGCGGTCTCCACGAGTCCCCGGGTGAGGGCGGCGAGGAGCACCGCGTCGCGGGCCAGCAGGCAGACGTCGGCGACGCGGACCTCCACCGTGGGGTGCGTCGCCGAGATGCGGGCGTCGAAGTAGAACTGCCCCGCGTCGAGGGGGACGCCCGTGGCCAGCAACCGCGCCGTGGCCCGGTCGTAGCCGGCCGCGTCCCCGAACGGTTCGGTCGGTCCGGCCGTCGGCCAGCGGTACCAGACCTGGGTGCGGTACGAGGCGTACCCGCTGTCGGCGCCCTGCCAGAACGGGGAGTTGGACGACAGGGCCAGCAGCACGGACGTCCAGGGCCGCAGGCGGTCCAGGACGGCGGCGGCCTCGCCCCGGTCGGGGACCTCGACGTGGACGTGGCACCCGCACGTCAGCTGTTCGCGGACCAGCAACCCGTAGTGGTCCTCCAGGCGCTGGTAGCGCTCGCCGCGGGTGGTGGCGGACGCCGTCGGCAGCGGGTGGGTCGCCAGGGCGAGCAGCCGGGCCCCCCGCTCCCGGGCGGCCGCAGCGGTGCGGGCGCGGCGTCCGAGGAGGTCGGAGGCCGCCTCCCGCAGGTCCGTGTGCGGAGCGGTGCCGGTCTCGACCTGCTGCTGCTGCAGTTCGGTCTGCTCCTCCACGGCCCGCGCCACCGCCGGCCCGTCGCCACGAGCCCTGCCCGTGTCGGCGTCGACCAGCAGGAACTCCTCCTCGATGCCGACGCGTCGTCCCACCCGGCGATCATGCTGCGGTGGTGGGCTGCGTGCATGCCGAGGTCGTTCTGGGGCCCCTGCCGGCGTCAGGTGCGTCCTCGAAGACCCCTCCCGCCGGCGAACCGGCGGCCTGGGTGGTCGGGCGGGAGGTGCGGTCCGGCTCCACCGAAGCGTTCGCGCATCGTCTGACCCTTGACGTACCCCTCGGGGCGGCGGCCACGCTCGCGCAACCGCGGGACCACGAACTCGCCGAAGTCCTCCAGGGTCCCGTAGCTGTGGTGCTGGGTGAGGTTGATGCCGTCGATGCCGACGTCGTCGAGCCAGCGCTCGATCTCCGCCACGACGACGTGGGGTTCCCCGGCCACGGAGAAGGTCCGGGCGAAGCGGCCCGTCGCGTCGAGGAAGTCCGCGATCCGCTGCTCGAGCGGGAACCCCCGGGTGGCGGGGTCGTCCAGTCTGCCCTCCGCGGCCAGCGCCTCGCCGACGGTCCGGTCCCGCGGATGGGCGGTGGGGTCGAAGGGCAGGGACGCGTGGGCGAGCCGACCGTCGAGGCTGTCGAAGCGCTCGTGCTCGGCCACCTTCGCCGCGACCTCCGCAGCGGTGCGGCCCGTGACCACGCTGGCCTGGACCACGAACTTCACGTCCTCGGCCTGGCGGCCGTGCCGGACGGCTGCCTCCCGCACCGCGGCGATGGTCCGTCGCACCGACGCCTCGTCGGGTCCGCCGGTGAAGACGAGCTCGGCGTGCCGGCCGGCGAACTCGATGCCGGCCCGGGAGGCGGTGGCCTGCACCACCAGCGGCGTCCT
The DNA here is from genome assembly GCF_040796495.1 of Kineococcus endophyticus. NCBI lineage: Bacteria > Bacillati > Actinomycetota > Actinomycetes > Kineosporiales > Kineosporiaceae > Kineococcus > Kineococcus endophyticus. Next base: position 169,078 of record NZ_JBFNQN010000008.1, on the reverse strand, counting down.
CTGGGGGGAGGGTGACGTCAGGTGCGGTCCGGCGACGCGGAAGTGCTCGCCGGTGTGGTGCACGTACCGCACCCGGGTCGGGTCGGTGTAGACGCCACGGTCGCGGTCGGCGACCACCGCGTCGTCGTCCCAGGACCCCTCCCACAACTTGTAGACGACCTCCATGAACTCGTCGGCGATGGCGTAGCGGTGGTCGTGCTCGATCTCGTCGGCGAGCCCGAAGTTCCGGGCCGCGTTCGGCAGGTACGACGTCACGACGTTCCAGCCCACGCGCCCCCGGGTCAGGTGGTCGAGGGTGCTCATGCGTCGCGCGAAGGCGAACGGGGGTTCGTAGCTGGTGGAGAAGGTCACCCCGAACCCGAGGTGCTCGGTCACGACGGCCATCGCCGGGACGACGAGCAGCGGGTCGTTGCTCGGGATCTGCAGTCCCTCCCGCAGAGCGGTCTCCGGTCCGCCGCGGAACACGTCGTAGGCTCCGACGACGTCGGCCAGGAACACGGCGTCGAACCCCGCCTCCTCGGCGGTGCGGGCCAGCGTCGTCCAGTACTCGACGTCCTCGAACGTGTGGCGGCGGTTCCCGGGCAAACGCCACAACCCGTGCGTGATGTGGCTGACGCAGTTCATCTCGAACAGGTTCAGCAACAACGGCTTCACGGCGCTCACGCGATCTCCTTCCCGGCCTCGCCGGTCGCCCAGGCGTACGTCAGCCCGGACCCGTTGACGAGGTGGTCGCCGACGGTCCGCAACTGGTAGGCGACCGGGTTGTGCGAGGCGAGGGTCCGGGCGTTGCGCCAGTGCCGGTCGAGGTGCCGACCGAGGTCGGTCGCGGAGGCGCCCCCCACGTCGAAGAGAGCCGTCGTCGAGCGCAGCACGAGTTCCACGACCACCGCCTGGGCCTGCACGGTGGCCAGTTCGGCCTGTTCCACGGCTCCGGTGCGTTCGGGACCCGTGGCCGCGTGCACGGCGTCCAGGGCGCGCGCGGCGTCCAGGACGAGCGCACGGGACGCGGCCGCGTCCGCGGCGAGCCGCCCCACGACGTGCAGGACGAGGGGGTCCTGGGCGGCCGTCGCCCCGGATCCATGCCGGTACACACGGGTGCGGGTGCGGACGAAGTCCGTCGCATCGCGCACCACGGCCTGCGCGGTGCCGGCGAGGCAGGCCAGCAGGACGAGCTGCACGAAGGCCGTCATCGGCGTGGGGACCCCGTCACCGTGCTGCTCGACCACGTGGGCGGGGTCGACGCGGACCCGGTCGAAGCGGGTCGTCCCACTGCCGGTCAGGCGTTGACCGAAACCGTTCCAGTCGTCGCGCAGGTCGACCCCCGCAGCCCTGCTCGACACCACCACGCCGACGGGCACCGTCGTCCCGTCGGGCCCCTCCCGCTGGGCGCTCACCGCGATCCAGTCCGCGAAGAGCGACCCGGTGGTGTAGTGCTTCACACCGTCGAGCTGCCACCCGTCCCCGACGCGCGTCAGTCGCGTCGACAGCGACTCCACGACGGCCGAGCTCCTCTCGTGCGTCGCGTTGCCGAACACCTCGCCGGCGGCCACGGCCCGGAACCAGTCGGCGGTGCCCGGCCGGTCGGGGTCCAGGCGCAGTCCCTCGACGTGGGCGAAGTGCGCGCGCAGGAGTTGCGGGAGGTTGGAGTCGGCCGCCGCGAGGTCGACGAGGACGGCGAACAGCTCCTCGTCCGTGGCACCGCCCCCGCCGAACTCGGTGGGCACCGTCAACGCGGTCACCCCGGCCTCGCGCAACGCGTCGACCGCGGCGAAGGGCAGTTCCCGCTTCTCCTCCCGCCCGACCGCGCCGGCGGCGATGCCGTCCAGGACCTCCGCGAGCTCACCTGGCCCACGGCGGCTCACGGGCGGGCTCCCGGGACGCCGGTGGAGCGGCGGATCCGGGGGACCGCTGCCAGCAGTGCCTGCGTGTACGGGTGCCGGGGTTGCTCGAAGACCTGGTCGGCGTCGCCCTCCTCCACGATGCGTCCCCCCTGGACGACGAGCACACGGTCGCTGAGGTGGTGCACGACCCCGAGGTCGTGGCTGATGAACAGGTACGCCGTGCCGAGCTCGTCCTGCAGGTCCCCCAGGAGGTCGAGCACCTGGGCCTGGATCGACACGTCGAGGGCGGAGACGGGTTCGTCGCAGACCACCAGGTCAGGGCGGGTGGCCAGGGCACGGGCGATGGCCACCCGCTGCCGCTGCCCACCCGACAACCGCAACGGGTGGTCGTGGAGGTGGCGAGCGGACAACCCCACGTGGTCGAGGAGTTCCGAGACGCGACCGGCCGGGTCCTCCTCCACCCGACCGACGGCGTCCAGAAGGATGCGGCGCACGTCGTGGCGGGGGTCGAACGAGCTCAACGGGTCCTGGTGGACGTAGCCGAGGCGACGACGCCGCGGTCGGCGCTGCTTCTCGGTGACTCCCGTCCAGGGGAGCCCGGCGAACTCCACGGCACCCCCGTCGGGTTCCACCAGGGCCAGTGCGATCGCCGCGGCTGTGCTCTTGCCGGACCCCGACTCCCCGACGATGCCGACGGTCTCGCCGCGACGGACGTCGAACGACACGTCGTCGAGAACGGTGCGCGTCACGCCGTCGGGGCCTCGGTAGTGCTTCGAGACCGAGGACACCCGCAGCAGCGCAGGGGTGTCGTCCACCGGCGCCGGGAGGACGGAGGTCCGCGGACGCGGCACCGCCGTCGTCCCCGGGCCCGCCGGGGAGGACAACCTCTCCCCGCGCGACTGCGCGGAGGGTACGGCCGCGATGAGCCGGCGGGTGTACTCGTGCCGGGGGTCACCCAGCACCTGCGCCGTCGGGCCGGACTCGACGACGCTCCCCTCGCGGAGCACCAGGACGGTGTCCGCCAGCCGGTCCACGACGGCGAGGTCGTGACTGATGAGCAGCAGGCTCCGACCGCGGGCCACACCGTCGGCGAGCAGGTCGAGGACCTGCGCCTGCACTGTCGCGTCCAGCGCGGTGGTCGGTTCGTCGGCGATGAGGACGGGCGGGTCCAGCGCGATGCCCGCGGCGATGAGCGCTCGCTGACGCAGACCGCCCGACAGTTCCGCCGGCCGCTGCCGGGCGCGCCACGAGGGTTCGGGCACACCGACGTCCCCCAGCAGGGCGACGGCCCGCTCGTGCCGTTCCCGGCGGCGGCCGACCCCGTGCAGCCGCAGGGGTTCGGCGACCTCGTCGCCGACGCGGCGCAGGGGGTCCAGGGAGACCAGCGCGTCCTGCAGGACCAGGCCGATGTCGCGGCCTCGGACTCTGCGCCAGGCGCGGTCGGACAGCGCCCGCAGGTCGCGACCGGCGAAGGAGAGTTCGCCGGCGTGGATCGTCGAACCCGGTCCGGTGAGCCCCAGGAGGGACCGGGCGGACACGCTCTTGCCCGAGCCGGACTCCCCGACGATCGCGACGCAGGTACCCGCCGTGAGGTCGAAGGACACGTCGTGGACGACCTGGCGGTCGCCGAAGGAGACCGACAGGTCCCTGACCCGCACGAGGGCATCGTGCTGCGGGGGGTCGCTGGGGTGGAGTGGGTTCACGAGGGGCTCCCGGGTCGGGTGGCGTTCTGCAGGAAGCGGCCCAGGACGGTGACCGCGAGCGTGGTGAGGATGATGACCGCACCGGGGAAGAAGTCGAGCCACCAGGCCTGCTGGAGGTAGTTGCGGCCGGCGTTCAGCATCGCCCCCCACTCCGGCGCGGGGGGTTGGACGCCCAGGCCGAGGAAGCCCAGTGCGGCGGCCCAGACGATCGCCTGCCCCACGCCGAGGGTGATCAGGGCGACGAGCGGGCGGAAGGCGTTCGGCAGGATCGTCCGGGCCACGATCGTCCGCGACGGGTGGCCCAGCGTGCGGGCCGCCTGCACGTACGGCGCAAACCGCACCGCGAGCACCTGACCGCGGACCATGCGGGTGTACCCCGGCAGGGACGCCACCCCCACGGCGACGATCTGCGTCAGCGCGCCGTTCCCGAAGACGGTGATGAGCACGAGGGCCAGGAGGAGCCCGGGGAAGGCGTACAGGACCTCGACCGCGCGGTTCACGGCCCCGTCGGTGAACCGCGACCCGAGGCCGGCCAGCAGTCCGAGGACGAGCGCGCCGGCCATGGCCAGGGCGGTGGCGCCGAGGCCGATGAGGACGGACTGCCGGGTCCCGTGCACGACACGGGCGAAGACGTCCCGGCCGGACTGGTCGTTGCCGAACCAGTGCTCCGCGGACGGGGCGGCGAAGCTCTGGTCGAGGTGGATGACGAGCGGGTCCTGGCGGGTGAGGGCACCCGGGAGGAGGGCCGCCAGCGCGACCAGCGCGATCACCGCCAGTGCGAGCAGCAGGGCGGGGGAGCGCCAGGAGGACCGTGGCCTGCGGACCACCCCCGGGGAGGCGTGGGCCTGCGGGTCGGTCGCGATCTCGACGGTGGTCACCGGGTGCCTCCCAGGGCGTGACGCAGACGGGGGTCGACGAGGACGAACGCCGCGTCGGTCAGCAGGTTGGCCACCACGTACACGAGGGCGACCACGAACGTGATGCCGGTGACGAGCGGCAGGTCCTGCGCCGCCACGGCCCCGACCAGGCCCTGACCGAGCCCCTGCCGGGCGAAGATCGCCTCGACGACGACCGCCCCGCTGATGAGCGAGCCCAGAGCCCAGCCGGACAGGCTGATGCCGGGCAGCGCCGCGTGCCGGAGGACGTGCCGCCACCGCACACCCGCCACCGACATGCCACGGGCCCGTGCGGACAGGACGAAGGGTTCACCGAGCGCCTTCTCGAACTAGTCCCGTGTGACCTGACCGAGGAAACCGGCCAGCGGGATCGCGAGGGTCAGGGTGGGCAGCACCAGGCCGGCGACCCCGTTGTCGATGACCGGCAGCCACTGGAGCTTGGCGGCGACCACGACGAGCAGGACGAGACCCAGCCAGAACTGGGGCAGAGCAGCGGCCACGACCTCGACGCCGGACCCCACCGTCGTCGCCCACCGGCTCCGCCCCGCCGTCAGCAGCGTCGACGCGACGGACAGGACCCAGGCCGTGACCAGCGCCGACACCGTGAGCACCAGGGTCGGGCCGAACTGGCTGCCGATGACTTCCACGACGGGTTGCTTGAACGTGTACGACTCGCCGAAGTCGAAGCGTGCCAACCCGGCGAGGTGGTGCAGGTACTGCACGACCAGCGGGTCGTCGAACCCGTAGGCCGCTCGGACGGCTGCGACCGCCTCCGGGGTGGGGTGCTGGGACGCACCGCCCAGCACCGCGACGGCGGGGTCCCCCGGGACCAGGTTCCCCAGCAGGAAGACGATCGTGCCGACAGCCCACAGGAGGCCGATCGCGCCGGCGAGCTTCAGGGCCCACCGGCGTGCCGCGGCACGACGCGGACCGGACGGGCGGGCCACCGCGGGCCGGACCTCGAGGGTCGGGGTGGAGGTGCTCATCGTCGTCTCACTCCGTCAGGTAGGCGTCGTGCAGCACCGGTTCGCCCTCGGACGTCTCGATCCAGACGTCCTTCAGCTCCTTGCGCACAGCGAGTCGGGTCTGGACGGGGTAGAGGCCGACCGCCCAGGCGTGGTCGGCCACCATCTGCTGCGCCTGGGCGTACAGCACCTTCTGCGTGCCCGGGTCGGTGGTCGCACTGGCCCTGAGCAGCACGTCGTCCAGGGCGGGATCGGCGTCGAAGGCCACGTTCTGGCCGTTGTCGACGTCGAGGGTGGCCTGCGAGAACTGGATGTACATGACGTGCGGGGTGGGGGAGTTCCAGTAGGTCCCCAGGGCGTCGTACTTGGTCTCGTCACCCCAGACGGAGTTCATCGAAGAACCGTCGAGGGGTTCGAGGTCCACCTCGATGCCGACGAGCTTCTCCTCCGCCTGGATGTTCTGCAGGATCGTGACGTCCCCGGGGGGCGTCTCCCCGCTGTCGGAGTTGTAGGGCAGCAGCACCGTCAACCGCCGGCCGTCCTTGGTGCGGTACCCCTCGGAGTCCCGGCCGGTCCAGCCGGCCGCGTCGAGGAGGCGTCCGGCTTCGGCCGGGTCGTAGGGGTAGGGGTCGTGCGAGGCTGCGGAGTAGGAGGGGGTTCCACTGGAGATGGTGTTCCCCTCGTACGGGTAGACGCCGCCGTACGCGCTGTGCACGGCGGCCTGGGCGTTGGAGGCGTGCGCGAACGCCTTGCGCACGCGGACGTCGGAGAAGACGTCGCTGCGCGTGTTCAGACCGAGGCTGAAGGGGGAACCGGAGTGGACGAAGCTGCTGAGCTGCAGGTCCGGATTGGACTCCGCCGATTCCTGCGACTCGGCGGGGAGGTTGAAGATGGCGTCCACCTGACCGCCGGCGAGCGCACTGTAGCGGGTGGTGTTGTCCTTGAGGAACCGCCAGGTCACCCCCTCCAGGTAGGCTGGTCCCTGGTGCTTGGCGTTCGCCGGAGCGGAGTTGTAGTTCTCGTTCCCGACGAGCTCCACGTCTCGGGCACGGTTCCACCGCTTGACCACGAAGGGTCCGGTGCCGACCGGCGACACGCAGTTCTGGGCCAGGCCGCGGGCCATGGCCTTGGGTGATTCCATGCCGAAGAACGCCTGGCTCAGAGCGATGAGCAAGGGGGAGTAAGGGCGCAGGAGCTCGATGCGGACGACGTGGTCGTCGACGGCCACGGCCTGCTTGAAGTAGGACGTCAGGTACAGCAGGTCGGTGGACGACTGCGTCGCGGGGTCGAGGATCTGGTGGAAGTTGGCCACCACCGCGGCGGCGTCGAAGGGAGTGCCGTCGGTGAATTCGACACCCTTCTTCAGGGTGAAGTCGTACGTCAGACCGTCCGGGGAGATCGTCCAGCTGTCCGCCAGCCACGGGACGACCTGACCGTCGGAGGTCGCCGAGACGAGGCTGTCGAGGTACTGCCGTGCGATGTAGGTCTGGGGCATGTCCCCGCTGTTGTGCGGGTCGAGGCAGGTGGGTTCCCGGTCCGTGGCGTAGACGGCGGTCCCCCCATCGACCCGGCGACCCACTCCTTCCGACCCGGACGAGGTTGCGGCGCAGCCGCTCAAGAGGACCGAAGCCGCAACGGCGGCAGTGGACAGGGTTCTCCGACGGGTGGGCACAGTGCTCCTGGGGGACGTGCTCGCGAGCGAGGTGAGCAGGTGGGGTAGGCCCGCGGGCGACGCCGCGCAGGTGGGGGGTGAGGGTCCGGTCAGGCCGGACAGCAGCTGCTCGACTGCCGAGCGAGGTCGACGTGGCGCCGGCGCACCAGGTGGACCCGCGGTCGCTCCGCGGCTCCGTTCACGTTCTGCACGACGTCCTCCGCACTCCATCGTCTTGGCGGAAGCACCTGTCGGAACCCGTGGGACCCGGTGGTTGCTGCGGCGTCGTCGAGCCAAGTCTCTCGGCCGCTCTGGATGGTGTGGTCAGTCAAGCGACTCGGAGTCGAACGTGTCAACCCCGAGTCCCGCACTGCAGCGCGACGTCAGGTCGGGAACTCCGTCCCCGGGCAGTTCCGGAGGCGCGACGTCTCCTCGTCGAAGGCCCTCGGACGTCAGCCGAGCAGAGCCTCGGCGGTCCGGTGGTCGGTGACCAGGCGGTGGACGATCCCGCTGCGGCAGGCCGCCCGGACGGCGTCCGCACGGTCCTCCCCGACCGCGACGGCCGTGACGTCGGGGATGGAGCGCAGTTCCTCGGTGGTCACCGAGATCGCCCGGTCCGACAGCCCGGGAACCTCGAGGACCGAGCCGTCCTGCGCGAGGAGCGTCGTTCCGACGTCGGCCACGACACCCGCGTCGTCGCAGGCGGTCTGCACCGCGGCGGGCAGCGCCGAACGCAACCCCGAACCGTCGCCGCGCCAGGAGCCGATGCCGACGACGGCGCGGTCCGTCCCGCCGTACAGGGCGAGGGTGGCCGCGATCGACGTCTCGGCCCGCAGGGTCCGGGCGCTGCCCGGGGTGTCGGCGAGGAGAGGGGCGTGCAGGACCCAGGCCCGGCCGGCGGTGCGCGAGCCCACCGCCCGCACGAGGTCGGCGGGGCCGGAGGCGAGGGGTTCCTGGGCCAGGCCGCCGACCAGCTGCACGACGTCGACCTTCGGCAGTTCCGGCAGGGCGTCGACCACCGCCCGCAACGTGCGTCCCCACGTGATGCCGAGCCGCTGACCGTCCTCGAGGAGGCCGGCGACGATCCGCGCGGCGGCCGCACCGAGTTCCGCGCGTCGTCGTTCGGGCGCCTCGGCCGCCGTGGGCACGACCACGCACTCGGGGACCTGCAGGTGCGCCGCGAGCCGCAGCGAGCTCTCCACCTGCACACCGGCCGGTTCGCGCACGGTGAAGGTGATGATGCCGTCCTTCACCGCGCGGTCGATGAGGCGCGCCACCTTGAACCGAGACACCCGCAGTTCGTCGGCGATCGCGCTCTTGGTCGCCCCGTCCACGTAGTAGCGCCGTGCGGCGGTGGTCGCTCGCAGGGCCTCCAGCGCGCTGTCCACGCGGCTCCTCCCGACGGGTTTCGTTGACACCAGGACTCCCGCGGCACGATAGTGCAGTTCACCGTTGAGCGTACCCCCGCTCAACTGAGCGCCTGGAGGAGTGCGTGAGGTTCTACGCGGACAGCGCCGACGTCGAGCGGGTCGAGGCCCTGCTCCGGGCCGGGCTGGTGAGCGGTGTGACGTCCAACCCGGCGATCCTCGACCGCGCCGACCGCGGCGCCGGCGACTTCCCCGAGCTGTACTCCCGCTACGTGGCGGCCGGTGCGGAGGAGGTGTTCTTCCAGACGTGGGGGAGCAGCCCGTCCGAGATGGTGGCCAACGCCTCGCGCATCACCGACCTCGGTGACCGCGTCGTCGTCAAGCTGACCGCGACGCGCGCGGGGTTCTCCGCCGCCGCGGTCCTGCGCCGCGCGGGCGTCCCCACGCTCATCACCGCGGTGAACACCGTCGCCCAGGCGGCGATGTCCGCACAGGTCGGCGCGGCGTGGATCGCCCCCTACTTCGGGCAGATCGCCGACCGCACCGGCGAACCGCCCGTCGGACTCGTCGGGGCCATGCACGCGGCCCTGCGGGACAGCCCGACGCAGGTTCTGCTCGCCAGCGTGCGGAACCCGCAGGCGGTCGAACAGGCCCTGGCCGTCGGGATCAGGGCGTTCACCGCGCACCCCGACGTCCTCGACGCCTGCCAGACCGACGAGCACAGCGAACGCGCGCACGCCACGTTCGAGGACCTCGTGCTCCGCCGCGCCTGAACCGCCGCTCGCAACCCCCACCTCGACGAGGAGACCGCACGTGCCCGCTGAACGCCGCGACCTGACCGGATCGGTGGTCCTGGTGACCGGCGCGGGGGCAGGCATCGGAGCCGCCACCGCGCGGCAACTCCTGGAGGCCGGGGCCCGGGTGGTGCTGGCCGACCTCGACCCCGGCAGGGCGACGCTGGTGGCTTCGGGTCACCCGCCGGAGCAGTTCCTCGCCGTGCGGCTCGACGTGCGTTCCCCGGACGCGGCCCGCCAGGCCGTCGCCGAGGCCGTGCACCGGTTCGGTCGCCTCGACTCGGTGGTCTGCAACGCAGGCATCGGGGTGTTCGGCGGCATCTGCGACTACCCCGACGACGTGCTGCAGGCGATCGTCGACACGAACCTCCTCGGGACGGTGTGGGCGGTCCGGGCTGCGGTGCAGCACTTCGACGACCGCGCGGCGGACGAAGACGCCGGTGGTGACGTCGTCCTGGTCGCCTCCGTGGCCGGGCTGGGCACCGGGGGAGGGGACGAGGCCGTGTACGCGGCGAGCAAGCACGGCCAGGTGGGTCTGGCGACCTCGCTGGCCCGGGAACTGCGGGAGCGCGGCGTCCGCGTCAGCACCATCGCCCCGGCGGCGGTGAACACGGGTTTCGCCGACGGCGTCGGGAGGACGGCGGGAGATCCCGTCAAGGACGGTTTCCTGGCCCCCGACGACGTCGCCTCCGCCGTCGTCACCGTCCTGCAGCAACCCCGGCGGATGCGCACGGCGCTGTGGTCGATGTGGAGCATGGCCGAGCAGTCCTGACCCGATCCCCGACCCCAGGAGCCCCCGTGAACACCTCCCCGCACCGCGGTGCCCGCGTCCTGGTGGTCGGCGAGGCGTTGGTGGACGTGGTCCGCCACGAGGACGGCCGCAGCGCCGAACACCCCGGCGGCAGTCCCCTGAACGTCGCCCACGGGCTCGGCCGACTGGGACACCGGGTGCAGTTCCTGGGCCGGATCGGCGACGACGCACGGGGTGAGGTGCTCCAGCAGCACCTCGTCGGGGCCGGCGTCGACCTCTTCCCCGGTTCCCTCGTCCGCGGCGCCACGTCGGTCGCCCGTGCGCAGGTCGACGGCGAGGGGCGCGCGACGTACGAGTTCGACCTCGACTCCACGCTGCCCCGGGTGCAGCTGCCCGCGGACCTCGACCACGTCCACACCGGGTCGATCGGTGCCTCCGTTCCGCCGGGTGCGGCCACCGCGCTGGAACTCCTCCGCAGCGCCCGGGCCGTGGCCAGCACGAGCTACGACCCCAACGTCCGTCCGGTGTCCTTCTCCGGTCCGGAGCAGGCGGTCCCCCTCGTCGAGGACTTCGTGGCCGCCGGCGACGTGGTCAAGGCGTCGGACGAGGACCTGCGCTGGCTGTTCCCCGGGGAGGCGGACGTCGACGTGGCGACGAGGTGGCTCCGGACGGGGCCGGCCCTGGTGGTCGTCACCCGCGGCGCCGCGGGGGCCGTGGCCGTCACCGGCAGCGGGCTCGTGGAAACTCGACGCGCCGACCGTGCCCGTCGTGGACACGGTCGGCGCCGGTGACGCCTTCACCTCCGGCCTGCTCGACGCCCTCGCCGCCGCCGGCCTGCTCGGTGTCCAGGCCCGGCCGCGATTGCGCAGCCTCTCCGGTCCGCTCCTGCGCAGCGTGGTCGAGGCTGCCGTGCACAGCGCCTCCTCCACGTGCCGGCGGGCGGGTGCTCGTCCGCCGGACCGCGAGGAACTCCGGCGCCACCTGGAGGCGACGGGCGGGTGAGGAACCCGGTCCTGAGCTGTCAGGCCGGCTGCTGCTGGGTGATGCAGTGGATGCCGCCGCCGAAGGCGAACACGTCCCGGGCGTCCACCAGCTCGACCTCCCGACCCGGGTAGGCGCGCGAGAGGACCTGCGCCGCAGCCTCGTCGCGGTCGTCGGCGAAGCCGCAGAGGACGACCACGCCGTTGGCGACGTAGTGGTTGACGTAGGAGAAGTCGACCAGTTCACCGTCGACCTCGGTGGTCTTCGGGGCGAGCAGTTCGGTCACCTCCAGGCGGCGGCCCCGGGCGTCGGTCGCGGTCCTCAGCAGTTCCAGGACCTCCTGCGACACCTCGTGGTCGGGGTGGCCGGGGTCGGTCTGCGTGTGCACGAGCACCGCCCCGGGGCGGGAGAACGTCGCCACGATGTCGACGTGCCCGCGGGTGCCGAACTCGCCGTAGTCGGCGGTCAGTCCCCGGGGCAACCAGATCGCCGTGGTGGTGCCGAGGTGGCGGTGGACCTCCGCCTCGACCTGTTCGCGCGTCCAGCCGGGGTTGCGGGCGGGGTCGAGCTGGACGGTCTCGGTGAGCAGCACGGTGCCGTCGCCGTCCACGTGGAAACCCCCGCCTTCGGTGACCAGTGGGGAGGACGCGACCGGGACACCGGCCAGCGACGCCACGTGCGCGCCCAGCAGCCGGTCCTGGTCCCAGGCGGCCCAGCTCTGGGCACCCCAGCCGTTGAACGTCCAGTCCACGGCCTGCAGGCCGCCCCGCCCGCGCACGAACGTCGGTCCGGTGTCCCGGAGCCAGGAGTCGTCGAGGCCCACCTGCTCCAGCTGCACCCGGGGGTCGAGCAGTTCGCGGGCTGCGCCCACGTCCTCGGGGCGGACGAGCATGCGCACGGGTTCGTGGGCCACGACGGCGGCGGCGACGCGGCTCCACGCCACACGGGCCCGCTCGAGGTCGGCCCCGCCCTCCTCGCCGAACGTCTCGTTGGGCGGGGGGAAACCCATCCAGGTGAGGGCGTGCTGCTCCCACTCGGCGGGCATCGACGTGCCGGTCGTGTCGGGGGTCGTCGTACCGGTCGCTGCTGTGCTCATCGGGGTGTCTCCTGTCGGGCGGTCGTTGGGGTGGGCGAGCCGTCAGAGCGGGGCGTCCGGCGTCGTCGCGAGGTCGCCGGCCACCACGCCGGCCTGGTCGCGCACGAGCACGACGACGAGCGGGCCGTACGGGCCGTGCCAGGAACTGACGGCCGGGCCGTGGGCGTCGGCCGGTGTGCGGGTCGTGCCGCGCAGGACACCGTCCTGCAGGTGCGTCTCGACACGGACGCCGTCCACGTGGGCGGAGTGCTCGGCCGGGGTTCCCCCCGTCACGGTGGCGGAGAACGTCACGACGGTCTCGTCGCCCTCCACGACCGCGCTCACCTGGTCCACGCGCACGGCGAGGTCACCGGCGGCCGCCGGGCGCGGTTCGCCGAAGGCCGCTTCGTCGGGCAGAGCCGGGGTCCGCGGCGGCGGTGTGCGGCGTTCGCGCAGCGCGGCGATGGAGGAGGCCAGCTGCACGAGCCGGGTGTCCGTGTGCGCGGCTCCGGCGATCGTGAGGCCCACCGGCATCCCGGTGTCGGACATGGTGCCCAGGGGGACGGTGACGGTCGGGATGCCGAGGTGGCGGGGCACGAGGTTCCCGTTGGAGACCCAGACCCCGTTGCGCCACGCGATCTCGGCCGAGGCGGGGTCGACGTCGGCGTCGGCGGGTCCGACGTCGGCGGCCGTCGGGAACACGACGGCGTCGAACCCCTCGGCCTGCAGCCATTCGTCGAAGTCCTCGCGCCGCGCCTGTTCCAGACCGCGCAGGCCGTCCTCGAGACCTGCGACGTCGCGCCAGTCCGGTTCCCACTCCTTCGCCCGGGCGACGTAGTCGGCGATGTCGTAGGCGATGTCAAAGGGCAGGACGCCGTACTGGTCCGGGAGGGCGCCGGGGGGTGCGGGGAAGATGAGCGCGGGGTCCACGTCGGCGAAGCGGTGCAGTGCCGGGTCGCCGTTCTGGCGCAGGAAGCAGTCCATCGCCCAGACCGAGAGGTCGCCGACCTCGTCGCGCAGGAACTCCCGGCTCACCAGACCCCGGGCGACGAGGCCCTGGTCGCCGTCGTGGAGTTCCTCGTAGTTCTCCACGACGGGGAACGGCACGACCACCACCTCGGCGCCCGCGGCGACGAGGTCGTCCTCCATCCGGCCCCAGAGTTCCATCACGCTGTCCCGCGTGAGGATCGGGTGGGCGCTGGTGGGATCGGCGTTGACGTAGGTGCGCGGGACGGCCAGTCGCAGGCCGGCCAGCGGGAGGTCCTCCGCCTGCGCGAACGACGGCGGACGGACCTGCGAGGGGGCGGGCAGGTCGATCCAGGGTTGAGTGCGCCAGAAGTCGCCCTCGGTGGTCTCGTCGTCGGCGACGACGACGTCCAGGACGTGCCGCAGGTCGGCGACGCTGCGCGTGTGCGGGACGACGACGTCCATCGTCGGCACCAGGGGCCAGTTGCCCCGCACGGAGATGACCCCGCGGGACGGGGTGTAGGCGACGAGGGCGTTGTTGGACGCGGGAGCCCGACCGGACGACCACGTCTCCTCACCGAGGCCGAACGCGGCGAAGCTGGCCGCGGTGGCGGTACCGGAGCCGTTGGAGGACCCCGACCCGAACGCCGAGGTGAGGAACTCGGCGTTGTAGGGGGACTCGGCCCGTCCGTGCAGGCCGCGCTGCATCCCGCCGGCCGCCATGGGCGGCATGGTGGTCAGGCCGATCAGCACCGCCCCGGCCGCACGCAGCCGGGCGATGGTGAAGGCGTCCTGCTGCGCGATGAGGTCCCTGAACGCGGGGGAGCCGCTGGCGACGGGCAGCCCGCGCACCTGGTAGCTGTCCTTGGCGGTGTACGGGATGCCGTCCAGGGGGCCGAGGACCTCACCGCGGGCGCGGCGCAGGTCGGCGGCGCGGGCCTCGGCGAAGGCGCCGGGGTTCAGCACGGGCACCGAGTTGAGCCGGATGCCGGACCGGTCGTACCGGCCGATGCGGTTCAGGTAGCGCGCCACCAGTTCCACGCTGCTCACGGCGCCCGACTGCAGGGCGGCCCTGAGCGACTCGACGTCTGCTTCCACCACGGTGAAGACCTCTGTGTCCACGACGCAAAACATACACCGTTTGGTTTCCCTCGACCAGACCCTGCGGGCGCGCCGTCTGCGGTGGGCCGACGGTGTTTGCGTAGGCTCGGCGGCCGAGACCTGGAGGCCCGTCATCGCCCGACCGAAGCAGCCGCTGCTCAGCCGCGAGCTCATCGCCGCCACCGCGCTGGAACTGGTCGACCGCCACGGGGCGGAGGGGGCCAGCATCCGGAAAGTGGCTGCGCGCCTGGGGGTCAACCCCACCTCGCTCTACCACCACGTGCCCGACCTCGCGGCCGTGGTCGAGGACGTGCGGGCCCTGGTCTCGGCCGCCATCGACTCCGAGCCCCTGCGCACCCTGGCCTGGGAGGACGGTCTGCGCGCCTGGGCCCGCTCCTACCGCAGCGCCTTCGCCGGCCACCCCCGCGCGATCCCGCTGCTCATGACGCACCGGGTCTCGGCGCCGGTGCTGCTGGCGCAGTACGAGGACTTCGCCGTGGCCGCGGAGGCGGTGGGCTGGAGCAGTCGGGACGTCCTGCCGCTCCTGACCGCCTTCGAGTCGTTCATCCTCGGCAGCGTGCTGGACATGTCGGGGCCCGTCGTCGTCTTCGACCCCACCGGGCAGGAGGACGTCGTCCCGCGGTTCGCCGCCGCCTTCGCGACCGTCGCCGGAGAGGACCCGGCGGACCCGGTCGCCACGCGCGCGTTCGAGCTCGGCCTGGAGATGCTCGTCTGTTCCGCTCGCCCACCGCAGGACACGTGAAACCCTCCGCGGTCGAGGCGGGGCTGCTCCTCACCCCTTGGACCGCTCGACTGCGAGTCGCCAACGGGCCCGCCTCCACCACCCCCGGGCCTGTGGGCGAGTCACACGCTCCCCTCGGGTGTGCGGCGACGTCGCACGACCCACGCGTGACGCCTGTTGCCGGACGACGGCGGTCAGCTCGTTCCCCACTTGACGAGTGCTATCCCGGTGATCACCAGGGCGATGCCCACGGCGGAGGTGCGGCTGACGCGTTCGGCGAAGAGGACGGCGCCGGCCAGTGTCGTGAGGAGGACGCCGGCTGCGGCCCACGCCCCGTAGGTCAACCCCAGGCCCAGCCCGGCGTCGAGGGCCAGTGAGAGGAGTCCGATGGCGACGAGGTATCCCGCTGCAACAGCGGCGTACCAGGCCTTGCGGCCGGTGACGGCCATCTTCAGGGACAGGGTCGCTGCGACCTCGGCGATGATGGCCACCGCCAGGAACACCCACGCCATCAGCCCTGCACCTCGGCTTCGTCTCCGGAGTGCGACCGTGAACCGAGTTCCACGCACAGGACGCCTGCAGCGATGAGGACCACTCCGGCAGCGACGACCACGTTGAAGGGTTCTCCGAACAGCGCCGCCGACAGGACTGCGGTCAAGCCGACGCCGGACGCGCCCCAGATCCCGTAGGTCAGGCCCAACGGCGCGCCGGTCCGCAGGACCAGCACCATGAGGGCGAAGGCGCCGCCGTAACCCAACGGCACGACGCCGTACCACCAGGGGTTCGTCAGGGCGGCCTTCAACGACAGGGAGGCGCTGACCTCCGCGAACACCGCGATCGCCAGGAAGAGGGCGGCGCGCGGGGTGAGGCTGGACCGCGGCCGCCTCCCCGGCTGGTCCTCGGGTGCACGGCTGTGGCCGGAGCTGTGTCCGGTGTTCGTGGTCACGACGCCCACACGTCCTCGGCGTAACGGCCTTCCTGGACCAGGTCCTCGAGCCACTGCCGGCTCTGCTCGACGCTCGATCCCGTGTGGTCCCGGTGCAGGTCCACGAGGAACGAGCGGGTTCCGGCGCCCACGGTGTCGGCTGCGCCGCACACCCGGATGTGAGCACCGGCCTGCAGGCGGCTCCACAGGTCCCCGCCGTCCGCGCGCAGGCGGTCCTGCACGTAGCGCAGACCGTCGACGGGCTCCTGCGAGAACGTCGGGCGCAGGTCGACGACTCCGCGCGCCGCTGCGTCCGTGAGCTCGTCGCGGTGCAGGAAGTCGAGTGCCTCTGCGCGGCAGCCCACGTACAGGGTCAAGCGGCCGGTCCCACCCAGGTGCACCTCCTCGGCGACGGCTGCGCGGAACGGGGCCACGCCGGTGCCGGCAGTGACCATCACGACGTCGGTGCTCACCGTGCCGTCCGCGGCCCTGGGAAGGCGGAAGACCTCCGGGCACGGGGCGATGCTGGCGTCGACGACGTCGCCGGCCACCGTCGCGGACAGGAAGGTCGACGCCGTCCCGCGGTGGGCCCCCTCGCGCCGCGGCAGTGGTCGCTCCACCACCGCCACGGCGAGGTCGACGGTGTCCGGGGTCGCCACGGCCGAGGAGGAGATGGAGTAGCGCCGCGGCTGCACCGGCCTCATCAACCCCAGGAAGTCCTCGAAGCCGAGCTCGCAGGAGGGGTGGCGTTCCACCATGTCCACGACGCTGACCGGCCCGTGGGCCACGTCGTCGAAGTCCTCGGGGGAGGCGTCGGCCAAGGCGGCCAGGGCTCGCCGGTCCGGGGGGCACGAGGTGCAGTCGCGCAACGCGGCCGCCTCGAAGGCGCCGGCGGGCCGTTGGAGGTCGAGCACCTCGCCGAGCAGCTGACGGACCGTGAGGGGTCGCCCCACCGGCAGGTGGTGGGAGGCGCGGATCGAGCCCTTGCCCTCGACGGTCAGGCTGACGACGTCCGCCAGGTCCAGCCCGAAGCGTCGTGCAACGCGTTCGACCAGGTCAGCCCGTTGCCGTGGCCACACCAGGAGGTGGTCCCCGGTGCGGTACGTGACACCTGGGGGCAGCGCCAGCCGGACGTGGTGCTTGCGCTGTCCCGCCGGGGCCTGGGCCGAGGTCAGGGGTCGGGAGTCCACGACGCGCAACACCTCTTCGGCCCCCTCTCGCACGGAGGGGACCGGCCTCGCCCCCGCCTGTCGCTGCACCCGGTAGCGGGGTGGGCGAGGGGCGGGAAGGGCGGTGTCCGGGTCGCCGACCCCTGTGGGGCCGGCGAGCGCAGCGTGCAGCCGGCGGGTCCACTGGTCGACGGCGGCGTCGAACGCTCCGGCGGCATCGGCAGCCCCCAGGTCTGTCAGGCGTTCGGCCCCCGCTGCGGCCAGGGCGCGGTCGAGGAGCTGCGGAACCTGCTGGTAGGTGCCCGGCCAGTTCCGGTCGCCCAGGCCCAGGACGGCGTACCGGACACCGGTCAGCGCCTGGGCGGGGAGGTCCTGCACCCACTGCGTGAAGCGGGTCGCCTCCTCGGCTGGGCGGCCGTTGTAGGAGGCGGCCACGACGAGGAGGATGTCCTCGGGTGACAGGTCGTCGACCAGGTCGTCCAGAGCTCGCGGCGCGCTCACCGCGCGGGCGCCGCCCAGGAGTTCGGCCAGGTCGCGCGCCACCGCCCGGCCGGTGCCCATGGTCGAGCCGTGCGCGATCCGCAACCGGTCCACGGTGGAGGGAGCCAGGTCGCCGCCGGCGGCCCTGGTGGCTGCGGAGGTGGTGCCGTCGTGGAGGGCGACCTCGGCGGCGCCCGAGTTCGGGACCCCGCACGGGTTGGCGACGGGCAGCGTCGACCTCCGGACGTGGCGGGGTCGGACCCTCATCGTGAGACCCTCCGGCTTCAAGGTCAACAACTCGCGGATCTTCAGCTGGTAGTCGGTGTGGTCGACGAGCTCGAACCGGTGCAGGATCATCCCCAGCACCAGGACGGCTTCGTGGAGGGCGAACTGTCGACCGATGCAGGCGCGCTGGCCGTTCCCGAAGGGCTTGTAGGCGTGCGCCGGGCGCTGTGCGTCGAACTCGGCGTCGAAGCGGCGGGGGTCGAAGGTGTTCGGGTTGCCGCCCCAGGACGGATCGCGGTGCAACGCAGGCGTGCTGATCGTCAGGGCCTGTCCGCGTCGGACCTGGTAGCGCCCTCCGATGACGGTGTCCTCGTAGGGCTGGACGGTGAACGCGGGAGCCGTGGGCCACAACCGCAACGTCTGGTTGAGGACCTGCCGGATCCACGTCAGCCGTCCGACGTCTGCGAACGCCGGTGACGGGCGGTCCTGGTCGCCCCAGACCGCGTCCACCTCAGCTTGCGCGCGAGCGAGGACTTCGGGGTGCTTGAGGAGGAAGTACACGGCGAAGGACAGGGCGCTGCTGGTGGTCTCGTGGCCGGCGATGAGGAAGGTGATGACCTGGTGACGGATGTTCTGGACGTCCAACCCCTGTCCCGCGGCGGGGAACAGCATGCGGTCCAGCAGGTCCTGACCGTCGTTGGACCCCTGTGCCCGGCGATGGGCGATGACGTCGTCGACGAACTGCGTGAGGGTCTGACGGTCCTGCTCGAAGCGGGTGTCGGCCCGACGCCGAAGCCACGCTGTTCCTGGTGGGGTGATGGCCGTCTCCTGCGTGTAGGCCAGGCCCCTGACCATCGCGGAGACGAACGGGTGCTCCTCGGCCCGGCTGAAGCACTCGAAGTCGTACCCGAAGCCGCACAGACCGATCGTGTCCAGGGTCAGTCTGGTCGCATCGCCAGGGACGTCGACCGTGGGGTGCTTCTCCCAGCGGTCCAGCAGCCGGTGACCGACCTCGACCATGGTGTCGTGGTACCCGCGCATGGCGCCCAGGGAGAAGGCGGGTATGAGCAGGTCGTGAGCGGTCTTCCAGTTGGGTTCTTCGTCGTGAGCGGTGAACAGTCCGTCGCCGCCCAGGAGCCGCACCCGCTCCAGGGTGGCGTCGATCTTCTTGTGGAAACGGCTCTCGTCGCACAGTTCCGCGACCAACGCCTGGTCGCTGACGAGGGTCATCTCCTCCCCGAACAGCCGGAGCCCGAAGACGGGCCCCAGGCGCTGCGCGAGTCGAAGGGTGAACTCGGTGAAGCTGGGGGCGGTGAGGAGTTGGACGTGCCCCACGAGGGGGACCCGCGGGGGTTCGGGGATGGTGTGCGGGCGGGCGGTCGCCGAGGTCGGGGTCACGGGTGCTCCAGGTGACGTGGGGTGCGTGGTGCTGCTCTCGTGGTACGAGACCGTACCGGACGTCGGTACGCCCGCGTACCGCCATGCGATGATGGTTGTGTGCAGATCTCGAAAAGCGCCGAGCCGGCGACCACCCCTTCGCGGCAGCGACTGCTGACCGGCATGGCAGCTGCACTGCGCGAGAAGGGGTTCAAGGCGACGACCGTGGCCGACGTCGTCCGGCACGCCAAGGTGTCCCGGCGGACGTTCTACGAGGAGTTCTCCGGCAGGGAGCAGTGCTACGTCGCTCTGCTGGAGCAACAGGACCGTCGGGTGGTCGACGCCGTCCGCACTGCGGTGCGAGGGGGTTCGTCCTGGCGCGACCAGGTGCACCAGGCGATCGAGGCCTACGTCGACGTGGTCGCCGCTGATCCTCAGGTGACGTTGAGCTGGATCAGGGACCTGCCGACCCTGGACCTGGTGGCCGTCGAGACCGAGCGGCGGTCCACGGACACGATGCTGGACCTGATGCGCGAACTCTCCAGCGGCGCGGCCTTCCGCAGCGCGGGCTTGCTCCCGCTGGACGAGACGACGGCCCGCCTGCTGGTCGGTGGGTTGCAGGCGGTCACGGCCGCCGTCCTGGAGGAGGAGGGGCCCTGGGCGACCGTGACGCCGACGCTCACGCGAGTGGCGTGCGCGATGCTGCAGGAGTCCTCACAGGTCGCCCGGCAAACACTCTGAGGACGACGAAGCGGGACCTTGCCGTCTGTCCCGACCGCACCGTCCTGACCTGCGGTGGAACAAGT
Source organism: Kineococcus endophyticus (assembly GCF_040796495.1). Classification (NCBI taxonomy): domain Bacteria; kingdom Bacillati; phylum Actinomycetota; class Actinomycetes; order Kineosporiales; family Kineosporiaceae; genus Kineococcus; species Kineococcus endophyticus. The sequence goes on along the minus strand of NZ_JBFNQN010000008.1, from coordinate 149,263 downwards.
CGCGTGAGTCGGCAGGCCACCTACTCGTCTCATCCGATCTGTCCTCGTCGACGATCACCAGGACCTGCGGGGGAGTGGAGCGGGGTTTCCATGACCGCGCGGCCTGCGGGATGACCGTGCGGTCGTCGTCGACGGCTGCCGCCAGGCACGCTGGCGTCGCATGATGCTCAGGACACGGGTGATCCTGCCGATGCTTCGCGGATGATCGCCCAGGGGACTGGAGACTCGACGGGTGGGCAGAAGGCGGTCAGGCGGTGATGCCAAGCAGGTCCTGCGCAACCGCGCCAACCAGATCTCCGGCTGGGTGCTGTGGGGGCTGCTCACCGGGGTCTGGTGCTTGAACGACCCGATGGGGCTGGCCCCTTCGCAGCCACCGTGGGCCACCCGAGGCGAGGCGGCGGTGATCAGCGTCTGCTTCGCTGCGCCCAGCGTCCTGGCTGTCCTTCTCTTCTCGGTGCCGTACGTGAGAGTAGGACACGACACGGTGTTGGTGCAGAACCTCCTGTTCCGCCACGTCATCTCACGTGGGCTGATCGCCGCTGTGCGCGAGAGCGTGACGTGGCCGGTGCTGGTCCTTGCCGATGCCAGCTGACGCGCCCCCGCCGACTCCTGGACTGCGGGATGACCGTGCGCCGCGTGCACCGCGGGATGACCGTGCGACTAGATCAGCGGCAGCGCCTGTGACAGGACGACGAGGGACATGGACACGACCCCGAGCTTGTGACCTGTCGTCCACCCCTGATCCCCGCGCCGTCGCCGTCGCCTGACGTCGACGAGAGAGACAACGATCAGTGCGAGAGCACCAACGATGAGGACGACGTTGCCCCAGGGCCGAAACATGATCGGCATCCTTGCCGGTGCGCCAGGCAAGGGCACCTCGCGGCATGCGTGTGAGTGAGTGACCGCTTTTCAGCCATGTGCGGGTGATCGTGGTGCTCAACGTGCATCCGGACATCGACATGACCGAGACGTCCGTGACCGTGAAGTTGAGGCGGCCTGGCGGACCTCATGCGACGACGACAGTCAGTCGTCGTCAGCGGATACAAGCCGACGACCACGGGTAGACAGAGTCAGCAGGTCACTCAGAGGCAGGCGGCACGACAGCCAGGGGAGGGCGTGAGAGGCGAGGAAACGTGCCACCCCTCCTTGAGATGTCATAATGAAGATTATCGGCGTGCCAGACAGGGGTTGATCGTCAGGCGACGCCCACCGTCGGACCCTGGTGACAGCGCCCCCGTCGAGACTCCGACGTCGGCGTCAGCATCAGGCGTCGACGCCGACAGCGCCGGATGTCGACCTCTCCGGCGCGTCGGCCACTGGGGTCCGAAGTCCCGGTACCTGCACGGTCGCTCGGACCCAACATCGCCGAGCCCGGCCGGCGACGCGTCGCGTCCACCAGGTCGCGACTCCCACGACGTCACCACAGCCCGGTCGACGCCCACGCAGCGGCGAGACGGCCCGCGTCGTCGGATCCCGTCTCGCCACCTGCGCCAGTCGCACCGGACCGGTCCCGGCGTTCTCGTGGCACGTCGTCGAACTGCGCATAACGACGGATATGCGGCCAGGACCACGTCCGACTCCCCCGATGTCGTTGCCCTGCAACGCTTTGAGTTGACAGAGCACTCCCCTGGCTCGTATCGTCGGCAGCATGGCTCCCCTGAACCCCGGGGTTCTCGAGTCCCTCACCACTTCCTCCGCCCTGTCGGCCGCAGTGCAGGCCTACGAAGTGGCCCGACTCCCCCGCAAGGACTCCCCCAACACCCTCGCGGCCCGCGCCCGCGACGTGGCCGGCATCACCCCGCGCCTGGCCGCCGTCGTCGATGCGACCGAACCCCTCGTCGGTGACCTCACGACGCCCGCCCTGCGCGCCGCCTTCGCCGACTTCTCGCTCGACCACGCCCGCAGTTCCATCGCGCGGTGCTGGTCGACGTGGAACGGGTTGTGCGGTTTCCTCGTCGCCGAGGACGTCCTGCCCGGGAACCCGATGTCGGGTGTCCACCGGCCGCGCCCGGTCGAGCAGGGTCCGAAGCCGTTGCGCGGCAACGACACCCCGGAGGTTCTCCTGGACGCGGTGGCCGCCGGCCGGCGGGCGCGGGACCCGTGGCCCGAACGGGACCTGGCGGTGGTGGCGACGTTGCTCGTGACGGGGATCCGCAGCGCGGAACTCGTGGGCCTGCGCATCGGCGACCTCGCCGGGACGGCCGGGGAACGGCGGGTGCGGGTGCGCGGCAAGGGCGGCGCCGAGCGCAGCCTGCCCGTCGAGGAGGCGCTGGCCGAACTGGTGGACCGCTACCTCGCGAGCCGCGCCCGCCGGTTCCCGGCGGCCCGGGCACCGCGCCTGGACGCACCGCTGTTCGTCGACACCCGCGGACGCGCGCTGTCCCGCCACCAGCTGCAGTACCTCGTCGAGCAGTGCTACCGGGCCGCCGGGGTCAGCGACCGCGTCCAGCGGGGCGCCCTCGTCCACGCGCTGCGGCACACGTTCGCGACCCGCGTCGTCGCGAGCGGGGCCAGCGCGGTCGAGGTGATGCGGCTGCTGGGCCACCGGAGCCTGGCCACGTCGCAGCAGTACGTCGACGCCGGCGCCGACGAGCTGCGCTCGGCCGCCGCGGCCAGCCGCTCCTACGCGGCGCTCCGGACGCTGGCCTGCGACGCCGGGAGCCACGCAGCCGTGACATGATCCGAGCATGGCGACGACGCGGCGGACGCACTGTGCGAACAAGATGCCCTGGCCGGCGGGGAACCACCGCAGCCTGGAGCGGTTCCTCGACGACGCGGAGCGGGCGGGGACGCTCGACATCATCGCCGACCACCCGCAGGCGGCGACCGTGCTGGCCTTCGCCCCGCACAGCCTGGACGCCGAGACCGTCGGCACCGTCCTGCGCTTCGCGGAGTCGCAGGAGCAAGGGCAGGCGTTCCCCGCGGCCTGGCAGCACTGGCTGCAGGTCACCGAGGGCAGCTACGAGGACCAGGCGGCCGCCGCGGCGGGCTTCGCCGACTTCGCCGAGGCCGTCGACCACGACCACTGGGAGGCCCGCGGGGACGCGCCCGTCGCCGAGACGCTGACGGGCTTCATCGACGCCGTCGTCGCCCGCGAGGACGGCACCACCCCCCGCGAGGCCCTCGACGCCGCCACCGGCGTCACCACCGGGGACTGACGGCGCTTCAGCCTCGCCGGTCGCGCTGGTAGGCCGTCCACGCGGCGGTGCACGCCTCGCAGCGGCACCGCAGGTTGCGGTAGCCGTTGGCGCTGCCGTGCCGGGGATCGTCCGGGTCGGCCCGGAACGCGGCGGCGGTGTCGGCGGCGGAGGGACGGGCGGCCGCCGGCCCCAGTCCGAGCTCGGCCCGCCAGACGCGGATCGTGGGGTGGCTCACGCCGAGCAGGCGGCCCGCCTCCTGCTGCGGCAGGTCGGCCGTCGCCTGCACGGCCTCGCGCCAGCTGGCGTGCCCGGCGCGGCGGGCGATCTCGTCTCGGTCGTAGCGGGGCACCGGCGCACCCTACGACGCGAGGGCGCTCACCGAGGGGGCGTCTCCCCCAGCGCCCGGCGCGACACCTGCAGGGCCTTGCGGAACGTCTCCCGTTCGCGCACCCCGAGCCCGCGCACCATCTCCTCCTCGATCTCGGCGACGGGCTCGCGCAGCTCTTCGAGGACGCGTTGCGCCGTCGGGGTGAGCGTCAGCAGCATCCGGCGCCGGGAGCGTTCGTCGACCTCGCGCGACAGGTGCCCCTTCGCTTCGAGGTCCACGACCATCTGTGCCATCGTCTGGGCCCGCACGAAGGAGTTGCGCGCCAGGTCGGCCGAGGTCATCCCGGGGTGGCGTTCCAGCACGGTCAGGGCCGTGTACTGCAGCGACGTCAGCCCGTGCGCGCCCACGACGGCGTCCAGCCGGTTGCGGATGGCGAGCTCGACCTGCTTGATGAGGTACAGCAGGGTCACGTCGGTCTGGCTGGTCACCGCCCCATCCAACCCTACGTCCGCTGCTGCGCAGCCCGGGCCGTCGGCCCCCGCACGGGCGGTGCGGGAGCCGACGGTGGTTTCCACGGTGGTCAGGCGTAGAAGCGGGCGAGGAAGTCGACGACGACCGCCGGCCGCTCCTGGCCCTCGATCTCGATGGCGCCGGACACGGTCAGCTGCACGCCGCCCTTGACCTCGGTGACCTCCTTGAGCGTCCCGGCGAAGCGGACGCGGGAGCCCGCGGGGACGGGGGCGGTGAACCGGACGCGGTCCATCCCGTAGTTCACCTTGGTCGTGACGCCCTCGACGTCGAAGACCTCCGACCACAGCGGGATGAGCAGCGACAGCGTGAGGAACCCGTGGGCGATGGTCCCGCCGAAGGGGCCGTCCTTGGCACGTTCGGGGTCGGTGTGGATCCACTGGTCGTCCCCGGTGGCCACGGCGAAGCGGTCGATGCGCTCCTGGTCGACGAGCAACCAGCTCGACGGGCCGACCTCGGTGCCGACCAGACCGGTCAGTTCCTCGAAGCGCACGACCTTCTGGGGGGTGGTGCTGTCGGTGGTCATCGGTTCTCCTCGGTGGGGTCGGTGGGCTCGGGACGGAGCCCGAGGATGCGCAACGCGTTGTCGCGCAGGATGAGGGGCCGCACCTCGTCGCGGATCGGGAGGTCGGCGAAGTCCTCCATCCACACGTCGGGGTGGATGAGGGGGAAGTCGGAGGCGAACAGCACCTGGTGGCGCAGGAACGTGTCGGCCGCCCGGACCAGCGCCGGGGGGAAGTACTTCGGCCGCCACCCCGACAGGTCGATCGCCACGTTCGCCTTGTGGGTCGCGATGGAGATCGCCTCGTCCTGCCACGGGACGGAGGGGTGGGCGAAGATCAACGTCAGGTCGCCGAACTCCGCGGCGACGTCGTCGAGCAGCATGGGGTCGGAGTAGCGCAGCTTGAACCCGTGCCCTCCCCGCACCCCCGCGCCGATGCCCGTCTGACCCGTGTGGACGACCACGGGCAGTCCCAGCTCGGCCAGCGCGGCCCAGAACGGGCGGTGCTGCGGCGCCGAGGGGTCGAAACCCTGCACCGTGGGGTGCAGCTTGAAACCCCGGGCGCCGTGGTCGAGGGCGAGGGACCGCAGGCGGTCGAGCGCGTCGGGCCGGTGCGGGTCGACCGAACCGAACGGGACGAGGACGTCGGCGTGGTCGGCGGCCTGCTCCACGACCTGCTCGCTGGGGATGGGCGGGTGGCCCAGCTGGTGCTCGGCGTCGACGGTGAACACCACCGCCGCCATGGACCGCTCCCGGTAGAACTGCGCGATCGAGGCGATGTCGGGCGTGACGCCGTCGGTGCGGAAGTACTTCGCGGCGGCGGCAGCGAGGTCCGGCGGCAGCGAGCAGTGACCGTGGTCGCCGACCTCCACGTGGACGTGGGTGTCGACGGCCGTGACGGCGTCGACGTCGATCTCCGGGCGGTACACGGGGCTCAGGCCTGCGGGCGCACGAGGTCGGCCGGCAGTTCGGGGAACCGCTCGCCGACGGACTGCAGGTTCTCGCGCAACGTCGGGGCGAACTGCCCCGCGATGGTCTCGGCGTCCCAGCCGCCCTCGTGGTGGACGGTCAGGACGGGTTCGGGGTGGCTCCACACCTGCAGCCGGTCCCCGCCGGCCCCGAGGACCTGACCGCTGATGCCGGCGGACTCGTCGGAGGCGAGGAACACCACGAGACCCGCGACGTCCTCGGGGGTCCCGAACCCGAGGTCCTGCCGGTAGAACGACGGGATCGGCTCACCGGCGTCCATCGCCTCCACGGCGGCCGTGAAGTACGGGATGGTGCGGGTCATGGCGGTCGCGGCGACGGGGACGACCGCGTTCACGGTCACCTGCGCCTTCTTCATCTCCAGCGCCCAGGTGCGGACCATGCCGACGACGGCGGCCTTGGCGGCCGCGTAGTTCGTCTGGCCGAAGTTCCCGCGCTGGCCGGTGGGCGAACCGATCGTGACGATGCGGCCGGGGACACCCCGCTCCTTGAACGAGGCGAACGCGGCGCGGACGCAGGAGAACGTACCCCGGACGTGGACCGCGAGAACGGCGTCGAAGTCGTCGTCGCTCATCTTCAGCAACGACTTGTCCCGCAGGATCCCCGCGTTCGTCACCAGGACGTCGAACCCGCCGAACTCGGCCAGCGCCGTGTCGACGAGCTGCTGCGCCGTCTCGGCCGACCCCACCGGCGCGACCACCGCCACGGCGCGCCCGCCGGCGGCCTCGACCGCCTCGACGGTGCTGCGAGCGGCCGCCTCGACGGCGTCGTTGACGACGACCGCGGCACCCGCCTGCGCCAGGGCGACCGCGTAGGCGGCGCCGAGGCCCGCCCCGGCGCCGGTGACGACCGCGACCTTGCCCTGCAACGTGGTGCTCATGTGCTGATTCCTCCTGTGGTGGAACGGTTCGGGGTGCTCAGAGGACGGTGAAGACCTGGACGTCGACCCGCCGGGGGTGCCGGCGGGCGTCGGCGACGAACACGCGGCCGCAGACCCACGCCCAGTCGGGCGCCGCGCTCGACAGTCGCGGGGTGCAGCGGAAGTACACCCGGTCGGCGTCGACGACCTCGCCGCGCGCCAGGGCCGCCATGTCCTGCGGCGATCCGCTGCGCACGCCGCGGTTGTGCACCGAGAGGCGGTCACCGGCCGAGGTCTCCACGACGTACTGCGCGTCGAGGAGGGCGAACCCGGGGGTCAGCACCTGGTGGTCGGCACCACCGGGCAGGACGCGACCGGTCAACCCGCCGGGTCCGTCGAGGGTGCCCCCGACGATGGGGACCATGCGGCGGTGCCCGTCGGGGGCGGGGCCGAGGTCGACGGGGTCGCCGACCTCGATGCGCAGGGTGAACAGTTCCTCCAGGCCCGGGGCGCTCACCGGGGCACGACCTGCTGCGCGGGTGGCTGGGCGGCGAGGAGGGCGGCGACGTCGTCCGCGGCCCGCTTGCGCAGGTCGACGCGGCGGATCTTGCCGGTGCCGCCCATGGGCAGTTCCTCGACGCAGAACACCCACCGGGGCACCTTGTAGGCCGCGATCCGGGTGCGCAACTGCTCGCGCAGCTCGTCAGGGTCGAGCGTGACGCCCTCCAGGGCCGTCACGTAGGCGGCGCCCACCTCGCCCCAGCGGTCGTCCGCGACGGCGACCAGGGCCGTCGTCGCGACCCCCGGCAGGCTGGCGATGACGGCCTCCACCTCAGCGGGGTAGACGTTCTCGCCGCCGGAGATGAACAGGTCCTTCAGCCGGTCCACGACCCGGACGCGGCCCTCGTCGTCGACGTCCACGACGTCACCGGTCCGGTACCAGTCCCCCGCCTCGCCGGTGAAGGCGTCGGCGCTGTCCTGGGGGCGTCCCCAGTACCCCGCGAAGACGTTCGGGCCGCGCACGAGCAGTTCCGAGGGGGTCGTGGAGGGGTCCAGCGGCACGGGCCGTCCGTCGGAGCCGACGGCGGCGACGTCGACGAAGAAGTGCGGCGCTCCCACCGACGTCGGCCGGGGGACACCGTCGGCCGGGGTCTCCATGAACACGCCGGGGGCGGCCTCCGTCATGCCGTAGCCCTGCACGACCTCGACGCCGCGCTCGCGCCAGGCGGCGGCGACGCGCTCCAGGACGGCCGAGCCTCCGTAGACGACGGTGTGCAGGGACGACAGGTCCGCCTCCGGCCAGGAGGGGTGGTCCACCATCATCTGCAGCATCGTCGGGACGCAGGCGAAGCTCGACGCGCGGAACTCCTCGACGGTGCGCAACAGGCCGGCGGCGTCGAACCGCGGCAGGACCTCGACCCGCCCCCCCTTGAGCAGCGTCGGCAGCGTGATCTGCCCCAGCCCCACCGCGTGGAAGATCGGCGCCGTGCACAGGGCCCGCTCCCGGCGCGAGACGTCGACGTGGGTGAGCTGGTTCAGCGTGTTCCACGTGAGGTTCCCGTGGGTCAGCACGGCGCCCTTGGGTCGGCCGGTCGTCCCGGAGGTGTAGAGGAGGACGGCGGGGTCCTCGAGGGAGGCGCAGGCGACCGCCGGAGCGGAGTCCGCCCCCAGCAGCACCTCCTCCAGCGGAGCCGACGCGACCCCCGGCACCTCGACGATCGACAACACGGCCCGCAGCGGCACGTCCTCGGCGATGACCGCGGCGGCGACGGCGTCCACCCCCGGCCCGACGACGAGGACCTCGGACCCGGAGTCGCGCAGCGCGAACGCCAGCTCGCGGGCGACGAGGCGGATGTTGAGGGGGACGAACAGGGCCCCCGCACGGCCGCAGGCGAAGAGCAGCTCCACGGCCGCGAGGTCGTTCAGACCCAGGTAGGCGACCCGGTCACCGCGCTGCACGCCCAGGGCCGCCAGACCACCGGCCAGCCGGTCGGTGCGCACCGCGAGCTCGCGGTAGCTGCGCGTCCGGCCCGCCTGGCTGAGAGCCGTCGCGTCCGGGTCGATGCGGGCGCGGCGCGCAGGCCACGACCCCAGTCCACGGTCGAGCAGGGTGTCGAAGCCGTCCACGGGTGCTGCTCCTCGGTCCACGTCGTCGGGGTCGTCGGGGGGGTCCTGCCAAGTGTCCTGCCGCGGTCGGGGGACGACCACGGCTCGAGTGTGCAGATCGACAGGAACCCTGTCAATCCTGATGTGGACGGGGCATGCTGTCCGGGTGACCCTCACGTCGCGCACCTTCGAGGTGCTCGCCGCCTTCACCCCCGCGCGCCGGTCTCAGCGGCTGGCCGACCTCGCGGCCGCCACCGGCCTGCCCCTGACCACCACCCACCGCATCGTGGGTGACCTGCTGCGCTGCGGCGCCCTCGAGCGCGGTCCCGACGGCACGCTGCACGTCGGCCTGCGCCTGTGGGAGATCGGCTCGCTGGCCCCCCGCGGCAACGCCCTGCGCGACGCAGCCCTCCCCTTCCTCGAGGACCTCTACGTCGCCACGCGGGAGAACGTCCAGCTGGCCGTCCGCGAGGGCCTGGAGAGCGTCTTCGTCGAACGCCTCACCGGCCGCGACGCCGTCACCGTCATGACCCGGGTGGGCACCCGCTTCCCCCTGGCCTCCACCGGCGTCGGCCGGGCGCTATTGGCCCACGCCCCCGCGGACGTCCAGGAGGCCGCCCTCGCCCTGCCCGTCCGACGCTGGACCCCGCACACCGTCACCGACCCGGCCCGGCTGCGCGCCGCGCTCGCCGAGGTCCGCCGCACCGGGGTCGCCGTCAGCGACCGCGAGGTCACCCCCGACGCCGTGTCCGTCGCCGCCCCGGTCCGCGGCCCCGACGGCGACGTCGTCGCCGCCGTCTCGCTCGTCGTCCACAGCGGCGCCGCCTCCCCCGTCGCCCTCGGGCCCGCCGTCCGCGCCGCAGCCCTCGGCATCTCCCGGACGCTGGGCGCGCCGCCTTCCGCTGTGCGGAATCAGCTCTGGCGGGACACCGCCACCGCGCCGGAAGGTGCGGAGCGCGAGCCACCGGCTCCCACCGCACCGCCGCGATGAACCAGGAGGACCCCGTGACCGAGCTCGACGTCCCCGGGCGCGTGACCGCCAAGATCTTCCCGTACCCGCTGAACGCCTGGTACGCCGCCGCCTGGGACCACGAGGTCACCGCCAAGGCCCCCGTGGCCCGCACCGTCGCCGGCCGGCCCCTGGCCCTCTACCGCACCCAGGACGGACGCCCCGTCGCCCTCGACGACGCCTGCTGGCACCGGCTCGCCCCCCTGTCCCAGGGCAAGCTCGTCGGCCGCGACGGCATCCAGTGCCCCTACCACGGCCTGCAGTACAACGCCGCCGGCCGCTGCACCTCGATGCCCGCCCAGCCCACCGTCAACCCCAGCGCCCTCGTCACCTCCCACCCCGTCGTCGAGCGCTACCGCTACGTCTGGGTCTGGCCCGGCGACCCCCTGCTCGCCGACGCCGACACCATCCCCGACATGCACCAGATGGACTCCCCCGAGTGGGCCGGCGACGGCCTCACCATCGAAGCGCCCTGCAACTACCAGCTCATCCTCGACAACCTCATGGACCTCACCCACGAGGAGTTCGTCCACGGCTCCAGCATCGGCCAGGCCGAACTGTCCGAGAGCGAGTTCACCACCCGCCACGAGGACGACGGCAGCGTCACCGTCACCCGCTGGATGCGCGACGTCGAACCCCCGCCCTTCTGGCTCAAGAACATGCGCGACAAGTTCCCCGGCTTCTCCGGCCGCGTCGACCGCTGGCAGATCATCCACTACTACGCGCCCTCGACCATCTGCATCGACGTCGGGGTCGCCGAAGCCGGCACCGGAGCCCCCGAGGGCGACCGCTCCCGCGGCGTCAACGGCTACGTCATGAACACCATCACCCCGGAGACCGACACCACGTCGCACTACTTCTGGGCGTTCATGCGCAACTACCGCCTCGAGAGCCAGCTCATCACCACCCAGCTGCGCGAAGGCGTCCACGGCGTCTTCGCCGAGGACGAGGCCATGCTCGTCGCCCAGCAGCGCGCGATCGACGCGAACCCCGACAAGGTGTTCTACAGCCTCACCATCGACGCCGGCGGCATGTGGGTGCGCCGCATCCTCGACCGGATGCTCGCCGCCGAGGGCCGCTCCCTGCCCGTCCCCAGCAGCACCCCCTCGCAGGTCACCTCGTGAACGCCCGCACCTTCCACGACGCCCGCGTCGTGGAGACCGCCGACGTCGCCACCGGCATCCGCCGCGTCGTGCTCGAACCCCCCGCCGGCGCTCGCCGTCGCGCCGACCCCGGCACCCACCTCGACGTCCGCGTCGAGGTCCCCGACGGTGACCGTGGCGTGCGGCCCGAGGTCCGCTCCTACTCCGTCGTCGACTCCAGCCCCGACGGTTCGCGCCTCGCCCTCACCGTGCACCTGTCGCCGACCAGCCGCGGCGGCTCCGCCCACGTGCACGGCCTGCGCCCCGGGGACGTGCTGCGCTGCACCGGTCCCTTGCAGAACTTCCCCGTGCGCATCGGCGCCGAGCGCTACCTGCTGATCGCCGGTGGCGTCGGGATCACGGCGCTCGCGGCCGCGGCCCGGACCCTCACGCGCCTCGGCGCCCACGTGGACCTCGTCTACGCGGGCCGTTCCCGCGACCGCATGCCCTACCTCGCGGACCTGCAGGCCGAACTGGGCGAGCGGGTCCAGCCGGCGGTCTCCGACGAGGGCACCCGCCTCGACGTCGACGCGCTGCTCGCCCGCACGGCACGACAGGCCCCCGGCACCGAGGCCTACGTGTGCGGTCCGCTGGCCCTGCTCGACGCCGTGACCCACGCCTGGCGACGGCACGGCCTGCCGTCCACCGCGCTGCGGTACGAGACGTTCGGCAGTTCCGGACGGCACGCGGCGCAGGCGTTCCGCGTGCAGCTGCCCGCCCTCGGCATCGAGACGGTCGTCGACCCCGGCAGCACGGTGCTGGAGTCGTTGCAGCGCAGCGGGGCCGACCTCATGTACGACTGCCTCAAGGGCGAGTGCGGGCTGTGCGTCCTGCCCGTCCGCCGGGTCGACGGCGTCGTGGACCACCGGGACGTCTACCTGTCGGAGGACCAGCAGGCCGACGGGGGCTCCGTCTGCGTCTGCGTCTCCCGGGTGGCCGCCGGACCGGAGGGGCGCGAACCCCTCCTGGTCCTCGACCTGCCCTGACCGCCGCGCCCGACGTGCGGGCGGCTCAGAAGCGGAAGCGGCCCACCAGCGTCTGCAGCTGCGAGGAGATCCCCGCCACCTCCTGAGCGGCCTGCTGCGCGTACTCGACGGTCTGCACCGTGGTGCGCGTCGCGTCCGACACCTCGCGGACGCCGCCGTCCACCCGGTCGGCGCCGGCGGCGGCCTCGGCGATCGACCGGGCGATCTCCGACGTCGTCGCCGTCTGCTCCTCGACCGCCGAGGCGATCGTCGTCTGCAGGTCGTTGATGCGGGAGATGACCTCGGCGATCGACCCGATGGCCGAGACCGCGCCCGTCGTGTCGTCCTGGATCGCCTGCACCTGACGGGAGATGTCCTCGGTGGCGCGCGCGGTCTGCTGCGCCAGCTCCTTGACCTCCCCGGCCACGACGGCGAAGCCCTTGCCCATCTCCCCGGCGCGCGCGGCCTCGATGGTCGCGTTGAGGGCCAGCAGGTTCGTCTGCTCGGCGATGGCCGTGATGACCTTGACGACCGAGCCGATCTGGGCGGAGGACTCCCCGAGTCGGGAGACGGTCGCGGTGGTGTCGTCGGCGACCTGGACCGCCTGCGCCGCGACGCCGGTGGCGTCGGCGGCAGAGGAGGAGATCTCGCGGATCGCGCTGCCCATCTCGTCGGCCCCGGCTCCGATGGCCTGCAGGTTCGTCGCGACCGACGCGACGTCACCGGCGACGAGCTCGACGCTGCGGCCGGTGCGCTGGGACGCCGACCCCGCCTCGACGCTGCGGTCGGCGAGGGCCGCCGAGGTGCGGCCGAGCGTGCCCGCCCCGTCCGCGACCGAGGAGATGTCGACGCGCAGCTGCGCCAGGGCGCGGTCCAGGGCCGCGGCGGCCCGACCCAGCTCGTCGGAGTTCTGCACACCGCTGGTGGCCGTGAGGTCGCCGCGCTCGAGGGCCTGGGCGACGTCGACGATGGCCTGGGCGTCGGAGCGGATGCGGCGGACCGTCAGCGTGACGACGCCGGCCGAGACGCCGAAGCCCACCGTCAGCAGTCCCAGGGTCAGCACCAGCGCCCGCTGCGCCTGCGACCGGCCCTCGGCGACGGCGGCCGTGACCGCGGCGTCGGCACTGTCGCTGAGCGTCGTGATGTCCTTCGCGAACCCGGCCTGCGCCGTGTTGTACGCCTGGTTGGCGGCGGCCGCCGACGCCTCGTCCTTGGCTGCGAGGATCTGCTGCCCCGCCGCCTCTCCGGCCTGGTACTGCGTGCGCAGGTCCTCGACGAGCCCCTTCTCCGACGCGGGGACCAGCGTGGCGAGCTTCGTGATGCTCGAGGTCACCTCCGCGCGACGCTTGTCCAGTTCGGGGGCGACACGCGGACCCTGACCGGGCACGAAGGCACCGCTGAGCGCGAGCGTGGCGATGTCGCTGCTGGCGAGCTCGATGGCGCGCACCGTGCTCTGCCGCTGCAACGGCCCCGTGGAGAGCTGGTCGATGTCCTGCGACACCGACCGCGTCGCCAGCACTCCACACGTACCGGTGGCGACGGCCACCACGGCCAACGACGCTGCGGCCCCCACGATCCGGGTGGTCAACGACACGGTGAACAGCTCCCCTCGTCAGAACTCCGACGGGAGACCATCGGCACCGGAGGGGACGCGCTTGAGTCGTCTCAGACCACCGGGCGACCGCCTAGCAGGTCGCCACGAACCGCCGCAGCACGCGCACCCCGAACTCGAGGGCGTCCACCGGGACCCTCTCGTCGACACCGTGGAACATGCCCGCGAAGTCCATGCCCGCCGGCAGCCGCAGCGGCGCGAACCCGTAGCCCCGGATGCCGAGGTGGGAGAACGACTTGTTGTCGGTCCCGCCGGAGAGGCAGTACGGCAGGACCTTCGCGCCGGGGTCCTCGGCCTCCAGCGCCGACCGCATCCGGTCCACGAGCGGGGCCGCGAACTCCGTCTCGAGGGCGACCGACTCGTTGACGACCTCGACGTCGACGCGGTCACCGGCCAGCTCCCGGATCGTCGCCATGAGTTCCTCTTGGCGCCCGGGCAGGAACCGGGTGTCGACGAGCGCGGTCGCCGTGCCGGGGATGACGTTGTGCTTGTACCCGGCCTCGAGGACCGTGGGGTTCGCCGTGTTCTGCAGCGTGGCGCCGACCCACCGGGCCGTCGTCCCGAGGGTGGCCAGCAGCGCCGACGGGTCGTCCTCGTCGAAGGCGACACCGGTGATCTCCGAGACGCCCTGCAGGAACTGCCGGACGGTGGCCGTGTACTCCAGCGGCCAGGTGTGGCCCCCGATGCGCGTGACGGCCGCGCACAACCGGGTGACGGCGTTGTCCGTCCCCACCTGCGACCCGTGGCCGGCGCGGCCGTGCGCGACGAGGCGCAACCAGGCCAGGCCCTTCTCCGCCGTCTGCAGGAGGTACGTGCGCTGGCCGTCGAGGTCGACGGAGAAACCCCCGACCTCGCTGACCGCCTCGGTGACGCCCTCGAACAGGTCGGCACGGTTCTCCACGAGCCACTGCGCGCCCTGGGTCCCGGCGGCCTCCTCGTCGGCGAGGAACGCGAACACGAGGTCGCGCGGCGGGCGCGTCCCGGCGCGGGTCGTCTCACGCAGGACGGCGAGCAGCATCGCGTCCATGTCCTTCATGTCCACGGCGCCGCGACCCCACAGGCAGCCGTCGGCGACCTCGCCCGCGAACGGGTCGACCTTCCAGTCCGCGGCCCGGGCGGGCACGACGTCGAGGTGACCGTGCAGCAGGAGCGCACCCCGCTCGGCCGTGCCGCGCTCGTCCCCCGGCACCCGCACCACGACGTTGCCGCGGCCGTGGAACCCCTCGACGTACTGGGGCTGCAACCCGACCTCGTGGAGCAGTTCGGCGACGTGCTCGGCGGCGACGCGTTCGCCGGGACCGGAACCGTCGCCGTAGTTCGACGTGTCGATGCGGATGAGGTCGCGGCAGAGGTCGAGGACCTCGTCCTCCGCGGAGGGGGTGCCCTGCGAGGTGCTGGTGTCGGCGCTCACCCCCGCAACCGTAGCCGGTAGCGTCCCGGTCCCATGGACGACTGGTCGGTGACGACTCCCCGCGGGCTCACGGACACCGTGCACGACGCGATCCTCGAACTCCTCATGAACCGCGGGCTCGAACCCGGCTCGGCACTGCGCACCCAGACCCTCGCCGACCGCCTCGGCGTGTCGGCCACCCCCGTCCGCGAGGCCCTGGCCCGGCTCGAGGGTTCCGGTCTCGTCGTGCGCAGCGCGCGCCGCGGGTACCGGGCGGCCCCCCTGCTGTCGAGCGAGGAGCTGGGCCAGCTCGTCGACGTCCGCCTGCTGGTCGAACCCGGCAACGCCGAGCGGGCCTGCGCCCGGACCGACGACGCCTTCGTGGCCCGGCTGTGGGCGGCGGTCGAGGAGCAGCGCGAGGCCCCCACGGGCCCGGGGTACTCGGGCTTCAAGCACTACCTGGAGGCCGACTGGTCCTTCCACGAGCTGCTGGCCGAGGGGACGGCCAACCCCTTCATCGTGCGGACCCTGGACTCCTTCCGCGGCTTCGTGCAGCGCCTGCACCAGGACGAGGACCGGGTCAGCGACGCCCACGAGAGCGTGGCCGAGCACGAGGCCATCGTCCGCGCCTTCGAGCGGCGGGACCCGGCCGCCGCCGCGGCGGCCATGCGCGTCCACCTCGAGCGCGTGCTCGAACGCGCGGTCGGGTGACACGTCCGGCCGGGCACTCGCCAAGCTCCATGATTTTCTATAGAATCCGTGTCACGACGACCTCAGGAGTGAGAACGTGAGCGACGACGCCACCCGCGTGTTCGACGGCTTCCCGGCCGTGCTGACCCGTCAGAACTGGCCGATCACGGTGCCGATGATGCCCCACCCGCACGTCCTGCCGGACGGTTCGACGGTGCAGGAGCAGTCGGCCGAGGGCTGGGCGCAGACCTTCGAGGTCATGACGGACGCCGGGTACACGTGCATCGACCCGACGGACACCTGGATCCGCATCGCGGACCTGTCCCCGGAGCGTCAGCAGGAGTTCGCCCGCACCGTGCGCGCCTCGGGTCTGCAGATCCCGGCGTTCTCCACCTCGCGCCGCTCGGTCATGGACCACGAGAAGGCCGACGAGAACCTGGCCTACTCCCACCGCGCCATCGACGCGTGCGCCGCCATCGGCATCCCGGTCGTGAACTTCGGCTTCATGCGCGGGTTCACCCCGGCGCAGGCCAAGGCCCTGTGGTTCTGGCTCGAGCCCGGCTACGCCGACGACTTCAGCGACGACGTCCGCGCCGTGGCGGTGGGCAAGATCAAGGAACTCGCGAAGCACGCCCAGGAGGTGGGCGTGCAGATCGCGCTGGAGATGTACGAGGACACCTACCTCGGCACCGCCGACCGCATGGTCCAGTTCGTCCAGGACGTCGGCTACGACAACGTCGGCCTCAACCCCGACTTCGGCAACATCCTGCGTCTGCACCGCGAGGTGGAGCCGTGGGAGGAGATCGCCGCCAAGACGTTCCCGTACACGAACTACTGGCACCTCAAGAACTACTACCGCGACGAGGAACCCTCGACCGGTTCGGTGCGCACCCACCCGGCTCCCCTGGAGTTCGGGACGATCAACTACCGCAAGGCCATCGCGATGGCCCTCGACGCCGGTTTCCGCGGCGCGTTCTGCGTGGAACACTACGGCGGCGACAGCATCAGCGTGGGTGCGACGAACCGCGAGTACATCCGCCGCGTGCTGCCCAAGGCGACCCCGTTCCAGCCGTTCAGCAGCGGCGCTGCGAAGCACTGAGCGATCGAAGGAGACCGTCCAGATGACCAAGATCTTCGGTGACCCCGCGGAGTTCGTCGACGAGTCCGTCGCCGGTTTCGTGGACCTGTACTCCCACTACGTCCAGCCCGTCCCGCACGGGGTGATCCGCTCCACCGCCACCCCCGAGGGCAAGGTCGCCGTCATCGCCGGCGGCGGCTCGGGCCACTACCCCGCCTTCGCCGGCTACGTCGGCCCGGGACTTGCCGACGGCGCCGTGTGCGGCAACGTCTTCGCCTCCCCCTCCACCCGCTGGGTCTACGACGTCGCCAAGGCCGCCCACCGCGGCGGCGGGGTCCTGCTCGGCTTCGGCAACTACGCCGGGGACATCCTCAACTTCGGCCTGGCCGCCGAACGCCTGCGCGCCGAGGGGATTCCCGCCGAACTGCTCGTCGTCACCGACGACGTCGCCAGTGAGGGCCAGGGCGCCAACGGAGAGCGCCGCGGCATAGCCGGTGACGTCGTCGCCTTCAAGATCGCCGGCGCGGCCGCCGAAGCCGGCTACGGCTTCGAGGACGTCGTCCGGGTCGCCCGTCACGCCAACGACGTCACCCGCTCCATGGGCATCGCGTTCGCCGGCTGCACCCTGCCGGGTGAGACGGAACCCCTGTTCACGGTGACGCCCGGGAACATGGCCATCGGCCTCGGCATCCACGGCGAACCCGGCATCTCCGAGGAACCCATCGGCACCCCCACCGAGATCGCCACCCTGCTGGTGGAGAAGGTCCTCGCCGGGAAGCCGGAGTCGGCGCCCGACTCGGGCCGGGTCGCGGTCCTCGTCAACGGCCTCGGGGCGACGAAGTACGAGGAGCTGTTCCTGCTCTACGTGCCCATCGCGAAGCAGCTGCGCGCGGCGGGCTACGAGATCGTGGCTCCGCAGGTCGGCGAACTCGTCACCAGCCTGGACATGGCGGGTTGCTCGCTGACCGTCACGTGGTTGGACGAGGAGCTCGAAAAGCTCTGGACCGACCCGGCGCAGTGCCCGGCCCTGTCCGTGGGCGCGACCATCGAGACCACCCCGGCTCCGACCTACGTCGTCCCCGAGGACGAGGTCGCCGACTACACCGGCACCCCCGCCGAGGCGGCCGAGTCCGGGCAGAAGATCGCGGGGCTCATCGAGGCCGTCCGCGACGTGCTCAAGGACGCAGAGGCCGAACTGGGCCGCATCGACGCCATCGCCGGGGACGGTGACCACGGCACCGGCATGGTCAACGGCTCCGTCGCGGCCGCTCAGGCCGCCCGCACCGCGGCGGACGCCGGCGCAGGTGCCGGGTCCACGCTGTCGGCCGCGGGTGCCGCCTGGGCGGACCGCGCGGGCGGGACCTCCGGAGTGATCTGGGGGGTGCTGCTGCACGCGTTCGCCGAGAAGCTGGGCGACGAGGGCAAGCCGTCGGCCGAGCAGGTCTCCGAGGGCGCCACCGCTTCGGTGGAGGCCGTCATGCGTCTCGCCGGGGCGCGGGTCGGCAACAAGACGATGCTCGACTCCCAGGTCCCGTTCGCGGAGACCCTGGCCGAGCGGATCGCCGCCGGTGATGACCTCAAGACGGCGTTCACCACCGCCGCCCAGGCCGCCACGCAGGCCGCGGAGGCGACCAAGGACCTGCGCCCGCAGATCGGCCGGGCCCGGCCGCTGGCCGAACGGTCCCTGGGCCACCCCGACGCCGGCGCCGTCTCGCTGGCGCTGGTGACCCGCACCGTCGCCGACAAGCTCTGAGGAGGAGAAGGACATGACTGATCTGCAGTGGCGCGTCGTCCTGGGCGCCGACGAGGCCGGTGTCTCGTACAAGGACGCGATCAAGGCCGACCTGCTGGAGGACCCCCGGGTCAAGGAGGTCATCGACGTCGGCGTGAACGCCGACACGGACAAGACCGCCTACCCGCACGTGGCCGTCGCCGCGGCCCGCAAGATCGCCGCGGGTGAGGCCGACCGCGGGATCCTCGTGTGCGGGACGGGCATGGGCGTGGCCATCGCGGCCAACAAGGTGCCGGGCATCCGCGCCTCGGTCGCCCACGACTCCTTCTCGGTGGAGCGGCTGGTGCTGTCCAACGACGGCCAGGTCCTGACGCTGGGCGAGCGGGTCATCGGCAAGGAGCTGGCGCGGCGGCTGGCCAAGGAGTTCCTCGGCTACGTCTTCGACACCTCCAGCGCCTCGGCCGCCAAGGTCGACGCCATCACGGGGTACGAGACGGGCGCGTCGGACGAGGCGGGTAGCGTCCCTTCCTGCTGAGACCTGCCCCTCGAGACCGGAGCCCTGCGCACCATGACGACCCGCCCCCGCCCGCTCGTCGGGGTCAGCCTGAAGATGTACTTCTCGCTGGCCCGGACGCGGAGCTACCTCGCCGACGTGGCGGCCCTCGGTCCGGTGGTGGCCGAGGCCGGGGTGGACGCCTTCGTGATCCCCGACTTCCTCACTGTGACCACGGGTCTGGACCTGCTGCGCGGGACGGGGATCGCCATCGGGGCCCAGGACGCGTCGTGGGAGGACTTCGGGGCTCTCACGGGTGAGGTGTCCCCCGCCGCGCTGCGCGAGGCGGGGGCCCGCTTCGTCGAGATCGGCCACGCGGAGCGGCGGCGGATGTTCGCCGAGGACGACATCGTCACGGCGCGCAAGGCGGCCGCCGCCGCTCGCAACGGTCTCGTCCCCCTGGTGTGCATCGGCGAGAACGTCCGCATCGACGTCGCCGACGCCGCCCGCACCACGATCAGCCAGGTCCTGGCCGCGCTCGAGGACGTCCCGTCCGAAGCCGAGGTCGCGATCGGCTACGAGCCCAACTGGGCGATCGGTCAGACCGAGCCCGCACCCCCGGAGCACGTGGTCGGGGTCACCACGCGCCTGCGCGACGCCCTGTCGCACCGCCGCGGCCTGACGCGCATCCTCTACGGCGGCAGCGCCGGCCCGGGCATGTTCACCGACGTCGCCGAGGGGGTCGACGGCCTGTTCCTCGGCCGCTTCGCCCACGACGTCGCCAACTTCCAGGCCGTGATCGAGGAGATCGCGGCCCACCCGCTCAACCGAGCGGACGACCACTCCTAGGAGAGTTCCGTGCCCACTGCACCCCGCACCGACAAGATCACCAAGGTCGCCCAGATCGGCACCGGCTACATGGGCGGCGGCATCGCCCAGTCCCTCGCCCTCGCCGGCAACGACGTGTGGCTCGCGGACGCCGACAAGGAGTCCACGCAGCGCAACTACGAGCGTCTGCTGAAGGAGTCCGAGCTCTTCGAGGCGCAGGGCCTGTTCGCGCAGGGCAGCACCGAGGTGCTGAAGCAGAAGTTCCACCCCGCGGACTCCATCGAGGAGGCCGTCGCCGACGTGCACTTCGTCGAGGAGGCCGTCTTCGAGGACCCGACGGTCAAGAAGGACGTCCTCTCGCGCGTCGAGAAGGCCGTGACCCCGGGCACGATCATCGGGACGAACACCTCCACCATCCCCGTCAAGGTGCTGGCCGAGGCGTTCGAGGACGCGTCGCTGTTCCTCACGGTGCACTTCTCCAACCCGGCGCCGTTCATCCCCGGTGTCGAGCTCGTCACCGGCGAGGCGACCGACCCGGCCGTCCTGCCGCTCATCGACGACCTGCTGACGCGTGCGGGACGCCGGGGCGCCCAGGTCAAGGACGTCCCCGGTTTCGTCCTCAACCGCCTGCAGTACGTCCTGCTGAAGGAGGCCATGTCGGTCGTGGACGAGGGTGTCGCCACCCCCGCCGACGTCGACACGATCGTCTCCACGACCTTCGGGTTCCGCCTGCCCTTCTTCGGCCCGTTCGCGATCGCCGACATGGCCGGCCTCGACGTCTACGCCAAGGGTTTCAAGGTCCTCGAGGGCCACTTCGGTGAGCGCCTCTCGGCGCCGGCGAACCTGACCGCGCTCGTCGAGCAGGGCAAGTTCGGGACGAAGACGGGCTCGGGGTTCCTCGAGCTCGACCCCGAGAAGCTCGCCGCCCTCATCGACTACCGCAACAAGGCGTACAAGAAGATGCAGGAACTGCTCGACGAGCTCGGCCCGTCGCCGCTGGCCTGATCCTCCCCACCTGCCGGGCTCAGTCCAGGCAGAACTCGTTCCCCTCGGGGTCGGCCAGCACGACGTGGCCGGCCCCGAAGGGTGGTTCCGGGGAGTGTCGCTCCAGGACCCGGGCCCCCAGCGCCACCAGCCGTTCCGCCTCCGCGGCGAGGGCGGCCATCCGCTCCTCCCCCTGCGCCCCCGGAGCCGCCCGCACGTCGAGGTGCACGCGGTTCTTGCCGGCCTTGTCCTCCGGGACGCGCTGGAAGTACAGGCGGGGGCCGCGGCCCTCGGGGTCCACGACCGCCCACGCCTCCTCCCACCGCTCCTGCGGGACGCCCCACGCGGCGAGGGCCTCCTCCCACGTCCCGTGCGGAGCCGGGGGCGGCATGTCCACGTAGCCGAGGACCTCGCCCCAGAACCGGCCCAGCCGCCGGGGGTCGGCCGCGTCGAAGGTGACCTGGACGTCGCGCGTCATGCCCCCGCATCCTGCCGTGCGGGAGTGGCCGGGGGAAGGCGCCCTCAGTAGCGGAAGCGCCCCACGACGGCCTTGAGCCGGTCGGCCATCCCGGCCAGGTCCTCGGAGGCCTCGCGGGTCGACCGGACGCCGGCCCCCGTCTCGGAGACCGCGGAGGCGACGTCGTGGACGACGGCCGCGATCTGCGCGGACCCGTCCGCTGCCTCGGTCACGCTGCGGGACATCTCCCGCGTCGTCGCGGACTGCTCCTCGACCGCGGCGGCGATGGTGGTCTGGAACGCGTTGATGCGCGAGATGATCTCGCTGATCTGGGCGATGGCGTCGACGGCGCGGGCGGTGTCCTGCTGGATCGTCTGGACCCGCCCGGTGATGTCGCCGGTCGCGGTCGCGGTCTCCTGGGCGAGGTCCTTGACCTCCGAGGCCACGACCGCGAACCCCTTGCCCGCGTCGCCGGCCCGCGCGGCCTCGATGGTCGCGTTGAGCGCCAGGAGGTTCGTCTGGGCGGCGATGGCCGTGATGGTCTGCACGACGTCGGAGATGCCTCGCGAGGACTCCCCCAGCGCCTCGACCGTCCGCGTCGTGGCGTCGGCCAGCGCGACGGCCTCCGCCGCCACCCCCGCCGCCTGCGTGGTGTTCAGCGAGATCTCCTCGATGGAGACCCCCATCTCCTCGGCGCCGGCGGCCACCGACTGCACGTTCGCCGAGGTCTGGCCCGCGGCCGCGGCCATGGAGGCGACCTGGCCGCTCACGGCCTCCGCCGACGCCTCGATCCGGCCGGCGGTGCCGTGCAGGCCCTGCGTCGCGGTCGTCACGGCGTCGGCGGCCTGCGCGGTCTCGCGGACCGTCTCCTGCACCTTGACCACGAACCGGTTGAACCCGGCCGCGGTGTCGGCGAACTCGTCGCGACGGTCCTCGGCGAGGCGCTGGGTCAGGTCGCCGTCGCCGTCGGCGATGTCGGCCAGGCGGGAGTTCAGGGCGCGCAGCGGCGTGAGGACGCTGCGGGTCACGAGCAGACCGATGACGACGAAGGCGACGAGCCCCACGGCGGTGCCGCCGACCACGGTGCGCTCGATCGTGGTGTGCGCACGCTCGGACGCCGCGGCGCGGACCGTGAGCAGGGACTCCTCCTCACCGCGCAGCTGGCCCGTCAGAGCACGGATCTGGTCCATGACGGCCTTGCCCGCGTTGGTGAGGACGACGGCCTGGGCGGCCTCGAAACCCTTCTCGCGGCGCAGGTCGATGGTCTGCTGCATCTCCGCGACCTTCTGCTGCACCAGCGGGCGCAGCTGGGCGATGCGCTGCTGCTGCGCGGGGTTGTCCGCCGTGAGGCGGGCGACCTCGTCGAGGTGACCGTTCACCGCCTGGGTCGCCGCGGTGAACGGGGCGAGGTAGTCGTCCGCGCCGGTGATGACGAAACCCCGCTGGCCGGTCTCGGCGTCCTTCAGGTCGGCCGTGACGGTGTCCACGGCGGTGAGCACCGCGTAGGTGTGGTTGACGGCGGCCTCGTTCTCGGCGAGCTGGCCGGAACTGCGGAAGGAGATCCCACCGACCACCGTGAGCAGGACGGCGGCGAGGGCGAAACCCGCTGCCAGTCGCTTCCCGATGGTCCACCGCAGTCGCGTCATCCGTCCGACCTCCTCCGCCCGGCTCCGCCGGACCGTCGCGGTCCCCGGTGCTCGAGGACGGAAGCGCGACTCCACCCCTTCGACACGCGGGAACAGCGTGCTTGACGTTCCGCAGGGTGGAACCGCCCGTGCGGGTGCGACCGTCGGAGTGACGTTCCCCGTGCGCACCGACGGGTTCCGTGGTGCAGGGCGCGCTCCCGAGTTCCCCTCTCCCTCCGGGTCCTGGCTTCCGGGACAGGGGAACTCGGGACACCGCCTCAGACGTCGGAGGCGACCAGCCAGACCGCCTGCCACGGCGCGAGCCACACGTCGCCGTCGCCGCCGCGGGGCACCGGCCCTCCGGTCAGCGCGTCCTGCGCCTGCGTCAGCCCCAGACCTTCCAGGCGGAACCCCGGCCAGGACCGCCAGCCCTCGGTCACGTTGCACAGGGAGAGGAGGTTCCCCTCGGGGTGGCGGTGCAGGACGGCCAGCACCCCGGGGTCGGACATCTCGAGCACCTCGGCGGCCACCGAGGCGTGCAGGTGCGGCAGGGAGGCCCGCACCCTCGCCAGGTGGCGGAAGCCGCTCAGGACGCGGCCGGGCACCGTCGACGGGTCCGCCGCCGCGGACAGTTCCCGGTCGTCGAACCAGGGCCGGTGCACCCAGCGGTTGTCCGCGGCCTGCTCAGGGACGGCGGCCCAGGCCGGGTCGCCGTCCAGGGCGAGTTCGTCGCCCATCCAGACCACGGGGATCCCGCCCCAGCCCATGACGACGGTGTGGGCCAGCAGGAGGCGCGCGACCGCGCCGTCGACGGCGGCTTCGTCCACGGTGCCGTCCGGGCCGCCCGCCCGGGCCGCCGTCAACCCCACGAGGGCTGCGGCCGACCCGCTGATCCTCCGGTCGCCGGTGGCGGGGTTCTCCTGGAACACCAGTCCGCGCGCGGTCGACCCGGGGAACGTCCCGGAGTACCAGTCGGACAGGAACCGCCGGTGCTCGTGACCCGAGAGCCCCACGGCCGCTGCGTCGGCGTCGGAGACGGCCCAGCCGATGTCGTCGTGGCAGCGGACGTAGGTGATCCACGCCGTCGAGGCCGGGACCGGGGGGAGGGACCGCAGGGCGTGGGTGGCCAGCGTGACGTCCTGCGCGGCCAGCATCGACCAGATCTGCACCATGAGGGTGTTGTGGTAGGCGAGGTCGCTGACCCGACCGTGGTGCCGTCCCCGGCCCAGGTAGTGCACCAGGTCGTCGGGGGCGACGATCGCCTCGGCCTTCAACAGGACTGCGGGACAGGCGATGCGGGTCACCGCACGGAGGACCTGCGTCAGGCTGTGGACCTCGGGCTGGTTCTGGCAGTTCGTCCCCAGCCGCTTCCAGATGAACGCGATGGCGTCCAGCCGCAGCACGTCCACCCCGAGGTTGGCCAGGAAGAGGACGATCTCGGTGTACTCGAGCAGCACGTCGGGGTTGGACCAGTCGACGTCCCACTGGAAGGAGTTGAACGTCGTCCACACCCAGGCGTCGAGCCCGTCGTCCCAGCTGAAGTTCCCCGGGGCGAAGTCGGGGAACACCTCCGGCAACGTGCGCTCGTAGGCGTCGGGCACCGCTCGGTCGGGGTGGACGTGGAAGTACCGCCGGTAGCGCTCGTCCCCGGCGCGGGCCGCCTGCGCCCACGCGTGCTCGCGGGCCACGTGGTTCAGGACGAGGTCCAGCACGAGGCTGATGCCGCGCTTGTGCAACGAGGTCGCGAGGTCGGCCAGGTCCTCGACCGTCCCCAGGTCCGCCCGCACGTCGCGGTAGTCGGCGACGGCGTACCCACCGTCGCTGTCGCCCTCGCGCGGCCGCAGGACGGGCATGAGGTGCAGGTACCCCACCCCCAGGTCCTCGAGGTGGTCCAACCGGTCCCGCACCCCGGCCAGGGTCCCGCCGAAGCGCTCGGTGTAGGCCGCGTAGCCCACCAGCGCCGGGTCCTGGAACCAGTCCGGACGCAAGGTCCGCTCCTGGTCCAGCCGGTGCAGGGCCTCGTCGCGGGCGGCGTAGGCCGTGGCCGCCGCGCGCAGCAACCGCTCCCCCGCCGTGGCGGCGACGTCGGAGGGGTAGACGTCGGCGAGGCCGGCGGCGAGGTCCGGCCACCACCGCGCCACGCGCAGCGCGAAGGTCTCGCGCCGCAGCGGTTCCAGCCCGGCGAGCAGGTCCTCCGGGACGGGCGGTGGGGGCTGGCTCCGGTGGTGGTGCACATGTCCTCCTCGTCGTGCGGTCGCTCAACTCTGCCGTGCCGGGTGGGGCGACCACCAGTGCCCTCCCGCCGTGGCGGGCCGACGACCCCACCGGCTGCGCCCGGGCCACTAGGGTCGTCGGCATGGCTGACGCGGTGTCCTTCACGAGTTCGACGGGGCAGCGACTGGCCGGCCTGCTCGACGTCCCCGCCGGGCCGGTCCGGGGGTGGGGCATCTTCGCCCACGGGTTCACCCTGGGGAAGGACTCCCCGGCCGCCGCGCGCATCTGCAAGGGGCTCGCCGAGGAGGGCATCGGCATGCTCCGGTTCGACAACCTCGGGCTGGGCCAGTCCGAGGGCGACTGGGGCGACGGGTCCTTCACGCACAAGGTCGACGACACCGTGCTCGCGGCCGGTTTCATGGCCGAGCGCGGAACTCCCGCAGCCCTGCTCGTGGGGCACTCCTTCGGCGGCGCAGCGGTTCTCGCGGCCGCTGGCCGGGTGCCCGGTCTGCAGGCGGTCGTCAGCGTCGGCGCCCCGAGCGAACCCCGGCACGTCGAGCACAACTACGACGCGCTCGTGGACCGCGTCATGGCCGACGGGCACGCCGAGTGGCTCGTCGGCGGCCGCGCGCTCACCCTCAAGCGCGCCTTCGTCGAGGACGTCCGCGACGCCGACCTCAAGCAGCACGTGCGCCGGCTCACGGTCCCTCTGCTCGTCATGCACTCCCCCACCGACTCCACCGTCAGCGTCGAGAACGCCAGCGCGATCTTCAAGGCGGCCCCGCACCCGCGCAGCTTCGTCTCGCTGGAGGGGTCCGACCACCTGCTCACCGCGCGTGGTCAGGCCCGGCGCGCGGCCCGCATCATCAGCGCCTGGGCCGACCAGTACCTCACGGCGCTGGAGGCCTGACCGTCGCGGGTCCGAGTCCGAACCGCTCGGCGACGTCCTCGACGAGCGCGCCGAGCGGGCGCCCGCCGTCGACCGGCACCACCGCCTGCGGTGCCCGGTCGGCGAGATCCGCGCCCAGGCGCGCGGTGAAGAGCGCATCGCGCGCCAGGAGGTTGGCCAGGGCCCGGGGCGGGTCGCTCGTGCGTCCGGCGACGTCGCCCTCGGAGCCGCGTCCGCGGAACGCCCGACGCCGGAAGTCCGGCGTCGGCAGCAGCCACAGCGCCCGGCCGGCGGCCGCCCCGGTCAGGGGCAGCACCAGACCCGGCAGGAGCCGGAACCCCTCGGCCACGACGATCCGGTCCGCCGGCCGTTCCAGCAGGTCCGCCACGAGGAGGTCGAAGCCCTCCCCGGCGAACCAGTGGAAGGTGTCCAGCATCTCGGCCGGGTCGCGCAGCACCCACCGCTCGTCCATCGACATCGCGAGGAACCGGTGCAGCAGCGGAGCCCGCCCCGGGGCGAGCCGGCGCGCGTGGTCGGCCATCGCGGCGTCCGTGTCGTAGACGTCCACCCCGTGGCGCCGGGCCAGCTCGCGGGCGACCGTCGACTTCGCCGCACCCGAGCCCCCGCCGAGCCACCGCACGTGCGCCAGGCGACCGGTGTCCACGGAGCGCACGCTAACCCTGAACCGCGCGGTCGTCCGTCTCGTGTCACCGTCGCAGGACCCGTGCGGCCACTCCACCGCACGGACCACCGACGCACGGAGGACGATCGTGACCGACGACCGGAAGACCCCCCACCCCCTGCAGAACACGGTCCTGACCCGGCGCGGCCTGGCCGTGACCGGTGGAACCCTCGGCGTGGGCTCCCTGCTCGCGGCCTGCGGCAGCGACGACGCCAGCACGTCCCCCGGCGCCGCCTCGTCCTCCTCGACGTCATCCTCGGCGTCCTCCTCGAGCGCCCCGACGTCCTCGGCCGGCGGATCGGCCAGCGCCTCGGGCGGTCAGGCCCTGACGAAGCTGGCCGACGTGCCGGTCGGCTCCGGTGTCGTCGTCCAGGACGCGAAGGGGTCGGCCGTCGTGGTGGTCCAGCCCGAGGCCGGACAGGTCGCGGCGTTCAGCGGCCTGTGCACCCACCAGGGGTGCGCGGTGGCTCTGAAGGACGAGGAGCTGGACTGCCCGTGCCACGGCTCGAGGTTCGAGCTCCTCACGGGCAAGGTCCTCCAGGGGCCGGCGACCGAACCCCTGAAGTCCTTGCCGGTGCAGGTGGACGGCGACTCCGTCGTCGCCTCCGCCTGACCCTCCCGCTTCAGCCGTGGGTGCGGTCCGGGACCTTCCGGACCGCACCCGTCGAGGCCGACGTCGCCATCGCGGCGTAGGCGCGCAGGGCGCCGGTCAGCGGACGGTCGCGGTCGAGGGGTTCCCACGGACGCTCGGACGACTCCATCTTGGCGCGGCGCTCGGCCAGGACGTCGTCCGGCACGCGCAGGTGCAGACCGCGGGTCTCGACGTCGACCACGATCGCGTCGCCGTCGTGCACGAGCCCGATGAGTCCGCCCGCCCACGCCTCGGGCGACACGTGAC
Source organism: Kineococcus endophyticus (assembly GCF_040796495.1). NCBI lineage: Bacteria > Bacillati > Actinomycetota > Actinomycetes > Kineosporiales > Kineosporiaceae > Kineococcus > Kineococcus endophyticus. The sequence continues at coordinate 122,125 of NZ_JBFNQN010000008.1, read as the reverse complement.
CGATCGAGATGCCGCTGGACCCACCGGAGAAGCGGCCGTCGGTGACGAGTGCGCACACCTTGCCCAGGCCACGGCCCTTGAGGAACGACGTGGGGTGCAGCATCTCCTGCATCCCCGGCCCGCCGGCCGGGCCCTCGTAGCGGATGACGACGACGTGGCCGGGCTGCACGGCCCCCGACAGGATGCCGGTGACGGCATCCTCCTGGGACTCGAAGACGATGGCCGTTCCCTCGAAGTGGAACAGCGAGGGGTCGATGCCGGCCGTCTTGATGACGGCGCCCTCGGTGGCCAGGTTGCCCTCGAGGACGGCGAGGCCCCCGTCCGCGGTGTAGGCGTGCGCGAGGTCGCGGACGCAGCCGCCCACCGCGTCCGTGTCCAGGGAGTTCCAGCGGTTCTGCGTCGAGAACGCCTGGGTCGTGCGGACCCCGCCGGGCGCGGCGTGGAACAGTTCCACGGCCGCTGCGGACGGCGACTCGGCGCGGACGTCCCACTCCTGCAGCCAGGACGCGAGGTCGGGGCTGTGGACGGTGCGGACGTCCTCCTCGAGCAACCCCGCGCGCCACAGCTCACCGAGGATCGCGGGGATCCCGCCGGCGCGGTGGACGTCCTCCATGTGGAAGTCGGAGTTCGGGGCGACCTTCGACAGGCACGGGACGCGGCGGCTGACCGCGTCGATGTCGTCCAGGGTGAAGTCGAGCCCGGCCTCCTGCGCGGCGGCGAGGATGTGCAGCACGGTGTTCGTGGAACCGCCCATGGCCACGTCGAGGGCCATCGCGTTCGAGAACGCGGCCTTGCCGGCGATGTTCCGGGGCAGCACCGACTCGTCGTCGCCGTCGTAGTACTGCTTCGCGAGCTCGACGACGAGGGACCCCGCGCGCAGGAACAGGTCCCGTCGCGCGGCGTGCGTCGCGAGCGTCGAGCCGTTGCCCGGCAGCGACAGTCCGAGCGCCTCCGTCAGGCAGTTCATGGAGTTCGCGGTGAACATGCCCGAGCAGGACCCGCACGTCGGGCAGGCGGACCGCTCGACCGCGTCGAGGCCGGCCTCGGTGACCTGCTCGGACGCCGAGGCGGCGATGGCGGTGATCAGGTCCGTCGGCGCGTGCGCGACGCCGTCGACGACGACGGCCTTGCCGGCCTCCATCGGCCCGCCGGAGACGAACACGGCCGGGATGTTCAAGCGCATCGCGGCCATGAGCATGCCCGGGGTGATCTTGTCGCAGTTCGAGATGCACACGAGGGCGTCGGCCTGGTGCGCGTTCACCATGTACTCGACCGAGTCGGCGATGAGTTCCCGGCTGGGCAGGGAGTACAGCATCCCCGAGTGCCCCATCGCGATGCCGTCGTCGACGGCGATCGTGTTGAACTCCTTGGAGACACCGCCGGCCTCGGCGATCGCGCCGGCGACGAGGTCCCCCATGTCCTTGAGGTGGACGTGGCCGGGGACGAACTGCGTGTAGGAGTTCGCGATCGCGACGATCGGCTTCCCGAAGTCGCCGTCGGTCATGCCGGTCGCACGCCACAGGGCGCGCGCTCCGGCCATGTTCCGGCCGTGGGTCGAGGTACGGGAACGCAAGGCGGGCACGACGGGCTCCAGGTCTGGGTGCGAGGTGGGTCTCGCACGGGACACCGCGACCGATGGGCCCGCGGACTGCGTCCCGCGCGAGCGGACGTCTCCCCCGCGCCGCAGGTGTGCGGGCGACGGACACGCCTCGTCGGTGACCACCTCGTTGCGGCGGTGCACCTGGCACCGGGGTCCGTCTCGGAGTTCCCCGGGTGTCGTCAGGATAGACCCGGTTGAAGGGCCCCCGTCGTTGAGGCTGTTGCGGTTCGTCCCGGCGGCGGACACGGAAACATATCGGTCACGTATTGGCTCCGGTAACTGAACTTCCATTGGTAGTGTGGTCGCGTGAACCCGAACCGGTCGGTCGAGGTGCCCGACGAGCTGGTGGCGGCGCTGCTGCCACCCCTCGACCCCCCTCCCGTGCTCGACGTCGAGACCCTCCTCGTCTGGTTCGCCTCCCTCGACCCGGTCCGGCGGGGGTTGCGGGCCCCGGCGACGTGGCGCGCCTACGCCGTCGACCTCACGCACTTCGGCGACTGGTGCCTCCTGGAGGACCTCGAGCCCCTGCCGGCAGCGGCCGAGACGGTCGCCGACTACCTCGTCGCGCACGTCGAGTCGCTCTCGATCGCGACCCTCCAGCGCCGCCTCGCCGCCATCGCGGTGGCCCACGGCCTCGTCGGGGTCCCCTCCCCCACCGACACCGAGCACGTGAGCCTCGTCTGGCGCGGTCTGCGCCGCGTCCACGGTCCGGGCCGTCGCCGCCGGCGGGTGGACGCCCTCGAGACGCGTGGGCTGGTGGACCTCGTCGCGCCCCTGGCGGACACGGTCATGGATCACCGGGACCGGGCGCTGCTCGTCCTCGGCTTCGCCGGTGCCCTCCGGCGGTCCGAGCTCAGCTCCCTCGACGTCACCGACGTCGTGGCCGAGCCGGAGCGCCTCCTCGTCACCGTGCGCGCCAACGGCTCCCGGGACGAACGCGTCGTGGAGCTGCCGCGCGGGCAGCGCCTGGAGACCTGCCCCGTCCGTTCGTGGCGGAAGTGGACCGAGGTCGCCCGGCTCACCGAGGGGGCCGCGTTCCGCCGGATGACCAAGGGCGGACACTCCCTGCGTCCCGAACGCCTCGGCGACCGCGGGGTCGCCGAGGTCGTCAAGCGGCGCACCCTCGACGCCGGACTCGACCCGAGCCTGTTCTCAGGGCACAGCCTGCGCGCGGGGTTCGTCACCGCCGCCACCCGCGCCGGCGTCCCCGGGGTCTCCATCGCCCGGCAGACCGGACACCGCTCCGCCGCCGCGCTCGCCGCGTGCGTCCGCGAGGACCGGCCCTTCCCGGGCAACCCGGCGGCGCACGTCGGTCTCTAGCCGACCTGCGGGTCAGACCACGGGGCCGCCCGCGGCGCGCCAGGCCGCGAACCCACCGTCGAGGTGCACGACGTCGGTCCGCCCCGACGCCACCACGGCGCGCAGCGCCTGAGCGGAGCGGCCACCGCGCTCGCAGTGCAGGACGACGGGCCCCCCGGGGAGCCGGCCGGGATCGGCCAGCAGCTCCGCGAGGGGCAGCAGGACGGCACCCGGCACGGCGCCCGCCGCGTGCTCGTCCGGCTCCCGCACGTCCACGACCGTCCGCGCCGCGCCCTCCTGCCCGTCCCGCAGCAGGTCCTGCGCGCTGACCGTCGGCAGCACCTCGGCCGCGCTGCGCCGGGGGTCCGGGCGCAGGGGCAGCTCGCGCCACGTCATCGCCAGGGCGTCGTGCACGAGGACCCGTCCCGTGAGGGGCCGCCCGGCACCCGTGACGAGCTTCACGGCCTCGGTGACCATGACGCTCGCCACCGCCGCGCACACCCCGCCGAGCACCCCGGCCTCCCCGCAGCCCGGCACCGTCCCCGGGGGCGGTGCCGTCGGGAAGAGGTCGCGGTAGGTGGCGCCGGCGGGGTCGAAGACGCTGACGTGACCGTCGAAGCGGAGCACCGCCCCCCAGACCCACGGCCGGCCGGCGGCGACCAGCGTGTCGTTGACGAGGTACCGCGTCTCGAACGTGTCCGACCCGTCGAGGACGAGGTCGTAGCCCCCCACGACGTCCGCCGCGTTCTGCGCCGTGAGCCGCTCGCGGTGCCGGACGACCGTGAGCGAGGGGTCGAGCCGGGCCACGGCGTCGGCCGCGCTGTCCACCTTCGCCCGCCCGACGTCGGCCGTCCCGTGGGCCACCTGGCGCTGCAGGTTCGACTCCTCCACGACGTCGTCGTCGACGACGCCGATGGTCCCGACCCCGGCCGCGGCGAGGTAGAGCAGCGCGGGTGACCCCAGCCCCCCGGCCCCCACGACGAGGACGCGGGCGTTGAGCAGGCGGCGTTGTCCCTCCTCGCCGATCTCCGGCAGCAGCAGGTGCCGGGACCACCGCTCCCGCTGGGCGGGGGTGAGCTCGGGACCGGGGGCGACGAGGGGCCTCACGGGGCCACCCTCTCCCCCACGGCCGCGACGTGGGCGGCCGGGCTGTCCTGCTGCTCCAGAGCGGTCCGCAGCCGGGCGGCGCCGTCGGGTGCCGCCAGCCCGGCGGCCGGCGGGGACTGGCCCGTGAGACGTTGCAGGGCACGGGAGGTGGCCTCCAGCACGCCGAGGACCTCCGGGGCGGTGAGGCGCTCCAGGGATCCGGCCGGGCCGTCGAGGGCGAGGCAGCCGGTCACCGCCGAGCTCGACCCCGAGTCGTCGACCAGCGGCACGGCGACGACCACGGCGTACTTGCCCTGCACGCGCCGGAACTCCTCAAGGCTCAGCCCCTGCCGCTCCCCGGCCGCGTCGAGGACCGTGACGTCCCGTGCGACGACGGCGCCCGTCGCGACGCACTCGCCCACGACGCCCTTGCCCGGGGCCCACCTGACCCCGGAGGCGACGGGCCGTCGGCGGGCGCGGACGCGGTGCACCCGGGCCAACCGCGGCGCCCGGCCCCACGGCCGGACCAGCCGGTACCCGGCGAGCGCGAGGTCTCGCGGGTCCAGGCCCGTGGCGTCGACGACCGCCCAGAGGGCCCCGGACAGCAGGTCGTCGAAGAGCTCGCGGCGGGCCAGGGTGCGCCGGCCCCGGACGGTGGCGACGGCCTTGAGGACGGCGGGGACGACGGCCATCACCGCGGTGAGCACGACCAGGGTGACCACGACGGTGTCCGACGGCGTCCACAGGGAGGCCCGGTCCAGCGCCAGCAGGGCCGCCACGACGGCGGCCGCCACCGCCAGCGCGACGTCGAGGACGGGGCCGGTCCAGGCCCGGGAAGCAGTCACGGCGTCACCGTAGGCGGCACCTCCGACAGCCCGGTGAGCGTCCCGGACGGGGCCGCTCATCCACAGGCGGGCCGTCGCCGGTTTCCCCTGTGGTCGCATCGTCAACTAGCCTCCACGGCGAACTCGATGCCGACGAAGGACTCCCTCACTCCCGTGCGCCGCTCGCTGACGTCCCCGTTCCCTCGACGCACCACCCGCTCCCTGGCCGCCGCCGCCCTGCTGCTCGCGCTCGCCGCGCCCCAGGCCGGCGCCACGACCGTCACGCCCGCTCCGTCGAGCAGCCCGTCGAGCAGCAAGGACCTGCTCACGGCCCTGGCGACCCAGGCCGCGACCGCGCTGGAGGCCTACCAGCGGGCCCTGCAGGCCCAGCAGGACGCTCAGGCGGCGGCCGACGCCGCGCAGCAGGAGCTGGCCGCGGCCGACGCCGAGCTGGCGGTGAGCCGGGAGCAGATCGGCGGCTGGGCGTCGCAGGCCTACCGGGGCACGGGCGGGCTCAGCGAGCTGTCCGGCGTCGCCGTGCTGCTCGACCCGCGGCGCACTGGCGACGTCAGCTCGACGCTCGCGACCATGGACCGGGTCGGAGGCCAGTACGCCGACGTCGTGGAGACCGCCGAGCAGGCACGCGCGCGCCAGCAGGCGGCCACCGACCGCGCCACCGCCGCCGTGGACGCGGCACGCACCACGGCCGACCAGGCCCTGGCCGCGAAGGCCGCCGCCGACGCGGCCGTCCAGCAGCAGCTCGTCGCCTACTCCGCGTCCCAGCGCACGGCCGCGGGGCTGGACCCGCTGGCCCCCGACGCTGCCGTGGTGGACCGGGCCCGCGCCTTCCTGTCGAGCACGCAGACCTGCGCCGGCGGGATCCTCACCGGCTTCGCGAACGGGTTGCTCCCCGTGGACGCGCTCTGCCCGCTGTACGCCGCGCCCGACAAGGTCCTCCGGGCCGACGCGGCCCACGCGTTCGAGGCGCTGTCGCAGGCGTTCCAGGCGGACTTCGGCACGCCGCTGGCGGTCACCGACGCCTACCGGTCCCTGGCCGAGCAGATCGACGTCAAGGCCCGCAAACCCGGGCTGGCCGCCGCCCCGGGCACGTCGCGGCACGGTCTCGGTCTCGCGGTCGACCTCGGTGGCGGGGTGCAGGACGCGGGTTCGGTGCAGCACCAGTGGATGGACCGGAACGCCGCGCTGTTCGGGTTCGTGAACCCGGCGTGGGCCCAGGGTTCTCCCGGGCCGTTCGAACCCTGGCACTGGGAGTTCGTCGCGGCCTAGCCGGACCGTCCCCGGCCGGGTCGCGTCGGAACGGCGCCGTCCCGAGACCGCTGGAACCCGGCGGCGAACTCCCTGGGAGCGGCCCGGGAGGTTCGGGTGCCGTTCGTGAGCGCGTCCACCGAAGCCCCTGTGAGGCAACACCTTTCCCCGGGTGACGACGCGTGACGTCGAGTGCGTGACGTGCGCCCGGACGGGGGTTCGCGGGTCTAGGTTCGCGGCACCATCCCGTGGAGAGGACCACGCATGTCGCTGTCACGACCTCCGTCGTTCCGTTCGTCACGACTGTCCACCCGCCTGCTCACCGCCGTGGTGGGCGCCACTGCCCTCGTCGCGACCGGTGGCGTGGCCCACGCCGCGCCGGCCCGGACCACGACGATCGCGGGCACGTTGCCCCGCTGGCTGCCGAGCGGAACCGCTCGCCTCGCCCTGCGCTCGGCACCGGCGAGCGCCCCGCAGTCCGTCCGCGTCTACCTCGCGCCGCGCGGGGGGCTGAACGCGCTGCAGGCCGCGGTCGCGGCCGTCTCGACGCCCGGTTCCCCGTCCTACGGCCACTTCCTGAGCCGGTCCCAGTACGCGGACTCCTTCGGCCCCACCGAGGCGGCCGCCTCGACGGTGTCGGAGTACCTGACCTCGGCGGGTCTGCACGTGGACTCGGTCGAGGCGGACCGGCGCTACGTGGCGGCGACCGGGACGCGGGACCAGCTCGAGCGGGCCTTCGGGGTCACGCTGGCCTCCTTCACGCACGACGGTGCGCAGGTCGTCGCCCCCACCACCGCCGCGTCCCTGCCGACCGCCGTGGCCGCCGACGTGCTGACCGTCAGCGGTCTCGACACGAGCGTGCAGCGCATGACGTCGCACCGGGTCACCGAGGCGACCGGCTCCACCGCGGCCGCCGACGACGCAGCGGACCGCGCGGCGGCCGCGGCGTCGGCCGCCGGGGTCCGGCAGCCGGTCGTCGCACCGCCCGCCGCGTCCGTCGTGGGTCGTCCGTGCAGCCAGTTCTACGGCGGTCTCCTGGCGAAGTACCAGGCGGACTACAAGACGCCTCTCCCCGCCTTCGAGGGGCAGACGCCGTCGTACGCCCTCTGCGGGTACACCGCCCCGCAGCTGTCCCAGGGGATCGGCGGGGACACGGGGACGACCGGTGACGGCGTGACCGTCGGGATCGTGGACGCCTACAACTCCTCGACGATCGTGCAGGACACCGACACCTGGTCCAGGGCCTACGGCTGGCCGGCGTTCACGAAGAACCAGTACTCCACCTGGAGCGCCGGGACGTTCACCGACCAGGAGACGTGCGACGCGTCGGGCTGGACGGGTGAGCAGACCCTCGACGTGCAGGCCGTCCACGCCCTGCGGCCGGCCGCCGGCATCCGCTACTACGCGGCCGCGAACTGCGACGAGGGGTTGCTCGACGCGCTGGCCGCCGTCGTCGACGAGAACCGCGCCGACGTCGTGACGAACTCCTGGGGCGGTCTGGAGACCGACACCGGCGCCGACGCCGTCTTCGCGTACGAGCAGGTCTTCCTGCAGGGTGCGCTGCAGGGGCAGACGTTCCTCTTCAGCTCCGGCGACAACGGCGACGAGACGGCGTCGACCGGCACCAAGCAGGTCGACTACCCGACGAGCGACCCGTACGTCACGTCCGTCGGCGGGACGTCGACGGGCCTGGGCAAGGGCGTGCGGAACGTCGTCGCCGAGACCGGCTGGGGCACCGACGTCTTCACGCTGAACCCCAAGGGCAACGGCTGGGTCGACGGAGGGTTCCTCTACGGCGCGGGCGGCGGGTACTCCACCCTGTTCCCGCGGCCCGCGTGGCAGGCCGCGACCGTGCCCACCTCGGCCCCGACGGGACGCGCCGTGCCGGACGTCGCCAGCATCGCCGACCCGCAGACGGGGATGCTCGTGGGGCAGACGCAGACGTTCCCGGACGGGGTCCGGTACGGCGAGTACCGCATCGGTGGGACGAGCCTCGCCTCGCCCCTGGCGGCCGGGGCCGTCGCCGAAGCGGTGCAGGTCAGCGGGAAGCGGGCCGGCCTCGCGAACCCGACCCTGTACTCGATCGCGCGCAGCGCCTACACCGATGTGAAGGCGTCGGGGGTCAAGGGCGTGGTCCGGGCGAACTACGTCAACGGGATCGACCCGAGCGGGGGGATCTCCTACACGGTCCGGACCTGGGGCCAGGACTCCACCCTCGCGGTCGCGAAGGGCTGGGACCCGGTGACCGGGCTGGGCCGTCCCAGCGCGACGTTCGCGAAGACCCTGGGGAAGGCCCTGACCAAGTAGCGGCGCGGGACGCGCCCACCGGGTCCACCGGTGGGCGCGTTCACCGGCGCATGCCAACGCAAAAGCCCCTGACCTGCTGGTCAGGGGCTTGCGCGTCGCTGTCTCAACGAGTGTCCGAGGGGGGACTTGAACCCCCACCCACTATACGTGGACTAGCACCTCAAGCTAGCGCGTCTGCCTATTCCGCCACCCGGACGAGTGGTTCCGCACCGGCCGGGAAGCCCGTGCGAACGAGGAAAACCGTAGCACGGGAAGCGGGTCGCCCACGCCACTGCGCCGGTCGGGCGACCGCGGGTGGGGCCGGTGGGACGCGGTGCCGATGCACGCAGGGTGAGCCACGCCCTCGTCGAACCCCTGCCGCACGCCGACCCCGCGGCGGCGGCCCGTGCCCTCGTCGACGGGGTCGAGCGGGTCGTCCGCGGCCGGCGGGCGGCCGTCGAGCTGCTCGTGACGGCGGTGCTCGCCCGCGGGCACGTCCTCATCGAGGACGTGCCCGGCAGCGGCAAGACGACGCTGGCGACGGCGTTCGCGGCGAGCCTCGGGGCCGACTGCGGACGCGTGCAGGCAACCGCTGACCTGCTGCCGGCCGACGTCACCGGATCGGGGATCTGGGACCCGGCCGCGGGCGGGTTCCGGTTCGTGCCGGGACCGGTCTTCGCCCCCGTCGTCCTCGTCGACGAGCTGAACCGCACGTCGCCCCGGACGCAGTCGGCGTTCCTGGAGGCCATGGAGGAGCGCGCGGTGACGGTCGACGGCGTCCGGCACCGGCTGCCGGACCCGTTCGTCCTCCTCGCCACGCAGAACCCCGTCGAGCAGCACGGGACGTACCCGCTGCCGGAGGGGCAGCTGGACCGGTTCGCGGTCCGCATCGTCCTGGGGCCGGTCACCGAGGACGTGGAGCGTCAGGTCCTGCGCGAGCAGCTCGCGGGCAACCGTCCCGAACGGCTGACGCCCGTCCTGGGCCTCGCGGACCTCCTGCGGCTGCAGGAGGCGACGGCGGCCGTCCACGTCGCGGACGCGACGCTCGACCTCGCGGTCCGGCTGTGCCGGGCCACCCGCACCGACGCGCGCATCCGGCTCGGGGCCGGCACGCGGGCGGCGCTGACGCTCGTCCGCTGCGCCCAGGGGCGTGCGCTGCTGGCCGGGCGCGACCACGTCCTGCCCGAGGACGTGCAGGCGCTCGTCGTGCCCGTGCTGGCCCACCGCCTCGTGCCGGGGGACGGGCACGGCCTCGTCGCCGAGGACGGCGCGGCGGCCCGCACGCTCACGCAGGAGCGGCTCGCCGCGGGCGTCCTGCAGCACGTCCCGGTGGACCTGCGCCGGTGAGCGCTGCACTCCCCCACCTGCCGGACGACGAGCGTCTCGTCACCGCGCCGGTCTCCCCGACCGGTGTGCGCTGGCGGCGGATCGCCCTGGTGACGGCGGGTCCGGCGCTGCTGGTGCTGTCCTTCGGCGTCGGCAACCGCTGGCTCGCCCTCGTCGGCTGCCTGCTGCTGGCCGCGCTCGGGCTCGCGGCGCTGACGGCACCCACCGTCAACGCTCTGACGGTCGCCGTCCAGCGCCCGTCCCGGGTCGCCGTGGGTGGGGTCGTCGAGGACGTCGTGCGGGTCCGGAACACCGGGAACCGGCCCTCCCCGCCCCTCGTGCTGCACCTGGGCGGTGACGTCCTGGCCCCCGTCCACACCGGTGTCCCCGCGATCGAGCCGGGCCAGGTCGTCGCGCTGCGCGTGCCGCGGGCGGCGTCCGCCCGGGGCGCCTGCGAGGCCGCGGACGTGGTGCTGGAGTGGGCGGACGCCCTCGGGATCGTCCTGCAGCGCCGGCGCGCGTTCGTGCCCGCGCCCGTCCACGTCCACCCGGCGCCCGCGGTCCTCCCGGCCCTGCCGGTCCCCGCGCCGCGCGCCGGGGCGGAGGACCAGGCGGGCGTGCGGCCGTTCCGCCGCGGCGACGCTCCCTCGGCCGTGCACTGGCGGGCCTCCGCGCGCCGCGGCACCGGACCCGCCGGTCCGACGCTCGTCGTCGTCGAGCGGGACACCCCGCCCGTCGGGCTCCGCGTCGTCGTGCTGCCCGGCCCCGGCGAGGCGTCGGAGGAGGACTTCGAGGCCGTCCTGCGGCAGGCCGCGGCCCTCGTCCTGGCCGACCTCGGGTCCGGTCGGCGCACGGCCGTCCTCGCGGCGGACGGGACCGCGCGGGAGGGCGTCGACGCGCTCGACGCGCTGGCCGTGGCGCAGCCGTCGCCGCACGAGCAGCGCTCGACCCTCGAGGCCGCGCGCGACGCGGCCGGGCGCGACGGCGAGGTCCTGCTGGCCGGCGTCGGCGGGTGGCGGTCGCTGTGACCCCCGCGTCCGCCCCCGCCGAGGCACCCGCCCCGCCGGACCTGCTCGGCACCCACGCCCCCTCGCGGGCCGCCCTGCGCTGCACCGCGCTCGCCGTCGTCGCCGCGGCCCTCGCGCTCACCGTCGCGGGCACGCTGCCCGCCCTCGGCCTGGCCGGCGCCGCGGGCGCCGTCGTCGCTGCACTGCTCCTGCGCGGCCGCAGCGCCGTCCTGGACCAGGTGCTGGGGGCCGTCGGTGCGCTCGCGAGCGCCGTGGCGTTGCCGGGGCTGGTGGCCGACGCAGGGGTGCCGGCGGTGTCGCCGGTGCTGGCGCTGGCGCTGGCGGTGCGGCAGTTCGCGGTGGCGCGGTCGGTGCGTGCGGTGCGGGCGGTCCTGGGGTTGTCGGTGCTGGTGACGGTGGCGGCGGCGGGGACGGCGCCGTCGAACGCGCTGGTGGGGCCGGTGGCGTTGGTGTGGGGTGCGGTGCTGGCGGGGCTGGCGTGCGCGGTGCCGCACCGCGCCGTGGACGGGCGGGTGCTGCGGCGGGCCGCGGGCGCGCTGGCGGTGGCGACGACGGTGGCGCTGGTGCTGTTCCTGCTGGTGCCGGCGTCGTCGTCGGGTGGTGGCGCGTTGCGCGGTCTGGGCCGTGGGGGCCCCGGGGCCGGGGAGGCGCCGGTGCGGTCGGCGGAGGCGTACGCGGGCGGGACGTTGGACCTGTCGGCGCGTGGGGAGCTGCCGGCGACGGAACTGCTGCGGGTGCCGGCGGACTCGCCCTCGTCGTGGCGGTCGGGGGTGCTGGACGTCTACGACGGTCGGACGTGGGCGTCGTCGGGGAACCCGGTGCGCTGGGTGTCGGGGGCGGCGGGGTACGAGGCGGCCCCGGAGGAGGGGGCGTCGGGACCGGAGCGGGTGGACGACGTCGTGCCGCTGGCGCCGTACCCGGCGGTGGTGAGTGCGGGGTCGCCGGTGGGGGTGCGGACGTCGTCGCGGGTGTTCGACGGGGGTTCGGGGCTGGTGCTGCAGGACGCGTCGTCGCCCTACCGGGTGCTCTCGCGCGCGGTGCCGTCGGTGGAGGAGACGACGGACGGTGAGGCAGGCCGACCGGCCGGCCTGCCGGAGGACCAGCCGAAGGACGTGGCGCGGTGGACGCAGCTGCCGGGTTCGGTGCCGCAGCGGGTGCGGGACCTGGGGGTGCGGCTGGCGGACGGGCGGGATCCGGTGACGGCGGCGCGGGCGGTGTCGGCGCACCTGCGCTCGGTGGCGCGGTACTCGCTGCAGGCGCCGGTCCCGGCGGACGGGGAGGACGCGGTGGACGCGTTCCTGTTCGAGGACCGGATCGGGTTCTGCGAGCAGTTCGCGAGCGCGGAGGTGGTGCTGCTGCGGTCGGCGGGGTTCCCGGCGCGGTTGGTGACGGGGTTCGCCGGCGGTGAGCCGTCGGGCGGTGGGCGGGTGTTCCGCTCGGCGGACGCGCACGCGTGGGTGGAGGTGTGGGTCCCGGGGTCGGGCTGGGTGTCCTCGGACCCGACGGCCGGGGCGACGCTGGTCGCGGGCGGGTCGGGGGCTCGGGGCTGGTGGCAGCGGCTGTGGGCGCAGGTGCAGCGGCTGGTGGAGCGGGTGCTGGCGGACGCGGGGGCGCGGGCCCTGGTGGCGGTCGTGCTGGTGGCGCTGCTGGTGGTCGGGGTGGTGGTCGTGCGGCGGCGCTCGCGGCGCCGGTCGGTGCCGGTGGTGGCCGGGCCGGCGGTGCGTCGGGGGGACCCGGCGGTGGCGGCGTTGCTGCTGGCGCTGGAGCGGTTCGACGCGGCCGTGCCGGAGCCGTGGCGGCGCGGTCCGGCCGAGGGGTTGTCGGACTGGCGGGCGCGGGTCGGTCCGGCGCTCGGGGCGGAGGCCGGAGCGGAGGTCGCGGGAGCGCTGGCGGTGGTGGAGCGGGCGTGCTTCGCCCGGGCGCTGCCGCCGCGGGCGGAACTGGAGGGGGCCCGTCGAGCGTTGGAGTCGGCGTCGTCCGTCCTGCTGGCGCGGGAGCGGCGCGCGACGGCGGGTCAGGCGGGGTCCGGCGGGTGACCTGGGCGAGCGGGTCGTCCACCGGCGGTTAACCTGAGTTCCCGCCACGCGGGTGGTCCTGCCGCTCCTTTGGTGGATCATGACGGACCTCGTACGGTGAGCCACCGCCGCGCGGCCGACGACCAGATCGGGGAAGCCCTTGTTCGACCCTTCCAGCACCGAGGCTGCCCCCGCGCACAGCGTGGGGTCTCCCTTCCAGGGGAACTCGACGTTCGCGCCGGCGAACGCGGCGTTGCTGTCGATCTCGCACGTGGAGGCGCCGACGGTGGTCCCGTCGTCGTACTTCGACGAGGTCCTGGCGCCGACGCTGGAGCGGCTGCGATTGCGGCCGGGCCTGCTGGAGAAGGTGGCCGGGGTGCAGGAGCGCCGCTGGTGGGCGCCGGGTCAGCGCGCGTCGGACGTGGCGGCGGAGTGCGGGGCGAAGGCGCTGTCGGAGGCCGGGGTGGACGCCTCGGAGGTGGGGATGGTCATCTCCACGACGGTGACGCGGCCGCACCTGGAGCCGGCCGTGGCCACGAGCGTGCACCACGGGATGGACCTGCCGACGTCGGCGCTGAACTTCGACATCGCCAACGCGTGCCTGGCGTGGGTGAACGGGGTGCAGGTCGCCTCGGCGATGATCGACGCGGGCATGATCCGGTACGCGGTGGTGCTGGGCGCGGAGGACGTCCGCTCGATGCACGAGGGCACGGTCTCCCGGTTGCAGCGCGACGGCATCACCCGCAAGGACTTCCTCAACGAGTTCGCGACGATGACGCTGGGCTGCGGTGCGGCGGCGGCGGTCATCGGCCGCGCGGACGAGCACCCGGAGGGTCACCGCATCGTCGGGGGCGTCTCGCGGGCGGGCACGGCGCACCACGAGCTGTGCATCGGGGACATGAACCACATGCGCACGGACGCCAAGCTGATGCTGACCGAGGGCATCGAGATCGTCTCGGACGCCTTCGAGGCCGGGGACGCGCTGTGGGGGTGGCGGGACGCGAAGAAGTTCGTCATCCACCAGATCTCCCGCGTGCACACCGAGACGCTGATCGAGCGGATCGGGGTGGACCCGGCGAAGGTGCCGATGACGTTCCCGACGTGGGGCAACGTGGGGCCGATCTCGCTGCCGATGACGCTGGCGGCCTCGGCGCCGGAGTTCTCCGCCGGGGACAAGGTCATCGCGATGGGCGTGGGGTCGGGGCTGAACACGGCGATGCTCGAGCTGGCGTGGTGAGCGGACGGCGTCTCGCTGTTCTGCCCGCGGTGACGCCGGCCCCGGACCTGCCGGGGTGGGACCCGCGGTGGTCGCGGTTGGTGGACGCGGTGGACCACTCCGGAGCGGTCCGCACGTGGCACGTGCTGGACACCGCCCCCGAGGGGGAGGCGATCGGGACGTTGCTGTGCGTGCACGGCAACCCGACGTGGTCGTACCTGTGGCGGGGTCTGGCGTCGGCGGCCTCGGCGGTGCAGCTGGGGTGGCGGGTCGTGGCCGTGGACCAGCTGGAGATGGGCTTCTCCGAGCGCACGGGCGCGGTGCGGCGCCTGGGTGAGCGGGTGCAGGACCTGGCGGGGCTGGTCGACGCGCTGGAGCTGTCGGGTCCGGTGGTGGCGGTCGGTCAGGACTGGGGCGGGATCGTCGCCTCGGGCTGGGCGGCGGCGCAGCTGGGACGGCGCGAGGGCCGGCACGGTGGTGGGTCGCGGATCCGGCTGGCGGGTCTGGTCGTGGCGAACACCGCGGCGAGCTGGCCCGCGGACGCGGGGGCGCCGGGGGTGCTGTCGGCGGTGCTGGCGCCGGGGGTGCGGTCGCTGGTGACGTCCCGCTCGGACGCGTTCCTGCGCACGACGCTGGCCCTGCCGCGTCCGGCGCTGCCGGGGGCGGTCAAGGCGGCGTACCGCTCCCCCTACGGGTCGGCGGGTGAGCGGGCCGGGATCGACGCGTTCGTCGCCGACGTCCCGGTCGGGTCCGGGCACCCCAGCCGGGCCGCGCTGGACGAGGTGACGCAGGGCGTGGGCCGGCTGGCGGCGGCCGGGGTCCCGGCGCTCGTGGCGTGGGGTCCGCGGGACCCGGTGTTCGGCGAGTGGTTCCTGCGGGACTGGCGCGCGCGGGTGCCGCACGCGGACGTGCACCGCTTCGCCCACGCCTCGCACCTGGTGCCGGAGGACCCGGCGTTCGCCGACGTCGTCCTGCGCTGGCTGGACGAGCGGGTGCTGCACCCGACCCCGGCGCCCGAGGCAGCCCAGGGGTCGCCCGAGGCGGGGTCGCCGCGGTTGTGGGCGGCGCTGGGTGAGCGTGGCGGCGACCCGCAGGTGGCGGGGACGCCCGCGGTGGTGGAGATGCCCACCGGGCGCGGCAGCGGGACCACCCCGAAGAGCGCGCCGAGGACCACCTCGTGGGCCGAGCTGGACCGCCGCACGCGCGAGCTCGCGGCCGGCTTCGTGCTGCAGGGAGTGCAACCGGGACAACGGGTCTCCCTCCTCGTGCCGCCCGGGGCGGACCTGACGGCGGCGCTGTACGCGCTGCTGCGGATCGGCGCGGTCGCTGTCGTCGCGGACGCCGGCCTGGGCGTGCGCGGCCTGTCCCGTGCGGTGAGGGGTGCGGGGGTCGACTGGGTCGTCGGGGTGCCGAAGGCGCTGCTGGCCGCGCGGGTGCTGCGCTGGCCGGGCCGGCGGGTGTCGGTCGGGGACCTGGCCGACGTGGCGCGGGCCGGGGCCGCGCGCCTGGCGGCCGGGTTCGAGCTGCCGGCCGAGCCGGACGCCGACGCCGAGGCGGCGGTGCTGTTCACGTCGGGGTCGACGGGACCGGCCAAGGGGGTCGTCTACACCCACGGCCAGCTCTCGCAGCTGGCGCGGGCGATGGGGTCGGTCATCCGGATCGGGCCCGGGCAGCCGCTGGTGTCGGCGTTCGCGCCGTTCGCGCTGTTCGGGCCGGCCCTCGGCGCGACGTGCGTCGTCCCGGCGATGGACGTCACCAAGCCCGCGACGCTGAGCGCCGCGGCCCTGGCCGACGCCGTCGAGGCGGCCGGGGCGACGTCGGCGTTCCTGTCCCCCGCCGCCGTCGTCAACGTGCTGGCCACCGCCGGCGACCTCACGACGTCGCAGCGCGCGGCGCTGGCGCGGGTGCGGACGCTGCTCTCGGCCGGGGCGCCGGTGCCGACCCCGCTGCTGCAGCGGGTGCGCGAGCTCATGCCGTTGGCCGACCCCCGGACCCCCTACGGGGCGACGGAGGTGCTGCCGGCGACCGACGTGGGCCTGTCGGACATCCTCGACGCCGGTGCGGGAGAGGGCATCTGCGTGGGCCGGCCCGTCCAGGGCGTCACCGTGGCCGTCGCGCCGCTGGACGCCGACGGGCGCGCCGGCACCGACCTGGTGACGACACCAGGGGTCGTCGGGGAGGTCGTCGGCGGCGGCGAGCACGTCAAGGAGCGCTACGACCAGCTGTGGGCCACGCAGGCCGCGTCCGTGGACGTGCGGCCCTCCCCGACCCTGCTGGGGTCCGTGCGGGCGGGCCGCTGGCACCGCACGGGGGACGTGGGGCACCTCGACGAGCGCGGGCGGGTGTGGATCGAGGGGCGCCTCGCGCACGTCGTCACCACGGCCGACGAGGTCGTCACCCCCGTCGGGGTGGAGCAGCGGGCCGAGACCGTCGCCGGGATCGCGCGGGCCGCGCTCGTCGGCGTCGGGCCGCGCGCGGCGCGCCAGCTCGTCGTCGTGGCCGAACCCGACGCCGCGGTGGTGCCGGGCGTGAAGCGCACCACCGTGGCCGATCCGGTCCTGTCGCAGGCGGTCCGGGAGGTCACGGGGCGCAACCTCGTGGCCGTGCTGCTCGTCCCGGCCCTGCCGACGGACGTGCGGCACAACTCCAAGATCGACCGGGCGAAGGTGTCGTCGTGGGCCGAGCGGGTCCTGGCGGGCGAGCGGGCGGGAGCACTGGCGTGAAGGTCCTCGTGACGGGTGCCAGCGGGATGCTGGGCCGCGAGACCGCGCGGGCCCTGGCCGCGCGAGGCGACGACGTGTGCGTCCTGCAGCGGCGCACCGCCGGGGCCGGGTTCGCCGAGGTCCTCGGCTCGGTCACCGACCCGGCCGCCTGCGCACGCGCCGTCGACGGGGTCGAGGCCGTCGTCCACCTCGCCGCGAAGGTCTCGGTGACGGGCCCGCACCCGGAGTACGTCGCCACCAACGTCGACGGCACCGCGAACCTGCTCACCGCGGCCCGCGCCGCGGGGGTGTCCCGGTTCGTCATGGTGTCCTCCCCCTCCGTGGCGCACGCCGGGTCCGCGCTCGTCGGCGTCGGGACCACCCCGGCCGACCCGGGGGCCGCGCACGGCTCGTACGCGCGGACGAAGGCGCAGGCCGAGCTGATGGCCCTGGCCGCGGACTCCCCCGCGTTCGCCGTGTGCGCCGTGCGGCCCCACATCGTGCTCGGCCCCGGCGACACCCAGCTCGTGCAGCGCATCGCCGACCGCGCGCGCGCCGGACGGCTGCCGCTGCTCGACGACGGGACCGCGCTCATCGACACCACGTACGTCGACAACGCCGTGGACGCCCTCGTGGCGGCCCTGGACCGCTGCACCGACGACGGCGTGCACGGCGAGGCGTTCGTCGTGACCAACGGCGAACCGCGCACGGTCGCCGAGGTGTTCGGCCGCATCTGCGCCGCCGCCGGTGTGCCCGCGCCGACGCGGCGGGTCCCGTCGGCGGTGGCGAAGGCCGCCGGCAGCGTCGTGGAGCGCGTGTGGACGCGGTTCGGGCTGCCCGACGAGCCGCCCATGACGCGGTTCCTGGCCGAGCAGCTGTCCACGGCGCACTGGTTCGACATCGCCCGCACGCGGCAGCGGCTGGGCTGGTCGCCGAGGGTGCCGCTGGACGAGGGCTTCGACCGCCTCGCCGGTGGGTTCGGGTCCCGTTAGGGTCGGTTCCGTGATCAAGGGGCCGGCTCTGACCCGCGGGCAGCGGCGCGCCCGGGCGGCGCGTCGCGTGGAGGAGGCGCGCCGCGACCTCGAGGAGCTGCGCGGGGACCTCACCCCCCGGCCCGGGGAGCACTCGCTGCACCGCGCCGCGCGCGTGGAGGACGCCGTCAAGGGGCTCGTGGGCTCCCGGCTGCGCCGCCGCGGGTACCACGCACGCGCGCTGGCCTACCCCGGCTACGGCGGCCCCGGCTGGGTGCGCGTCTTCGGCCGGGTCCTGCTGGGCCGGGAGGACACCGCCGAGGAGACCGGCCGCGACGGCGTCCGCAGCGTGCGGGGCTGGCGCAACTTCCTCACCGTCCCGGTCGCCGGGGCCCAGGTGACGGTCCGCATCGGCGGGCACGAGCGGGTGCTGCGCACCAACCGCGAGGGGTACCTCGACGAACGCGTCGAGGTGGACCTGCCCCCGGGCCGGCACGAGGTCGTCCTGACCGTGGGCCCGGACTCCGCGGACCCGCGCGACCTGCTGCCGCCCGACGTGGAGCTGGTCGAGGACGACACCGAGGGCGGCGCGGAACTTCCCCCGCAGAACGCGTTGCGGCACAGCGGGACCGCCGAGGTCGTCGTCGTGGGTCCGGACCCGGTCGTGGGGCTGCTGTCCGACATCGACGACACCGTCGTCGTGACCCGGCTGCCGCGTCCGCTCGTGGCGGCGTGGAACTCCTTCGTCCTGGACGAGCGCGCGCGGGTGCCGGTCAACGGCATGGCCGAGCTGTACCGGCAGGTCGTCGCGGAGAACCCCGGCGGGCCGGTCGTGTACCTCTCGACCGGTGCGTGGAACGTCGCCCCGACGCTGGGCCGGTTCCTGCACAGGTTCGGCTACCCGGCCGGGCCGATGCTGCTGACGGACTGGGGACCGACGAACACCGGGTGGTTCCGCGACGGCACCGCCCACAAGCGCGAGTCCCTGGCCCGGCTCGCCCGCGAGCTGCCGCAGGTGCGGTGGCTCCTGGTCGGCGACGACGGCCAGCACGACCCCTCGACCTACGCCGAGTTCCTCTCCGCCGCCCCCGAACGGGTCGCCGGGGTCGGGATCCGGCGGCTCACCCCCGCCGAGCAGCTGCTGGCCGGTGGGCACCCGCTGGCCCCGGCGGCGACACCGGAGGACTCCCCGGTGCCGTGGGTGACCGGCGACAGCGGGTACGAGCTGTGGCACCACTGGTACCGCGCGGGGATCCTCGACCGCCCCTGACCTCGGGGGACGGCACCGCCCGGGAACGCAGCAGGCCGGCCCCCGGGACGGGGACCGGCCTGCTGACCTCGGCGCGAGCGCCTCAGAGCTGGGTGCGGCGCGGGTTCGCGACCGTGGTCAGCTCGCTCTCGCGGACGTCGATGACGCGGGCGTCGGTGGTGTTCTCGTCCATGGCGTACCTCCTGTGGGTGCGGACCGTGCCTGTACTTCGAACCGCAGACGACGCTGTCCTCACCAGTCGGTGGCGGGTCGGGATCAGGCTAGCCAGGCCCCCGCGGTCACGGCACGTCCGGTACGGCCGTTCAGGGGGTGAGCTTGGTCACCCGCCGTGCCGGACCACCCGTCCGGACCAGCCCGCCGCCCCCGGGAGGGCTCAGGCGGCCCGCCAGCAGGCCCGGCCGGCGGCCTTGGCCCGGTACATGGCCCGGTCGGCCGCCCGGAGCAGCTCGTCGGGGCCCAGGCTGCCGTCGGTGCGCGCCGCCCCGACGCTCGCGGTGACGGTGACCGTCCGCGCGCCGAGGTCGACGGGGATCGTGATGCGCTCGCAGACCCGCTCGGCGATCGCGGACAGGGCCTGGGCGTCGGCGACGTCCTCGCAGACCAGCACGAACTCGTCGCCACCGATGCGCGCGGCCATGTCCCCGGTGCGCAGGAGCCCGCGCAGCCGGTCGGCCACGTCGCGCAGGAGGTGGTCGCCCGCCGCGTGGCCCAGGGTGTCGTTGACGTCCTTGAAGTGGTCGAGGTCGACGAACAGGACGGCGCAGCCCCCGCCGCGGCGCTGGGTGCGGGCCAGCGCCGTGCTCAGCTGGTCCTCGGCCTTGGCGCGGTTGGGCAGGCCCGTCAGGGGGTCGTGGAGGGCGGCGTGCTCCAGCTGCTCGGCCTCGCGCTTGCGGGCGGTGACGTCCTCGACGAAGGCGAGGAAGGCCGGTTCGCCCGTGCTGGAGGACGTCAGCGACAACGTCACCTGCGCCCAGACCGTCCGGCCGCTGGGCAGGTCGAAGCGTCGCTCGCGGTGCGCGACCTCGGCGCTGCCGTCGACGAGGGCCTGCAGCTGGGCGTGGGCCTGGGCGAGCTCGTCGCGCTCCTCGGCGCTGGCCCGCTCCCCCGCGGCCGGTTCGAGCAGCTCGGCGGCCGCGGCGCCGACGAGCTCGGCGGTGTCGCGTTCGAGCAGGGTGCACAGCGCGTCGTTGACCTCGCTGACCCACCCCTCCAGGCCGAAGATCAGCATGCCGACCGGGCCGCGCGCGAACACCTCGTGGAAGCGGCGCTCGGAGCCGGCGAGGGCGTCCATCGTGGTGATGGTCTCGGTCAGGTCCTGGGCGATGCCGACGGCGTGCAGGGCCCGGCCGGCGGCGTCGAGGTCGGTGACGGTGGAGCGCGTGTGGACCCAGCGCTCCTCCCCCCACGTGTCCACGACGCGGTAGGTGCACTCGACGATCTCGCCGGGGGCGGCCGCGCACAGGGTCTCCACGGCGCGCTGGACACCGGGCACGTCGTCGGGGTGGACGAGGTCGGGCGCGACGAGGTCGTCGACGGCGGGCAGGCCGAGCAGGCAGGCGCCACCGCTGTTGGTCCACTCGACGTGGCCGGTGCCCAGGTGCAGCCGGTAGATGGTGTCCGGGGAGGCCGACATGACGGCCTCCTGCTGGGCTAGCCGCGTCCGCAGGGAGGTGCGCTCGGCGTGCTGGGCCGTGACGTCGCGCAGCAGCACGACGGCCCCGCCGTCGGCGCTCGCGGTGACCTGCACGTTCAGCACGCGCGGGGGACCGACCGGGTGACCCTCCTCGTGAGACTCCTGGTGAGACTCCTGGTGCGGTGGCGTCACCCCGCGCAGTTCGACGTCGAGGTGGACGTCACCGGCCGCGGCGGCGGCCAGCACCGCCGACACCGACGGGGCCGGACCGAGGCCGGTGGGGTGCGTGGCGTCGCCGTGGCCGGTGGTGACGTCGGGCGTCGTCCCCCACCAGTCCAGCACGACGGTGCCCGGCACGCGGGCGGCATCGAGGCCGGTGAGGCGGCAGTAGGCGGCCGTGACGGCAGCGACGTGCCCGGCGGGGTGCAGCACCGCCAGGGCGACACCGGCCAGGTCCAGCGCCTTGTGCCAGCCCGCAGCCGCCGCCGGCGCACCCGGGGGCGCGTGCGTGCTGCTGCTCGTGGTCGTCGTCGTCACCGCCCGCCTCCTGCTCCACCGGTCTCCTGCATGTGGTGTCGGTGGGGCCGTGCGGCGTCTTGAGCGTGATCGCTCGATCAGGTGAAACGTTCAGGGCGTCCCAGAGGGGGCGTCGATGGGCTCATCGGCGGGCCGGGCGCCGCTGGTCGTGCGTCTGGTGGCGCGTCAGCGCGTCATTGGGTGGGGCCGACCGCACCGGCGCGCCGCACGATGCCCTGCAGGGCCGTGATGGCCTCCTCGGAGGCGGTGGAGGCGGCGATGTTCGCCTCGCGCACCGCCTCGTACACCTCCTGCCGGTGCACCTGCACGTCGCGCGGGGCGTCGATCCCGACCCGGACCACGTCCCCCCGGACCTCGAGGACGCGCACGACGACCTCGTCGCCGATGACGACGGATTCCCCGGCCTTGCGGGTCAGGACCAGCATGCGACCAGTGTAGGTGACGACGCGTGGTCAGCCATGTCGTTCGAGTGACATCCCCGGGACGCCGAACCGCCCGCCCCCGTGAGCGGGGACGGGCGGTCGGTCTGCCGGGGTCGTGCCGTGGTTGTGAGCGGTTCAGCGGTCGTCGCGCCGCCGGCCCGGGGTCTGGTCGGTCTCGGGCGCCACGGCCGGGGTGCGGGCGGCCTGGTCCTGGTAACCGCGCACCACGGTGCGCACGACCTGGCCGGCGACCGAGGTCACGACGAGGGCGAGCACGAGGTGCAGCAGCGCCGTGTCGACCTCCCCGGTGCCCTTGGCCACGGCCAGGATCGAGGGTCCGGCCAGCAGCAGGCTGACGGCCAGCACGATCGCGGTCATCGGTCTCCTCCACGGCGTTGCCTGATCTGGGTCTGCATGACGTAGCGGCGCAGCCGGTCTGCGGCGGCGACGGGTTCGGCGAAGGCCACGACGACCTCGAGCCGGTCGGCCTCCAGGGAGTCCAGGCTGCGCACGACCTGGCCCTCCTGGTGAACGGGGAAGCCCTCGAGGTCGAAGGCGAGCCGGGCCAGCCGGCCCAACCGCAACCAGCTGCCGGCCGGCACGGACAGGGCTGACCCGCCCTCGGACAGGTCGACGAGCTGGGCCGGGACGGTCGGTTCCTCGACGGGGTCGTCCGGGTCGACCTCCGCGGCGAGCGGGTCGCCGTGGACGGGCGTCACGTGCACACCGCCGGAGGCCGGGACGCGGGCGTACCGGCGCCGCTGCTCCACGACGACGTCGCTGCAGGGCACCAGGTCCCACGCGGGCACGCGCCGTCGGACGACCTCGGCGATCAGGAAGTCCTGCCGGGACTGGCCGCGCTGGCCGGCCCAGCAGACGGCCACCGGCAGGCCGGGGGCGACGACGTGCAGGTCACCGCGGAAGCTGGGCGCGGCCACGACGAGCGTGCCGTCGTGCGCGTCCTCGACCCGGGTGGGGATCCGGATGGTCTCCCCGCCGAAGCTGTCCGGCATCTGCACCTCGACCCACACCCGGTCGTTCAGACCGGGCCAGTGCGCAGGAGCCGAGCGGGTGAGCTCGGCCCCTGCCGGGGTGCGTCGGGCCATCGTCCGGGAGCCGTCAGCGCAGGTTGTGGTCGCCGGCGGCGTCCAGCAGCAGACCCGCCCACGCACCGGAGGTCGCGGGACGACCGTCGAGGAAGCCGACCGGGACGTCCAGGGACAGGACGTCCAGCGGGTCCGGGCTCTCGGCGGCGCGGTGCACGGCCAGGCGGCGGGCGGGCAGGCCGACACCGTCGAGGGCGCGCAGCAGGCTCGCGACCGCGTGGCTGCGGCGGGTGGCGTCGACGCAGACGACCACGGAGGCGGCGCCGATCTCGGCGGCCATGCGGGCGGCGCGCTCGGCGTCGGCACCGGTCGGGCGGGCCGGGATGGCGACCGTCAGCGGGGCGCTCCAGCGGCGGGCCTGGTCCTGACGGGCCGGCAGCTCGTCGGCGGTGATCGTGTTCTGGACGTCGGCGCGGCCGAGCACCAGCGGGGCCTCGGAGCCGACCTCGTCGGCGACCAGCAGGGCGGCCGCCACGACGGCGTCGGCCTCGCCGATGACGACAACGAGCTCGCCGGCGCCGACGCGCAGCGGCGCGGGCACGTCGATGTCGCGCGCCAGGCGCAGCACGTCGCCGGTGTCCTGCGGCTCGCGGTAGGCCATGCGGGACGCACCGGAACGGTCGCTGTAGGTGGTCACGGGTTCACGGTAAGTCAGATCCATGGTCATCGCCTCGTTGTCGTCCCCATCGCGGTTCACCGCTCGGTCAGTGGCCCGGTCCACGCGCTCGGCGGCGCGGGCGGCGGGCTGGTAGCTGCGGGCCGGACGCTCGTCCTGACGCTCGTAGCCGGGTTCGAAACCCTTCTCGTAGGAGTCCTGCTCGTAGTAGGACTGCGCAGCGACCTGCTGCTCGAGCTGGTCGTAGTCGTGGGCCCAGTCACCGCGACGGTCCGCGGCACGGTCGGCGGCACGGTCCAGGGGCCGCTCGACGGGGCGCTCGACCTCGAAGCGGTCACCGAACTGGTCCCCGAACTGGTCGGCGAACTGGTCGGCGAACTGGTCCTCGACCGCGGCCGGGCGGCGCAGCTCCGGACGGCGGGCCGGGCCGCGACCCTCGCGGGTGGCGCCGTTCGTGGTCCCGAACTGATCGGACACGCGTTCCTCCGGGGTGCGAGCGGGTCGAGCGTCGGGGTGTCCCGGACGGGGACGAACGGAACGCACCGGCGTGGTAACGGAGCGTACATCACCCGTTACTCCAGTCGCAGGGGTTCGCGTGGCGCCCTGACGCATCGAGGCCAGTGTCCGGGCGAAGGAGTCGCTCTCGGTCGAGATCGGCCGGTGCGGGCGGGCCGCCCGCTGCTGCGGCGCCGGCTCCCCCTGCCCGGCGGCGAACATCGCGCCGAGGCGGTCGGTGCCGTCCGCGGCGTCCGCCGCAGCCAGGACCTCACCGAGCGACCGTGCCGGCGCCTGCGCCGGCACGTGGGCGCGGGCCTGACCCTGGGCCTGCGGGCGCGGAGCGCTGACGCGCTCGGCCTGCCGGCGCCGGACGTCCGCGCGGGCCGCCTCGCGGCGCACCTCCTGCTCGCGGACCGCCTCGCGGCGGGCGTGCTCGGCGCGCTCGGCCTCCCGGCGCTCCATCTCCAACTGCTGCATCCGCTCCTCTTCCAGGGCTCGTTCGGCGGCGGCACGTGCGGCGGCGCGCTGGGCCTCGGCGCGCTCGGCCTCGGCGCGCTCCAGCTCGGCGCGCTCCTGCCGGGCACGCTCGACCTGCGCGCGCTCCAGCTCCTCGCGCTCGATCTCGGCGCGGGCCTGCTCGAGCAGCTCGGCCTCGAAGGCCGCCACGGCGGCCTCGTCGGCGGCGAGCGCCTCGACGACCTCGTCGCCGTGGTCGGCCTGGTCCACGTGGCCGACCTGGCCGACCTTGCCGACCTCGTCGTCCTGCTCGGTCGCCTCGGCGACCAGCTCGTCCAGGTGGGCGAGGTCGGTCGACGCAGCGTGCTGGTCGTCACCCGTTTGCGCGATCACACCCCGGTCCTCGGCATCCGCGGCGGATTCCTTGAGCGCGGCCTGCGGGGCGTCGGCGGACGCCCCCTGCTGGGAGGCGCGCAGCACCTCGAGCAGCCCGGCCCGGGCGGACTCGAACTCCTCCGCGGCGACGGTGTCCTCAGCGGCCACGGGCGCGGGAGCGGCGCTGGCGGCCGTCTCGGCGGCGTCGGCGGCGGCGAGCAGGGCCTCGAAGTCGAGGGCCTCGCGTTCCTCCACCTGCAGGCCCTCGGGGGCCTGTCCTGCGGCGGCGGGGGCCTGGTCGGGGGCCTGGTGATCGGCGTGGCTCACGTGGGTCTCGTCGTCCCCTCCGGCGCCGTCCATCTCGACGGTCACCTCGTAGCGTTCCTTGCTGAAGAAGCCGGCCACGCCGCCGGAACGGATGCGCTCGGCGCGGACGACGCGGGCCGCCGGGCCGTGCTGGGTGCGGACCTCCGCGAGGAGGTCGCCCAGGTCAGAGCCTTCAAGAAGCAAGTGCATGGACACCGCTCACCGATCCAACCGTCTCGATCCGGGGGTGGTTGCTCACGTCGTCGTAGGACAGGACGTGCAGGCGGCCCACCGCCACCTTCAGGAGGCGGCGCAGGGGGGCGCGCAGAGGGGGTGCGCAGACGAGCACCGCGCTGATGCCCTGCCCTTCGGCACGTTCCATGCAGGAACTTGAGGAGGTCACCAGGTGCTCGGCCGTGCGGGCGTCCAGGGCCAGGCTCGCGCCGTGCTCCCCCGGTCGCAGGGACTCGGCCAGCTGCTGCTCCAGGACGGGGTCGAGCGTGATGACGTGCAGGGTGCCGTCCTGCTCGTGGACGGCCGCCACGGCCGGGCCCAGGGCGCGGCGGGAGGCCTCCACGAGGCCGTCGAGGTCGCTGCCGGCCTTGGCGCGCAACGAGAGCGCCTCGAAGATGCGGGCGAGGTCCCGGATCGGGACGGCCTCGTCGAGCATGGCCTGCAGGACCCGCTGGACCTCCCCGAGGGTGAGGACGGCGGGGGTGAGCTCGTCGACGACGGCGGGGTGGGTGCGCTTGAGCGCCTCGACCAGCGAGCGGACGTCCTCGCGGGACAGCAGGCGCGGGGCGTGGGTGCGGACGAGCTCGCCGAGGTGGGTGATGAGCACGCTCGCGCGGTCGACGACCGTGGCCCCCATGAGCTGGGCCTGGTGGCGCAGCTCGGCGGGGATCCACTTGCCGGCCAGGCCGAACACCGGCTCGACCGTCGCGCGGCCCGGCAGGCCGTCGAGGTTGTCGCCGAGGGCGAGCACCTGTCCGGGCGGGGCGGTGCCGCGGGCGACCTCGACACCGGAGATGCGGACCGCGTAGGTCGACATGGGCAGGTCGAGGGAGTCGCGGGTGCGGACCGGCGGCACGACGAGGCCGAGCTCCAAGGCGATCTTGCGGCGCAGGGCGCGGACGCGTTCGAGCAGGTCGCCGCCGCCGGAGGTGTCGACGAGGTCGACGAGGTCGGGGGCCAGGACGACCTCGAGCGGGTCGACGCGCATCTCCTCGAGCAGGTTCTCCGCGGCCTCGTTCGGGTTGTGCGGCACGGGGGCCAGCTCGGCCAGGGCCGCGTCGCGGGCGGTCTGCTTGTCGCGCTTGGCGATCCGGGTGGAGGCGAAGATCGCGAGCCCACCGATGAGGAGGAAGGGCAGCTTGGGCATGCTCGGGATGAGCGCCAGGACGATCATCGCCGCACCGGCGATCTGGAAGGCCGTCTTCTGCTGGCCGAGCTGCTTGATGGCCTCCCCGCCCATGTCCCCGGTCCCGGTGGAGCGGGTGACGATGAGGCCGGTCGCGACCGACAGCAGCAGCGCCGGCACCTGGGAGACGAGGCCGTCACCGATGCTCAGCAGGGCGTACTTGTTGATCGACTCCGCGGGGCCCAGACCGTGCTGGAGCATCCCGATGGCGAACCCGCCGATGAGGTTGATCATCACGATGACGATGCCCGCGATGGCGTCGCCCTTGACGAACTTCGACCCACCGTCCATGGCGCCGTAGAAGTCGGCCTCGGCGGTGACGTCGGCCCGGCGCTGGCGCGCCTCGGCCTCGTCGATGAGGCCGGCGTTCAGGTCGGCGTCGATGGCCATCTGCTTGCCGGGCATCGCGTCCAGGGTGAAGCGGGCGCCGACCTCGGCGACGCGCTCGGCGCCCTTGGTGATGACGACGAACTGGATGACGACCA
The DNA here is from genome assembly GCF_040796495.1 of Kineococcus endophyticus. Taxonomy (NCBI): domain Bacteria; kingdom Bacillati; phylum Actinomycetota; class Actinomycetes; order Kineosporiales; family Kineosporiaceae; genus Kineococcus; species Kineococcus endophyticus. Next base: position 95,382 of record NZ_JBFNQN010000008.1, on the reverse strand, counting down.
GGATGAGGAAGATCACCATCCCGATGACCAGCGAGCCCGAGATGACGAAGTGCCCGAAGGCCTCGATGACCTTGCCCGCGTAGCCGTTGGACAGCACCAGGCGGGTCGAGGCGACGTTCAGGCCGAGGCGGAAGAGCGTCAGGACGAGGATCAGCGCCGGGAAGACGGAGAAGTCCAGCGGACGCTTGACGAACATCGTCACGAGCAGCGCGACGAGCGACAGCGTGATGTTCAGCGCGATGAGGAAGTCCAGCAGGGCCGCCGGCAGGGGCACCACGAGCAGCAGGACGATCCCGACGACCCCCGCGGGGATCGCCAGCTGGGGAAGGTTGCGAAGTCGCACTGCACCGCCTTGGTTCGCGCGGGGCACCCGTTCGGGTGTCCCTCGTCCAGCGGCCCGTCCGTGGCCTGCTGCGGCCGTCCTGGCCACTGCCTCCTTCGGCACTCCGGGGCCCGGGCTTGAGTCACCCGGTCGGACGCACCCACCCGGACGCCGCGGGCTGGGCAACGCGACGAGCCCCGTCCGCGGGTCGCGGACGGGGCTCGGGCGGTGCTGCGGCGGCGGGGTGGCTGTCGGGGGTGGTTCACCAGCCCCCGGCGGCGTGCGCGTTCGCCTGCAGCGCCTTGTCGATGGCGCCGGCGAGCGCGCTGACGACGAAGGGCTTGGTGAGGTAGACAGCCCCGAGCTCCTCCCCCGCGGCGATGTCCTCGGGCCGCACGCGGGCGGACAGGAAGATCGCGGGCAGGTCGGCGGTCTCCGGCTGGGCGCGCAGCGTCCGCAGGACCTCCAGGCCGGTCATCCCCGGCATGGCGACGTCGAGGACGACGACCTCGGGGGCCCCGCGCTCGGCGATGACCGCGAGCGCCTCGGCGCCGGACGGGGCGGACACGACGCGGTGGCCGAGGCCGCGCAGGCGCAGCTCGACGAGCTGGCGGATGTCCGGGTCGTCCTCGACGACGAGCACTCGTGCCACGGGGTCCTCCTGGACCTGGAAGGGTCGGGTTGTGGGTCGGTACCTCGGCACCTGGGGTGTTGCGGGTGTCTGCGGCCCATCGGCAGCCGGGGCGCGGTCTTGAGGCGGGCGGTCGTGACCCACCCGGTCGGCCCACTCCCCCGGCTCAGGGGGAGGGGGCTGCCGAGCCGTCGGGGAAGCCGTCGGGGAAGCCGCCGGGGAAGCCGCCGGGGAAGCCGCCGGGGAAGAAGGTGGCGCGCAGGGTGGCGCCGCCGCCGGGGGTCGGCTCGGCGGCGATGGTGCCGCCGTGGCGGGTGACGATGCGGCGGCAGGTGGCCAGGCCGATGCCGTGCCCACCGGGGGCGGGCCCGGAGGTGAACATCGCGAAGACGCGGTCGCGCTGGTCGGCGGGGATGCCGCGGCCGTTGTCGGCGACCGTGAGTTCCCAGCCCCCGGCGGGCAGGGCGGTGACGGTGACCTCGATGCGGCACGGTCGGTCGGGGTGGCGGTGGCGGACGGCGTTGGCGAGGAGGTTCTGCAGGAGCTGGCGCAGCAGGACGGGGTCCGCGTGGGCCTCGACGGTGCCGCCGGGGTGCGCGGGGACCTCCGTGTAGCCGATGCGGGCTGCGGCGCAGGAGGTCCCGAGGTCCTCCACGACGTGGCGCAGGACGTCGCGGACGTCGACGCGGCGGGGGTGGCAGCGCTCGCCGTCGGCGAGGGAGTGCACGAGGACGGCCTCGATGAGGCCCTGCATGCGGTGGGCGGCGCGCAGGGCGGTGCCGAGCCACTCGCTGCCCTGGGCGCCGAGGTCGTCGCGGTGGACGTCGAGGACGAGGTCGAGGTAGCCGATGACGGCGGTCAGCGGGGCGGCGAGGTCGTGGCCGGCGACGGCGGCGAGGTGGGTGAGCTCGTCGTTGGTGCGGCGCAGCCGCTCCCCCGCCGCCTCCAGCGCTGCGGTGCGGGCCAGGGCGGCGGTGAGGAGTCCACGCTGGTGCTCGAGCTCGGCGAGGAGGCTGACCTGGCGCCGGCGGCGCCGCTCGAGCGCGGCGACGGCCAGGCCGGCGAGGTCGCGCAGCCGGTCGGCGTGCTCGGCGGTGAGGTCGCGGGGGGTGCCGGCGGTGACGGAGAGGCTGCCGAGCAGGTGCCCGTCGGCGGTCACCAGGAGCGCGGAGGCGACGAACACGACCCGACCGAGGCGACCCTCGACCCAGCCGCTGTCCCGCAGGCGCGGGTCGAGGCGGGCGTCGCGGACGACCACCACGTCGGACGCGGCGTGGCCCCCGGTGTGCAGGCGGGCGCCGAGGGACTCGCGGCGGTCGCTGCTGCCGGTCGCCGGAGCCGTGCCGGGGCTCGTCCCGGTGGTGGCGAGCCGCAACTGACGGTGGGCGTCGAGGAGGTCGACGGCCGCGGCGGACGCGCCGGTGACCGCGAGCGCCAGCCGGACGACGGCGTCGAGCTCGGGGTCGGCGTCGGGGGTCTCGGGGAGGGCCAGCAGGTCGTGGGCGCGCAGGGCGGCCCGGCGCGCGTCCTCCTCGGCCTGGGCGAGGTGGGCGCGGTGGGCGGCGTCGAGGTGGCGCAGGGGGCTCACCAGGCACCGCCCACGGTCTGCTCGCTGGCCGGGGAGGTCGGCGCGGAGGTCGGCGCGGAGGTCGGCGCGGAGGTCGGCGCGGAGGTCAGGGGCAGGCTGACGGTGGCGGTCGTCCCCTGGCCCTCGACGGAGTCCAGCTCGATGCGGCCGCCGTGCAGGCGGACGAGGTCGCGGGCGATGGTGAGGCCGAGGCCGGTGCCGGGGACCTGCTGGACGGCGGCGTTGGAGCCGCGGGCGAAGCGTCCGAAGACCCCGGCGACCTCGGCGGCGGGGATGCCCATCCCGTTGTCCTGCACCACGATCCGGACGTCGGCGGGGTGTCGTTCGACGCGGACGCGCACGAGGGAGCCGACCGGGGAGAACTTCACGGCGTTGTCGACGACGGCCAGCAGCGCCCGGTGCAGGTGCTCGGCCTCCCCCGGTACGCGCAGCCCGGTGAGTTCCTCGGGGGCGGTGGTGCAGCGGACGGTGCCGCCGCTGGTGGGGCCGGCCGCGACGGCGGCCAGGACGCCGCTGAGCAGGTCGGCGACGGTGCTGGCGCCGCGGACCTCGGTGGCGGGGGCGGACTCCACGCGGGACAGCAGCAGGAGGTCCTCGATGAGCGCGCGGAGCCGGTCGGTGTTGCGTTCGACGATGCCCAGGACGGCGGCGACGTCCTCGCCGACCTCGCCGACGGCCCCGTCGCGCAGGAGCTCGAGGTAGCCGGAGATGCTGGTCAGCGGGGTGCGCAGCTCGTGCGAGACGGTGGCGAGCAGGTCGGACTTGACGGACTCGACGTCGCGCAGCTCCCCCAGCAGCCGTTCCTGGGCGCGGTAGAGGCCGGCCAGGACGAGGGCGCGGGACAGGTCGACCGCGACGGAGCGGGCGAGCTCGACCTCCGGGACGGTCCAGTCCCGCGGGCCCGTGCCGCACACGACGGTGAGCAGGCCCTGCGGGGCGTCGCCGACGCCGATGGGGACCAGCAGCAGGGCCCGGGCGTCGGTGCCGCGCAGGAACCCGTCGAGCAGGGGCGAGCGGCCGCGGAGGCTGCGGGTGTCGGGGACGGCGTAGACCTGCCCGGAGGCGTGCAGCTCGTGCAGCCAGCTGCGGGAGTCGTCGAAGGCGCGGGTGGCGCCCCCGTCGCCGCGGGGCAGCGAGCGCAGCGGGGCGAGGGCGGGCGCGGCCCACTCCCCGGCCACCGGTCCCAGCCCGGCGCGCGGGCCGGCGCCGCCGGCGCGGTCGGGCCCGTCCTGCAGCATCCGCACCCAGACGCGGCCGACGCGCAGCTCCTTCCCCAGCCGCGTGACGGCGACCTGCAGGGCGTCCTCGGCGACGAGCTGGTCGCGGACCTGGCGGCCGATGTCGCCGGCGAGGCGGTGCAGCCGGGCGGACTGCTCGGCGGCCTCGAGCAGGCGGGCGTTCTCGCGGGCGAGGTCGTTGACGGCGAGGGCGACGCTGCGGACCTCGGCCGGCCCGGCGGTGGGGTCGGCGTGGGCGCGGCGGTCCCCGCGGCCGTGGGCGTCCAGGACGTCGACGAGGGAGCGCAGCGGGTCCACGAGGGCGCGGCGGGTGCGGGCACCGGTGCCGGCGACGACGGCGAGCGCCGCGGCGAGGGTGAGGGCGGTGACGGCCAGGGCGCTGTAGCGGACCCAGGCCTCGGTGCTGGTGGCGTCGTGGCGCTGGCGGCGGACGAGGTCGTCGAGGCGGGTGTTGGCGTCGCGCAGGTCGGTGAAGGCGCGCGCCTGCGCGGCGGCGCCGGTGAGGTCGGCGTCGCCCCGATCGGGGTCGGCCGTGGCCAGCCAGCTGTCGATGAGCGCGGACTGCTCGGCGAACAGGCTGCGCTGCAACGGGTCGGTGAGCAGGGACTGGACGCGGGCGCGCAGGGCGGGCAGGGCCTGGACGGCGTGGTCGTAGGTCTGGCGGGACTGCGGCAGGTGCCCGGTGGTGGCGTCGCGGACGGCGGCGTCGGCGTCGGCGAGGGTCAGCTGGAGGGTGGCGTTGGCCGCTTCGAGGCCGCGCAGCTGGGTCTCGCGGGTGCGGGAGGAGCCGGTCACGAGCAGGCCGCCGGCGCCGCTGGCCCCGACGAGCAGCAGGAGGGCGACGACGAGGCCGAGGGCCCGGGTGAGGCGGACGCCGACGGAGGTGCCCCCGGCGGCGGCGGCGCGGTCGTCGGCGCGGCGCCGGCTGCGCCGGTGCAGGTCGCGGGCGCCGTCCAGGTCGCCGGGTTGGGGGGCGGGGTGCGGCAGGACGTGCTCGAGGGGGCGGCCCGGCACGGCGGTCCCCTCGGCGCCCACGGCGTCACCTGCTCGGCCCACGTCCTGGGCATCGGCGCTCGCGCTCGCCACCTTGACCTCGACGACCCGGGCCGTCAGGCCGGGACGGTGTGGGCCTCGCCGAAGGCCGTCAGGGAGCCGCGGGTGCGCAGGCTCATGACGAAGGCGAGGACCTTGGCGACGGTGGCGAAGAACTCCGGCGGGATCTCCTGGCCGACCTTGACGCTCTTGTACATGGCGCGGGCCAGCTCGATGTCCTTGACGAGCGGGACGTCGTTCTCCTTGGCCTTCTCGCGGATCTTCGTGGCGATGGCCCCGGCGCCCTTGGCGACGACCTTGGGCGCGCCGGTGCCGGGCTCGTAGCGCAGGGCCACGGCGATGTGGGTGGGGTTGACCAGGACGACGTCGGCCTTGGCGACGTCGGCCATCATGCGGTTGCGGGACATGGCCATCTGCTTGGAGCGGATGGCGCCCTTCAGCAGCGGGTCACCCTCGGAGTTCTTGTGCTCCATCTTGATGTCCTGCTTGCTCATGCGCAGCTTCTTCATGATGCGGCGCCGGCTCATGGCGTAGTCGGCGACGGCGATGAGCAAGCCGACGACGATCGTCACCAGCAGCATGCGGATGACGGCCGAGCCGGTGAGGGACAGCACGGCGGCCGTGGGCATCGCGCCCTGGGCGACGAGGCGGGGGGCGAGGTCCTTGGCCACGAGCCAGACGGCGCCGCCGATGACGATCGTCTTCAGCAGCGACTTGGTGGCCTCCCACACCGCCTGCGGACCCCAGTGCTGCTTCAGGCCGTTGACGGGGTTGAGGTTGGTGAACTTGGGTTTGAGCTTCTTCGGCGCGAAGTAGAGGGTGCCCTGGACGGCGCCGGCGACGACGACGGACAGCACGGTGGCGATCGCCAGCGGGCCCAGGACGGCGGGGACGCCGGAGAACGTGTCGGTCAGGACGGACAGGGCGCGGGCGGGTTCGGGGTCGGCGGCGACCTCGGCGATGCGGCCCATGGTGCGCTGCAGCAGGACCCGACCGGCTTCGATGGTGTGGGGGATCGTCGCGGCGCCGGCCCCGGTGGACAGCCAGGCGGCCACGTCGCGGGAGAACGGGACGTTCCCCTCGTCGCGGGCCTCCTTGAGCTTCTTCGGAGTCGGCTTCTCGGTCTTCTCACCGCTCACCCGCCCCCACCTCCCGTCACGACGGGGGTGACCATCCGGACGACGGTCTCGCGGGCGGTGTCGGCGAGGTCGCCGACGACGCCGGGCAGCAGGGAGAAGGTGAACCCGCCGAGGGTGAGGGCGATGAGGATCTTCACGGGGAAGCTCATGGCGAACACGTTGAGGGCGGGGGCGACGCGGGACAGCAGCCCGAGGCCGATGTCGGTGAGGAACAGGACGGCGATGAGGGGGGCGGCGATCTGCAGCGCCGACAGCATGAGTTCGGTGACGCCGGAGGTGAAGACGCGCGCGACGGTGCCGGTGTCGACCCCGGCGTCCAGCGGCAGGACGTCGTAGGAGCGCAGGAACCCCTGCAGGATCAGCAGGTGCCCGCCGGAGACGACGAGCAGCGCGGTGGTGGTCCAGGTGTAGAGCTTGCCGAAGATCGCCGTCTGGGACTGCATGAGGGGGTCGTAGGCGCTGGCGAGCTGGAAACCGCCGAACAGGTCGAGCATGTCGCCGGCGGCCTGGACGGCGGCGAACAGCAGCGCGACGAACGCGCCCATGACGACGCCGACGAGGGCCTGCTGCAGGGCCGCGGTGATGATCGCGCCCGGTTCGACGGGCGGGACGGAGTCGCGCAGACGGGTCGCGACGGGCAGCGCGATGGCCACCGACAGCATCGCCTTGGTGCGGCCGTTGACGGCCTTGTTGGCGAACGGCGGGGCCAGCATGAGGAACGCCGCGGCGCGGATGCCGGCGAGCAGCAGCGCCATCAGCAGGTCCAGCGGGACCGAGGGGACCCCCTGCACGGCTCAGCCCCCGTGGGTCAGCAGGGAGGGGATCTGCTCGTACAGCGCCGTGGTGAAGCTCGTCATCTCGTGCAGCATCCACTTGCCGCACACGACGATCGCGACGCCGACGGCGACGGCCTTGGGCACGAAGGAGATCGTCTGCTCCTGCAGCTGCGTGACGCTCTGGAACAGGGAGATGCCGAACCCGACGGCCAGGGCGGTCAGGAGCATGGGGGCGCAGAGCTTGGCGGCGAGGACGAGAGCGGTCATCCCGAGGTGGATGACGGTCACGTCGGTCATCTGGTCGCCTTCCTGTTCGCAGGGGTGTCGCAGGGGTGTCACGGGTGTTCCGGTGACTGCTTCGGCTGTTCGGGTGAACGCCTTGAGCCGGACGGGGTCCGGACGCTCAGGGCGCGGGAGCCCCCCGGACGCGACCGTGCCCGGGCACCCGCGAGGGGTGCCCGGGCACGGGACGGTGGACGAGGTCAGCCGGCGTAGGAGGAGACGAGGGACTTGATGATGAGCCCCCAGCCGTCGACCATCACGAACAGCAGCAGCTTGAAGGGCAGCGACACCGTCACCGGTGGCAGCATCATCATCCCCAGGCTCATCAGCGCCCCGGAGACGACGATGTCGATCACCAGGAACGGGATGAAGATGACGAACCCGATGATGAAGGCGCTGCGCAGCTCCGAGAGCGCGAAGGCGGGCACCAGCGTCGTCAGCGGCGTCTCCTCGCGGGTCGTGGGCAGGTCCCGCTTGGCGGCCTTGGTCATGAGGGCCAGTTCCTCGGGCCGCGTCTGCTTGAGCATGAACTCCTTCAGCGGCTTCGAACCGTCCTCGAAGGAGACCGTCGCGGTCTTCTCGCCCTTGAGGTAGGGCTGCACGGCGACGTCGTTGATCTGGCTGAACGTCGGCGCCATGACGAACATCGTCAGGAACAGCGCCAGGCCGGCGAGGACCTGGTTGGGCGGGGTGCCCTGCAGGCCCAGGGCGTTGCGGGTCAGGCCGAGGACGATGAGGATCTTGGTGAAGCTCGTCGTGAGCAGCAGCAGCGCGGGCGCCACCGACAGGATCGTCAGCGCGATGATGATGGTGATCGACTGGCTGGGCTTGCCGTCGACGCCGTTGATGTCGACCGAGACCGACCCGGTGCCCTCCGGCGCGACCGGAGCCTGCGGGGCCGTGGGGGCCTGCACTCCGGTGGCGAAGGCTGCCGGGGCGGCGGCCAGCGTCACGGTCGAGACCGAGCCGGTGGCAGCGGGGGCGGCCGCCTGGGCGCTGAACGCGCCCCCCACGACCAGTCCCCCGGTGAGCACCAGGGCCGCGGCGAGCCGGCGGGCGGCTGCGGTGGTCCGGGTCGTCTGGGGCCGGACTCGGGAGTTCGTCACCTGCGGGTCGTCCTCTCACGCAGCACGTCGACTGCCTTGGACCAGGTGGCCGGGGAGAGCGCCGAACCCTGCACACCGGTGGCGGTGTGACGGGCCGGGGCCTTCACGGCGATCGTCTCGCCGGCCTTGCGGAGGTAGCGCTCGCCCGTCACCGGTTCGGTCCGGGAGTGCGCCGCGACGGCGTCCGTGCCGCTGAGCAGGTCCGCCTCGTCCGTGGCGGAAGTAGTGGCGGAGGTGGTGATGTCCACCTCCTCGACACGTCCGGCCGGTTCCTTGAGGGACCCGCCCGGCTGAGTGACCTCACCCTCGGTGACCGGCAGCACCGACGCGACGTCGGTCTCGCCGAGGAGGTTGACCCCGCCGTCGGAGATCCCGACGACGAGGGCCTTGTCGCCGACCTTGACCAGCGCGACGGCGGCCTTCGCACCCAGGCTCTGCTTGGCCAGGACGGCGAAGTCCGCCCCGCCGGCCACGCCGCCCTGACGGCGGCGCAGCCAGCGGGAGATCAGGTAGAGCAGTCCGAGGACCGCCACGAGCGAGATGCTCGTGCGCGCGATCGCGGCGACGGCGTCCATCAGGCGCCGGCCTCCGGGGTGACGATCTCGGTGATGCGGATGGCGTAGTCCTCGTCCACGACGACGACCTCACCGCGGGCGATGAGCTGGCCGTTGACGAGGATGTCGGCGGGCGAGCCGGCCGCGCGGTCCAGCTCCACGACCGAGCCCGGCGTCAGGGCCAGCAGGTCCTGCACCGTCATGTGGGTGCGGCCGAGCTCGACGGTGACGTCCATCTGCACGTCGCGCAGCAGGTCCATCGTGCGGCGGGGGCCGCCGGCGGCCGCGGCCGAGGCGGTCGCGGTCGCGGTGGGGGCCGGGACGTCCTGCTGGGCGGTGAGGGTCAGGCCGATGAGGGCCAGGGTCTCCCCGCCCGCGCCGACGACCGCGACGGCGCCGCCGTCGAGCTGGCGCAGCGCCTGGGCGGGGTCGCCCTCCACGCCGGCCTCCAGGACGCACTGGCCCAGGGAGTGCACGACGGTCTCCAGCGCCGGGCGCAGGGCGTCGACCGGGTCGAGGGCGCCCTCGGGGCTCATGAGGAGCGTGCCGAGCGTCTCCTCCCCCACGACGACGGTGACGCGGCCGTTGGCGGCGCCGGCGAAGTTCGCCGAGACCGCGGTGCCCTCGTCGCCGAGGTCGGGGGCGGCCGCGACCGGAACGATGTCGGTGATCGTGCCGGGAGCGGACAGCGGGAGGACGGCGAGCGCAGCCTGGGCGGCCTCACGCAGGGTCGCGGTCAGGTCGGTGGTGGTCATGGCGCTCATCGGGCGTTCTCCTCGGGGGTCGGGACGATCAGGCAGGCGAGTTTGGCTCCGCGGCTACCGGCCACGGCGGAGGCGACGTGGGCCCCGGAGGCCACCACCTCCAGGGGCTCCTCGGCGCGGTGCGGCAGGCGCAGCACGTCGCCGGGGATGAGCGAGAGGATCTCGTCGGGGCGCATCTGCGCCGCCTGCATCCGCACCGACACCTCCACCGGGATGTTCTCCAGGTGGTCGTCGAGGCGGTCGCGCATGAGGCGCCGCAGCCGCAGCTCCTCGGGGCTGGCGACCCGCAGCTCGGCCGCGGTGAGGGCCGCGGACAGCGGGTCCAGCGGCATGGCCAGGGTCGCGGTGCCCGAGGCGCCCTCGACCTGCAGGTGGAACGAGGAGACGATCATGACGTCGGTGGCGGCGGCGGCCTGGGCGAAGGCGGGGTTCTGGTCGATCGCCGTCAGCTTCGGCTTCAGGTCGGTCACCGTCAGCAGCGAGGACGCCAGCTCGACCAGCGTGCGCTCGACCATGCCGCGGGCCAGGACGGCCTCGATGTCGGTGAGCTGGCGCGCCGGCTGCTCGTTCGCGCCGGTGCCGCCGAGCATCCGCTCGATGCACGACAGCACGAAGGCGATGTCCATGTGCAGCACCGCCGCGCCGACCAGCGGCTCGGGGTCGAAGACGGCCATCACGGTCGGCATCGGCAGCGACGCGGCGTACTCGTCGTAGCTGTACTGCTGGATGCCGTCGAGCTCGACCTGCACGGTGGTGCGCAGGGTGGAGGACAGCAGTGTCGCCCACTGACGGCAGAAGCCCTCGTAGGTGATCTCGAGCACGCGGGCGTGCTGACGCGACAGCTTGGTCGGCCGTCGGAAGTCGTACGGGACGGGGACACCGCGTCGCCGGGAGCGACGGGTGCCGGTCCGCTCTGCGGTGCTGGGGGTCTCGGCTGCCACGCGCTTCCTATCGGCACGAACGGCCGTCACCCTTTAGCGCGAGCCCGAACGGGTGGTCCGGCGGCCTCGTCCCTCAAGTCTCCGCGGGGCCGGCTGGGGGGTGGCTCGTTGTCCAGCGCTGCGCGCTGGCTCCAGCAGCCGCTCATCCTGTGAGCCGGACGTCACGACGACACCACGACTGCTCGTCGAGACGGGAGGGTCGCGCTGACGCCGCGGGCTCCCAGGTCGAGCGCGATGCGTCGACGAGCCCACCCCCGGCCCACGCGGCGCCGGGTGCACGACGGCTCCCCCGTCGACGTCGACGGGGGAGCCGGGGGCGGGAGGGGTGACGGGGCGTCAGCCGCGCAGGACCCCGCGGACGCCGCCGCCGACGAGGGTGACGACGTCGACCATGGCGCTGGTCAGGGCCGGGCCCCCGGGCGAGGCGACGTAGCAGGGCTGCCAGCGCGGCGCGAAGCCCTGCTTGAAGGTCCGCAGGCCCTGGAAGTTGTAGAACCGCTCGCCGTGGGTCCAGACGAGGTGCCCGAGCAGGTCCCACACCGACTCCGGGCCCTGCTCCCCCTGCAGCCCGGCCAGCGGCGCCATGCCGAGGTTGAAGGTGGCGCACCCCTGCTCCTGGGCCCACAGGATGCACTCCACGAACAGGTACGTCATGACGGTGCGGGGGCCGTCGGGCAGGCGGCGCATGAGGTCGACCTGGACGTCGCGGCCGTCGGCGCTGGTCCACAGCGTCGCGAAGGCGGTGATGCGCCCGTCCTGGCGGACGACGGCGAGGGGGAAGCGGCGCACGTAGTCCTCGTCGAACGCGCCGAGGGAGAACCGCTTCTCGCGGCCGTTGCGGTGCGTCAGCCACGCCTGCGACACCTCCCGCAGCTGCGGCAGCAGCGGGTCGACGTCGGCGGCGGCGACGAACTCGACGCTCAGGCCGATGCGCTGGGACTTGTTGCGGCAGTTGCGCAGTCCGACGCGCGCCTTGCCGGCGAGGGTGAAGCCGTCGAGGTCGACGACGGCCTCCTCCCCCAGCTTGGCCAGCGTCAGCCCGCACGCCCGGTACAGCTGCGCGTGGTCGGGGGTGACGTTGTAGAAGACCGGCCGCCCGCCGTGGCGGTCGACGAGCGCGACGAAGTCGGCGACGAGGTCGCGCACCTGCTCGTCCTCACCGACGGGGTCGCCCATGACGACCCAGCTGCGCCCGCGCACCTGGTACATGAGGAAGGCGGCACCGGTGGGGCTGAAGTGGAAGCGCTTGTCGCCGGTGAACGCCAGGTGCGACAGGCAGCTGCCGAAGCGGGCGACGAGGTCGTCGACGCGGGCGAGCTCCACCGGGCACGGCCCGGCGTCGGGGGCCCGGCGCGGGCCGGCGGTGACGGTGCGCGCCAGCCAGCGGCCGCCGAGCAGCATCCCGACGGCGCCGGCCACGAGCAGCAGGCGGTCCCACCACGGGGTCGGGGCGGTCTCCCCGGCCAGCGCCTCGTGCCAGGTCACCGCCCCCGCGACCAGGACGGTGGCGGCGACCGGGACCAGGAGGGCGGTGCCGGCCCCGGCGGGCAGGAACCGGCCGCGGTGGAAGGCCGCCCGGCGCAGCACGAGCGCGACGAGCAGGGCCGTGGCCGCGGCGGCGCACACCTGCTCGCCGTGGCTGAGCGCGGACACCGCGACGGCGGCGGACGAGACGACGGTGGCCGCCCAGGCCCCGCGCAGGCGGCGGTGCAGCCCGGCGGCGAGGAGGACGGCGGCCAGGCCCACGAGCCCCGTCGTCGCCCGCGACAGGCCCGCCGGCACCGCGCCGGCCACGTCGCCGGCGACGAGGGTGGCCACCCCGGCGGCGGCGACCGCCAGGGCCAGGGCGGGCGGGGCCAGCGGGGCGCGCACCGCGCGGACGGCCCGGCGCGGTCGCAGCACCTGCAGCCAGCGGCCGCGGCGCGCCTCGTGCAGCGCGAGCAGGACGGCTGCCGGCAGCACCGGCAGCAGGAAGTAGCAGACGCGGTACACCACGAGCGCGGCCGCGACCTGCGCCGGGGACCCGATCGGCCCGGTGAGCAGCAGCAGCGAGGTCTCGAAGACGCCGACGCCGCCGGGCGCGCTGCTCAGCAGACCCGCGACGGTGGCGGTGGCGAAGGCGACGGCGAAGGGCAGGAACGCCGGTCGGCCCGCCGCGGGCAGCAGGACGTACAGGACCGAGGCCATCGCCAGCCACTCCACCGTCGACAGCACGACCTGCCCGCACGCCAGCGGCAGCGTCGGGCGGTGCAGGACGAGGCGGCCGATGCGGACCTCGCGCGGTCCGGCGGCGGCGAAGGCCAGGTGCGCCACGACGAGGCCGACGAGCACCCCGGCCACGGCGAGCACGGCGGGGACGGGGACGCCCAGCGCGGCGGCGACGGCGTGCGGTGCGGCGAGCGCGCCCCCGCCGGCCAGCACGGCGGCGCCCAGGACGAGGGTGACGAGGTTGAGGGCCACGACGCGGGCGACGTCCCCACCCGGCACGCCCCAGCGCGTGTAGAGGCGGGCCCGAACGGCCGCGCCCACGACGGCGGAGGCTCCCAGGCCGTTGCCCAGCGCCGTCGCGGCGAAGGCGGCCAGACCGTACCGGCGGTACTCCAACCGCTGACCGACGTGCCGCAGGGCCAGGGCGTCGTACCCCGTCATGAGCAGCAGCGACAGCGCCGTCAGGGCCACCGCGGGCAGCAGCGCCCCCGGTCCGAGACCGCGCAGCGCGGCACCGAACTCGGCGCCGGACAGGCGGCCGAACGTGCCGTGGAGCATGACGACGGCCACGCCCAGCAGCACCAGGACGGCCAGCGCCCCGAGCACGCGCCGGCGGCGGCTGCGGCCACGGGCGGGTGCCGGCGCGTCGTCGGGGCGGGCCGACCGGGGCGCGGGCACGGCGGGGGCGTGGGTCGTGGGGGAACTCACCCGTTCAGGGTCGGCATCCGGACGGTCCCGCTTGACCCGCCCCGCCGAGCCCGGCGCGGGACGACGAAGGACCCCGGACGGGTCGTCCGGGGTCCTTCGGGGTCGCTGCGTCAGCGAGGGGTCACTGCATGACGAAGGAGGTCAGGTAGATGCCCATGACCCCCGGCGTCTTCTCCCCCTCGACCTCGGTCGTGTAGGCCTCGATGACCTTCTTCTGCAGCTCGTCCTTGAACGTGTTGCGCTGCTCGGAGTTCTCCAGGTCGGTCATCGACAGGTTGGAGTACTGGTTGATGATGATGTCGTACGCCTTGGACCCGTCGAGGGTGTCCTTGCTGCCGTGGCCCTCGCCGCCGGCGGCCGCGACGCCCTGCAGGGCGACGCCGATCTTGAGGTAGTGCCCGTCGGCGAGGTTGACGCTGATGGGGTCCAGCGCGGTGACCGTCCCGGGCGTCAGGGTCGGCGTGGGCGTCGCCTCCGCCGCCGAGGCCTTGTCGCCCTTGGTCATCATGAACACGCCGGCACCGGTGCCGCCGGCGAGCAGGACGGCCGCGGCCGCACCGATGACGATGAGCTTCTTCGCGCCGCCGGGCTTGGCCTCGCCGTCGCCCTTGTCCTTCTTGGCCACGTCGGCCTCCTTCGGGTCTGCTGAGTCTCGGATCTGCGTCTGGGGTCGGTCAGCCCGCCGCGACGGGCGCGGACAGGTCCGGCTTGATGCCGGCGGAGATGTCGGCCGCGGTCTCCCCGCTGGTGGCGGGGCCCGTCGGCACGGTGTCGGTCGTGCCCGTCAGTTCCTTCGGGCCGTCACCGGTGGCGGTCTGCTGCGCGACCTCCGGCAGCAGGGCCTTCACGGCGTCCGAGCTCGGGGAGGCCACGACCAGGTCCACGCGGCGGTTGCCGGTGGTGGCGCGGTCGTCGGTGTCCGGGTAGAGCGGACGGGAGTCGGCGTACCCGGTGCCGGACAGCCGGTTCGAGGCCATGCCGGCCGCGGCGAAGCGCTGCACCACGGTCATGGCGCGGGCCGCGGACAGGTCCCAGTTGTCCCGGTAGCGGCTGCTGCCGGACAGGGGCAGGGAGTTCGTGTGGCCCTGCACCGCGATGTCGTTGGGCAGCTGGGCCAGGATCGGGGCGATGGTGTCCAGGACCTCGCGGCCCTTGGTCTCCACGTCCGCGCTGGCGTTGGCGAAGAACACGTTGTCCGCCACCAGGCCCACGACGAGCCCGTCGGAGGTGATCCGGTAGGTGACCTGGTCCTGGTCGTCCTTGGCCGTGAGCGCGTCGTTCAGCTGCTTGGCGATGGCGCGGTAGTCCGAGACCTCCTCCTTGGCGGCGTTGAGGTCCTGCTGCTGCTGCTGCGTCTGCGCGCGCTGCAGGACCTTGCGGTCCTCACTGGAGATGCTCTGCTGCAGCGGCTGTCCCGTGGAGTTCGGGCTGATGTCGATCGGCATGTCGCCGTTCACGGCCTCCAGGACGCCGGCGCTGCCGGAGACGGCCTGGTTGGAGTTGGCCGTGCCCTTGGTCAGGCCGTCCTTGAACTGCGCGAACTTCAGCTGGTCGATCTGGCTGAGGGCGAACAGGACGATGAACAGCGCCATGAGCACCGTCAGCATGTCGGCGTAGGAGACCAGCCACCGTTCGTGGTTGACGTGCTCCTCGTGCTCCTCGTGCTTGTGACGCCGCTTGTGCGCTGCGGACATCAGGCCGCCTTCTTGTCCGGAACCGCGGTGCCCGGGGGCAGCAGGCTCTCGAGCTTCTTCGCCACCGAGCGCGGGTTGGAGCCGGCCTGGATCGCGAGGATGCCCTCGACGACCAGCTCCATCTGCGCGGTCTCCAGACCGGAGAGGCGGTTCAGGCGGGTCTGCACGGGCAGGAAGAAGACGTTGGCGCTGGCCACACCCCACAGGGTCGCGACGAACGCCGAGGCGATCATCGGGCCGAGCGACCCGGCGTCGGACAGGTTCTGCAGCACGACGGTGAGGGAGATGACCGTCCCGACGATGCCGACCGAGGGGGCGTAACCGCCCAGGTCGCCCCAGAACTTGGCGACCTGCTTGTCGTTGGCCTTCTTGGCCTGGATCTGCGCCGAGAGGATCTCGTAGAGCTCGTCGGGGTCGGTGCCGTCGATGGCGGTCTGCAGGCCGTCGCGCAGGAACTCGTCGTCGACCTCCTTGATGGCGTCCTCGAGGGCCAGCAGGCCCTCGCGGCGTGCGCGCTCGGCCATCTTGACGATGACGGCGACGGTCTCGCCGGAGTTCTTCGGCTTGCCCAGGAAGGCCTTCTGCAGGGCCTTCAGGGAGGCGATGCCGTCCTTGAGGGTGCCACCCATGAGGCCGACGCCGAGCGAGCCGATGAAGACCAGGACGAGCGGACCGGGCAGCAGGATGTCGGTGGGGCTACCGCCCTCGTGGTTCTGCGTCCAGAGGATGGCGGCCGCGGCGATGATCAGACCGCCGATGGTTGCGAAGTCCATGGCTCACGGCCTCCTGCGGTGCAGCGGGACCGGGGCCGGCAGGTCGCCGTCCGCACCGCTGGGGTGGTCACTGGTCTGGTCGTTCTGGCCCGTGTGGGTCGGCAGCTCGAGGACGTGCGCCGTCCCCGTCTCCTCCAGGGAGTGCGCGGTCGCGACGACCCGCGCGCGGAAGGCCATCACGCGCTCGACGAGCTCGGTCAGGGGCTCGGTGACGACGAACTTCGCACCGTCGACCAGGGTGATGACCGTGTCGGGGGTCGAGTCGACGCGCTGGATCAGATCGGGGTTCACAGCGAACACCGACCCGTTGAGGCGAGTCACGAGGATCACGTGGGGTCCGTCCTTGGCGGTGGAGGCGGGGTGCGCCCGTCCGTGGGCTGGGTGGTTCCACCCTGTCCATCGGCGTGCGGTCTGTGGACCTGAGAGGGGCTTGCACGGTGCACCCGTTCGTGCTAACGCCGCGCCGGCAGTCACTCTCCGTCGTCGCCGGCACGTGGTGCCGGACAAGCGAACACCCTCCCGGAAGGGCTTCCGGGAGGGTGTTCGGTCGGTCAGGGTCAGCGCTTGAGGTTGACCAGGTCCTGCAGGATCTCGTCGGAGGCCGTGATGACCTTCGAGTTCGCCTGGAAGCCGCGCTGGGCGAGGATCAGGTTGGTGAACTCGGCGGAGAGGTCGACGTTCGACATCTCCAGCGAGCCGGCGAGGAGGCCACCACGGCCGGCCTGGCCGGCGATGCCGTAGACGGGGTTCCCCGAGTTCGTCGACACGCTGTAGAGGGAGTTGCCCTCCTTGCGGAGCCCGGCAGCATTGTTGAAGGACGCGATCGCGACCTGGCCCAGTGTCTGCTTGTACCCGTTGGAGTACGAACCGGTGATGACGCCGTCCGTGCCGAAGGAGTAGCTCGTCAGGGTGCCGATGGGGGCACCGTTCTGAGCAGTCTGAATGCTGCTCTTGCCACTGGTGCCCACGTACCCGGACAGACCATCGACGTTGACAGCGGCGCTGTTGCCCGTGCCGAAAGGAACCGCCAGCGTGCCCGTGACCTTGGCCTTCTGGCCGTCCTTGTAGACGGTGCCGTCGGTGTCGGTCCAGCTGCTGTAGTCCAACGTCACACCGGCCAACGTCTGGAAGCTCGCATCATCGGTGCCAGTGGTGGAATATGCGACGTTCCACACGTTGCTCGGCGTGGTGGACGTCGACGTGTTGGTGAACCGCACGTAGACCTGGGTCGCGACACCCTGCTCGTCGTACGCAGTGAAGGAAGTCGTCACCTTCTGCGCACCAGTACCCGCACTGAACGTGCGGTCAAGGTTCCCCGTCACCTTGGCGGTCTTCGTCTCCTGCGCCGGCATGACGGTGTCGGAGGGAATGACCAGCTTGGAGATCTGGCCGTTGGTGTTGACATTGCCGTTCCCATCCGGCTTCCAGCCCATGACGTACGCACCGTCGTTGGTCACGATCGATCCCTGAGCGTCAAGCGTGAAGGACCCGTTTCGGGTGTAGAACACGCCGTCGCCCTGCTGGACGGCGAACATCCCGTCGCCCTGCAGCATCAGGTCGGTGGACTTGCCCGTGGCCTGCGCGGAACCCTGCGACATGTTCTGCGTGATGGCCTGGACGCGGACACCGAGGCCGACCTGGGAGGGGTTCGTCCCGCCGTTGGCGTCGGTGGGGGCGCCGGCGGCCTTGGTGAGCTGCGAGAGCGTGTCGGCGAAGACGACGCCGGAGCTCTTGAAGCCGGCGGTGTTGACGTTGGCGATGTTGTTGCCGACGACGTCCATCATCGTCTGGTGCGAACGGAGACCGCTGACACCGGAGAACATGGAGCGGAGCATGCTTCAGACCTTTCGAGGGGGCTGACGGGGAACTGGAGGGGTCAGGCGGACTGCGTCGAACCCGTGGTGGGGTTCGTGGTGGAGCCCGCGGCAGGGGTGCCCGAGGTGCTCGAGGCGGGAGTCGTAGCCGTGGTGCCGGCGGTGGTGGTGGTGCCCGCCGCCGTGCCCGCGGCGTTGACGCCGGCGATCTTGGAGAGGACGACGCTGACGCCGTCGACGTTCAGGACCGGCTCGCCGTTCGTGCCACCGGCCGACCCCTGGACGAACGACACCGACCGGACCTCGCCGGTCTTCGTGGTCCCGTCCTCGCCGGTGTAGGACACCGTCTGGCCGACGAGGGCGCTGGCCTGCAGCTTGTTCTGCGCCGCGACCATCGTCGTCGACTGCTTGGCGACGTCCTGCATGGCCTCCAGCGCGGAGAACTGCGCGGTCTGCGCCATGAACTGCGTCGTGTCGGCCGGCTTGGACGGGTCCTGGTAGCGCAGCTGGGCGACCAGGAGCTTGAGGAACATGTCCTTGTCGTCCTTGGTCTTCTGCTGCGCCACCGCGGAGGTGTCCGTCTTGCCGGCGTTCTTCGCCGCGGTGGTCTGCGTGAGCAGGTCGGAGTTGGCGATCAGGCCGGCGTACGGGTTCGCCCCGCTGGCCGCGTCGATGGTCATGCCTCTTCTTTCGGACGAACGGGTGACGGTCTGTAGCCCGGGCGGGGCATTCTCAGCACCTGTTCAGGTGCATCCGGTGCCTGGAACGGTTCAGACGCTCAGGTCGACACGACCGGCGGCCACGGCGGCGGCCTCGCGGGCGCTGCGGCGCTCGGCGGCGGCCGCGGAGAACGCCGACCGGGCGCTCGCGCCGGCCTCGGCGGCGGCCGAGCGCGGCCCGGACCCCTGCTGCCCGGAGGAGGACCCCTGCTGACCGCCGAACTGTGCGTCGGCCGAGCGACCCTGCTGGGAGGAGCCGGAGTCGGCGCGGACGTCGACCGTGGTCTGCGTCCAGCTGCCGGTCGACAGTTCGCGCTGCAGATCGCCCACGGCGGCCTTCAACGCGTGGCGGGCGGCCTCGGAGGCCCCGGCGAGGGAGACGTGCAGCGCTCCTCCGCTCACCTCGGCGGTCACCTTCACCGGGCCGAGGCCCTGCGGGTTCACCTCGACCGACATGCGGTGCACGGCGTCGGCCGCGGGCAGGTCCTCCAGGCGCCCGGCGACGCCCTGGGCGAACGCGGCGGGGTTGGCCAGGGGCAGTGGGACCGGCGGCGTCGACGCCTGGGCGCCCGCCGGCGCGGTCACCGTCCCGGTACCGGTCACGGACGGGACGGCCGTCGGCAGCAGACCCGCGGGCACCCCCGCGTCGTCGGCCACCGCGGCCGGGACCGGCTGCGCCGCAGCGGTCACGGGCGGGGCGATCGGCTGGGTGACGGCCGGGCTGCCGGCCAGGACGACCGGCGCGGTCTGCACGGGGGCCTCCCCCGCGGCGGCGCGCGGTGCGGTGGGCACCTGCGGGGCCGGGGCGGGCTGCTGCCCCGCCCGATCCTGCTGCTGACCGGCACCCGCACCGTCACCGGCGCCCTGGCCGGCCTGACCCGCGGCCGGTGCCACCGGGACGCCCGGGGCCGGGGCGGTGTCGGCGGTCGGAGCCTGGGCCTGGGACGTCGTGGACGCAGCAGCCGGCACCGGCGTGGCGGCCTGGGCCACCGGCGTCGCGGTCGTGGCGGTGGCGGCGGGCGTGACGTCCACCGGGGCCTGGGACGGCTCGGTGGGACGCACGTGCTGGGGCAGACCCGTCACGGCCGTCTGGACCGCAGCGGCGGGCGCACCGGAGCCGGCAGCGGGAGTCGTCGTGACGCCGGCGCCTGCGAGCGCCGTGGCGACAGCGTCGGCGGGTGCGTCGGCGGGGGTCGCGGCCACGGGCGTGGCCTGGGTGCCGGGGGTGCCGGGGGTGCCCGGGGTGCCCTGCGGGGCCTGCGAGGTCTGCGGGGTCTGGGCGGCGGGCGTGCTCCCAGCGGTGCTCGCAGCAGCGGGGACGCCGTTCGGGGACACCTGAGCCGCCACCGGCGCGCCGGGGACCGTCGACGGTCCGGGGAGCTTGGCCACCGCGGCGGTGGTCGTCGACGTCGCAGCCACGGGGGCGGCGTCGACGAGCGGCTGCGTCGTGGCCACACCCGCCGCGCCGGCAGCACCGGTCACGGGAGTCCCGGCGTTCTCACCGGACAGGCCGGGAGCGGTCTTCGGCGTGAGCGCGGCGCGCAAGGCGGCGGGCAGGCCGAGGAGGGAGGGGTCGACGGGGACGGTCGGCACCGCGGTGACGGTGGCGTCCGCGCTGGTCTCGCCCTCGGCGTCGGTCTCGTCGGCCTCCTCACCCTTCGCGCGGGTGACCGGGCGGGCTTCGTGGCCCTTCTCGGTGCGCTCGGTGGCCTTCGCGGGCCGCGCCTCGGGCCGCTCGGCCGGGCGCTCGTCGTGACGTTCCACCGCCTTCTCGACGGCGCGCTCGGTCGCCGCGGAGGCGTCGGGGCGGTCGTCGCGGACGGGCCGGTCGTCGCGGGTGTCGCGGGAGGGGGTGCGCAGGTCCTGGACGGCCTGGCCCAGGGAGCCGGCGAAGTCGGCCTCGGCCCCGCGGGTGCCGCCGGAGCGGCCGCTCTCGCGGGACGTCACCGGGAAGGGCAGCGTCGTGACGGACAGGTTGGCGCTCACGCGGCACTCCCGAGGTCGGCGGTGATCTTCTTGACGTAGTTCTGGGTCTCGGCGAACGGGGGGACGCCGCCGTACTTCTTCACGTTCCCGGCGCCGGCGTTGTAGGCGGCCAGGGCCAGGGACACGGACCCGAAGGTCTTCAGGTGCCCGGAGAGGTACTTGCCGGCCGCGTCGATGGAGGCGAACGGGTCGGTCGGGTCGATGCCGAGGCTGCGGGCCGTGGCGGGCATGAACTGCATGAGCCCGGTGGCGCCGGCGTGGCTGCGGGCGGTCGGGTCGAAGCCGGACTCCTGCTTGGCGACGGCGCGCAGCAGGCCGGTGGGCAGCCCGTACTTCTGTTCCGCGGCGGTGAAGGCGCTCTCGTACGGGGCTGACTTCGACGTCGCACCAGTCGACAGGGACGCGGGGCGCACGTAGGAGGAGGCGTCGGTGGCCGTCGTGCCCCCGAGGCCGGACAGCAGGGTCGCCGCGACGCCCACGCCCAGGGCTGCGGAGGTGGCGGTGGTGGCCGCGGTGGTGCCGAGGCGGCGGATGGTCATGGGGGTCTCCCAGACCTTGGAGATCTTCACGACGTCGCCCGTCTTCGGCGCGTGCAGCATCTGCCCGTTGCCGACGTAGATGCCGATGTGGTGGCCGTTCTCCAGGACGACGAGGTCGCCGGGACGGGCCTGGTCCAGGGAGGGGACCGCGGTGCCGACGGTGGCCTGCTGCGCCGCGGTGCGGGGCAGGGTCAGGCCGATCTGCTTGCCGGCGTACTGGATGAGGCCGGAGCAGTCGAAGCCGCTCGGCGTGGTGCCGCCCCACTTGTAGGGCACGCCCTTGAACTGGGAGGCGACGTCGAGCAGGCGCTGGCCGGTGCTGCCGCCGCCGAGCGCCGCGTCGTTGAGGACGCGGGTCCCGCGGCTGACGGCGCCCGCCACGCCGGACCCCACGCCGGACCCCGTGCTGGACAGCACGTTCGCGAACTCCCCGGAGGCGGTGGAGGTGGCCTTCGCCAGCGTGGTCGTGGCGAGGGTCTGCCCCGTGGTGCCGGCGAACTGGGCGATGCGGGCCTCGATGTCGGCGATGCGCGACTGGACCTCGGCGATGCCGCTCACTCCTGGCCCCCTTCGAGCTGGGCCCGGCGGCGGGCGCGGGCGGCGAACTCGGCGACCGTGCGGTCGTCGAGGGCCTTCTGGTCGGCGCGCAGCGCGGCCTCCTCCTGGGCGCGTTCGTGGCGTTCCACGACGCGTTCGAGGGAGCGCTCGGCGCGGCGGGCGCGGGCCCAGGCGGCCTGCTTCTCCCCCAGGTCGGACTCGGCGCGCGCGACGAGGGCGCGGGCACCCTCGAGGTCGGCGACGAGAGCGGCGCGGCGGGCGACGGAGGCCGTCCAGGCGGCCATCGTCTCGTCGCTCAGGTGGGCCTCGCCCAGTTCGTGCCGGACGCGGGCGGCCCGCTTGTTCTCGTTGCGCAGCACCGCGTTCGCGGCGGCGACGTCGATCTTGATCTGGTCGGCCTGGACCTTGCGCAGCTTCAGCAGCGCCATGATCGCCCGGGTGGCACTCACAGTCGTCCTCCGAAGCTCGCGACCAGCTGCTGGAGCTGGGCCCACGCCTGGGCGGGCGGGGTGATGTCGTGGATGTCCTGGCGCAGGAAGGCGTTGATCGCCGGCAGGTGCGCGACGGCCGCGTCGACCTCGGGGTTGGCGCCGGGCTGGTAGGCGCCGACGTCGATGAGCTCCTTGGCCTCGCGGTGGGCGGCCAGGACGCGGCGCAGGGCGGTGGCGGCGGCCTTCTGGTCCGGTCCGGTGACGCGGCCGGCGACGCGGGAGACCGAGTCGAGGACGTCGATGGTCGGGAAGTGCCCCGCGGTGGCGAGCCGGCGGTCCAGGACGACGTGGCCGTCGAGGATGGAGCGGGCGGCGTCGGCGATGGGCTCGTTGTGGTCGTCACCGTCGACCAGCACCGTGTAGATGCCGGTGATGGAGCCGGTGACGCCGGGCCCGGCGCGCTCGAGCAGGCGGGGCATGAGGGCGAAGACGCTCGGCGGGTAGCCGCGGGTGGCGGGGGGTTCGCCGACGGACAGGCCGATCTCGCGCTGGGCCATGGACACGCGGGTGAGGGAGTCCATCATGAGCACCGCGTCGGCGCCCAGGTCGCGGAAGGACTCGGCGATCGCGGTGGCGGTCAGCGCGGCACGCAGGCGCAGCACGGGGGCCTCGTCGGAGGTGGCGACGACGACGACGGAACGGGCCAGCCCCTCGGCGCCCAGGTCGTCCTCGATGAACTCGCGGACCTCTCGGCCACGTTCACCGATGAGGGCGAGCACGGAGACGTCGGCGGAGGTGCCGCGGGCGATCATCGACAGCAGCGAGGACTTCCCGACGCCGGAGCCGGCGAAGATGCCGAAGCGCTGGCCGCGACCGGCCGGGACGAGGGTGTCCAGAGCGCGGACGCCGAGACCGAGGGGGGCGTCGACGCGGCCGCGGGACAGCGCCGGCGGGGGGCTGGCGTGCAGGGCGGCGCGGGGTGCGGAGACCAGCGGCGGGCCGCCGTCGAGGGGGTTGCCCATCGCGTCGACGACCCGGCCCAGCAGGGCGGGGCCGACGGGGACGTCGGAGGGGCGGCCGGTCGCGACGACCGGGGCGCCGGCGGCCAGGCCGGTGAGGTGGCCCAGCGGCAGGCAGCGCAGGCGCGACCCCTCCGCGGCGACGACCTCGGCGGGGATGCACGCGGCCGTGCCGGGCTCGCCCAGCAGGAGCGTCTCCCCCACGGCGGCACGCAGGCCGGAGACCTCGACGGACAGGCCGACGATGGCGCTGACCCGCCCGCGCAGCTGCGGGCGGGCCGCGACGGCGGCGCGGGCGACCTGGGGGGCCAGGACCTCCCGCACCTGCGCCGCGAGGCGCTGTGACACGACGCCCGAGACCAGCGCGCTCACGCGAGCGCTCCGGTCTCGCCCTCTCCGACGAGGGCAGCCAGGGCCCGGGCGACGCTGGCCCGCAGGCCGGCGTCCACCTCGGTGTCCCCCTGGCGGGCGAACGCGTCACCCGGGTGCACGGTGGGATCGGGGAGGAAGCTCACGAGTTCTGCATCGGACGTCGCGTGCCGACCCTTGAGGGCGTCACCCGTCAGGGCGCTCAAGTCGACCGGGTTCACACGGACCGTGACGGGCTTCTCGGCGTCCAGGGGCGCCAGGGCGCGCCGGACGGCCTCCCCCACGGGGGAGTCCATGAGCTGGACCTCACGGTCCAGGACGGCCCCGGCCAGTTCCAGGGCCAGTTCCAGGACGGTGTCGGCCAGGGCACCGATGGCGGGTTCGCGTTCGGCGCGCAGGGCGTCGCCCGCGGCCAGCAGCGCCTCCTCGGCGCGACCGCGCGCGGCGCGGCGCTCGTCGCGGTCCAGCCGGGCGGCCGTGTGGGCGGCCTCCCGCTGGGCTTCGAGCTCGGCCTCGGCGCGCACGGCGGCCTGGCGCATGCCGGTGGCCCAGCCGGCGGCGTAGCCCTCGGTGCGGGCCTGCTCGCGCAGCTGCACCATCTCGGCGGAGTCCTCGCGCTGGGCGAGGTCGAGGCCGACGAACCCCCGCGGTGACGTGCTCGTCGCCGCGGGGACGGCGACGAACACGCGCGGTTCGCGGGTCGTGGTGGGCCGGGTGTCGGCCGCCTGGAAGGCGTTGCGCCCCAGGCTAGGAGACGAAGTCATCGTCACCACCGCGGGTCAGCACGATCTGGCCGGACTCCTCGAGCTGGCGGATGATCGCGACGACCTTCTGCTGGGACTCCTCGACCGCGGACATGCGGACCGGGCCCATGAGCTCGATCTCGTCGAGCAGGTTCTCGCGGGCACGTTCGGAGACGTTCTTGAGGATCTTGTCCCGGACCGTCTCGGTGACGCCCTTGAGGGCCGTGGCCAGGTCGGCCGTCTCGACCCCGCGCAGGACGAGCTGGATCGCGCGGTCGTCGAGGGTGGTGATGTCCTCGAAGACGAACATGAGCCCGCGGATCTCCTCGGCCAGCGCGGCGTTCTTGGCCGCCAGGCCCTCGAGGATGGAGCGCTCGGTGCCGCGGTCGGCACGGTTGATGATGTCGACCAGGGGCTGGACGCCGCCGACGGCGGTGTTCGTCTTGGCCTGCAGCACCGTGGAGGTGCGGCGCTGGACGACGTCCTCGACGAGGCGGACGTACTCGGAGCTGGTCGCCTCCATCGTGGCGATGCGCAGCGCGATGTCGGCCTGCATGTCGGCCGTCAGCCCGCCGAGGATCATCGACGCCTGGTCCGGACGCAGGTGCGCCACGACCAGGGCGATGGTCTGCGGGTGCTCCCCCGTCAGGAACGTGAGGATCTGCTGCGGGTCGGCCTGGTGCAGGAACTGGAAGGGCTGCACGATCGCGGCCTCGGCCACCCGGCCGAGCACCTCGGCGGCGCCCTCGGCGCCCAGCGCCCCCTCCAGGAGGGACTGGGCGTAGTCCAGGCCACCGAGCCCGCCGCGCAGCGGCGAGGCAATCAGCCCGTGGAACTCCTCCAGGACCACGCCGGCCACCTCGGGGGTGACCGAGCGCAGCCGCAGGATCTCGGCGGTCAGCTCCTCGATCTCCGCGGGCCGCAGGTGACCCAGCACCTTGGCGGCGTTCTCCTGACCGACCTGCAGCAGCAGGACGGCGGCCTTCTGCGCCCCTGTCAGGGGCGCGACCTCGAGCTCGGTGGACGGCACGGCTCAGGACCTCCGATCGGCGAGCCAGCCGCGGAGCAGTTCCGCGACTTCCTCGGGCTGGCGGGAGACGAGTTCGACGACCTCGGTGCGGCGGGCGGCCGCGGCCTCCAGGGCCGGGTCCACCGGTGCTGCTTCGAGCGCAACGTGCTTCTCGACCGCAGGGGCGATCTCCTTGAGCCCGGCCGGCGGCCCGGTGATGTCACCGAGCTGCAGGGGGTCGACGTCCAGGACGTCGACCGTCTCCACCTTGCGGCGGCGGAAGGCCACGAGGATCACGATGAGCATGATCAGGACGAGCAGGGCCAGGGCACCGGTCTTGGCGTACCCGATGAGGGTGTCCTGCTGCTCGGCCTTGTCGGCCTCGGCGAGCTGCTTGGCCGCGTCGGTCGAGGCGGAGTCGTCGAACGCGGTCTTGACGACCGACACCGTGTCGTTGCGGGTGGCGTCGATGCCGGCGGCCTGGTTGACGATCTGCGTGACCTGGTTGATGTCCGCAGCCCCCGCAGCACCCTTGGCGCCGGCGTTCAGCACGACCGAGACGGTCTGCTTGACGACCTTGCCGGGGGCCTGCTTGATGACGGTCTTCGTCTTGTCGACCGAGGGGTTGGAGCTCTCCGACGTCTTGGAGTAGCCCCCGTTGCCACCGGTGCCCGTGGTGCCACCGGGGACGGCGATGTTGTCGGGACCCAGGACGCCCGTGGCCGCACCGGTGCCGGTGGTGCCGTTGTACGTCTCGGTGGTCTTCTGCTGCGCCAGGGGGTCGATCTTCTCCGGCTGCGTGTAGGTCTCGGACTCGACGGTCTTGTCGTCGAAGTCCAGCGAGGCCTTCACGGTCGCCTTGACGTTGCCCTTGCCGTAGATGCCCTCGAGGTAGCTCTGCAGTTCCGAGGACGCGCTGGCGTTGTAGTCGCTCGTCTTCTCGTTCTGCGCGCTGGACCCGGTGCCGTCGGTCGAGAGGGTGTTGCCCTTGTCGTCGACGACGGAGACGTTCTTGGGGTCCATGCCCGGCACGCCGCCGGAGACGAGGTTGACGATCGCGGTGACGTTGTCGTTGGACAGCGTCGCGCCCGGCTTGAGCTTGACCAGCACCGAGGCGGTGACCGGGTCCTGCTCGTCGAGGAACACGTCCTTCTGCGGCATCGCGAGGTTGACCACGGCCGAGTCGACGCCGGCGAGGGCCTCGATCGTCTTCGCCAGTTCCTTCTTCAGGTCCTGCTGGTAGGCCTGCTGCTGCACGAACTCCGAGGCGGTGACGCCCTGGGTCGCGAGCAGGCTGCCGGAGCTGGAGTCGGTCTCGGCCGGCAGGCCGGCCCCGGCCATCGCCAGGCGCTCGGAGTCGACCTTGTCGGCGGGGACGGAGATCGTCCCGCCACCGTCGGAGATCGTGTACGGCGTGCCGTCCGCCTTCAGCTTCTCGGTGATCGCGCTGGCGTCCGTCGCCGAGAGGCTGGAGAACAGCGGCGAGTACGACGGCTTGGACGCCCACTGCGAGAACACGACGGCCCCGCCGATGAGCGCGGCCACGACCGCGATGACGACCGCCTTCTGGCCGGTCGAAAACGTCCGGAAACCGGACACGAAGTTCTTGGCGTTCTCGACGATCGCCGCGCTTCCCTTGGCCTTGGCCATCAGACCTGCATCCTCATGATCTCGTTGAAGGCGTCGACGGCCTTGTTGCGGATGGCGACGGTGAGCTGGGTGGCCAGCTGGGCCTCGTTGCTGGCGATCATGTAGTCGTGGACGTTGGTCAGGTCACCCGTGGCGGCCTTGACCGCGAGGTCGTCGGAGGTGGACTGCAGGCCCTGCAGCTTGTCCACTCCCCCGCCGAGCCCCTGCGCCAGCAGCGACGCGAAGTCGGTCCCGGAGGTCCCGTCCACCGAGGTGGAGGCCCCGGTGCCGGCGACGCCGGAGACCGCGGCCGGGTTCACGACCCCCGTGTAGGAGGTGCCGCTGCCCCCGCCGACCGCTCCGGTCATCTGCAGGTTGTCGGTGTCGGCGATGCCCTGCCCGTAGCCGGTGGCCAGGGTGCCGAGCGTGCTGGCGACGTCCCCGACGCCACCGATGGACTCGATGCTCATCCCGGTCACGCCTTCCCGAGCTGCAGGGCGGCCTGGTAGGCCTCCTTGGACCGGTCGATCACGGAGAGGTTCGCCTGGTAGGCGCGCTGGGCCATGATCAGGCTGGTCATCTGCGTGCTCATGTCGATGTCGGGGTACTTCACGTACCCCTGCTCGTCGGCCAGCGGGTTCGACGGGTCGTAGACCAGCTTGCCCTCCGCGCTGCCCGTGACGATGCCGGCGACCTGGGTGCCCTTGCCGTCGGCGGCCTCGGCGGCCACGACGTACTTGGCCTCGTAGGCCGGGTCCGACGTCCGGACGGCGGTGTTGATGTTCGCCAGGTTGTCGCTGACGGCGTCCATCCACTTGCGGTTCACGGTGACGCCGGTACCGGCGATGCCGATCGCGTCGAAGATGCTCATGCGGTGCTCCGGATGTCAGGTCAGGGGACGGGGACCGGTGGACGGGACCAGGGGATCCGTCGTCATTGGCTGCTCATCGCGGTGCGCAGCAACGAGTACTTGGAGTTCAGCGCGCTCAGCACCGTCTGGTAGCTGAGGTTCGTGGAGATGTTCGAGATCGACTCCTCGTCGAGGTTGACGTTGTTGCCGTCCTCGCGGGTCGGCTCCAGCGACTTCTTCGTGGAGATGTCGGCGCTCACGGCCGCGGCGGGGTCGCCGGCGGCGACCGCGCTGGCCAGGGCGTCCTCGAACTGCACCTTGTTGGCCAGGTAGCCCTTGGTGTTGATGTTGGAGATGTTGTCGGCGATGG
Source organism: Kineococcus endophyticus (assembly GCF_040796495.1). NCBI lineage: Bacteria > Bacillati > Actinomycetota > Actinomycetes > Kineosporiales > Kineosporiaceae > Kineococcus > Kineococcus endophyticus. The sequence goes on along the minus strand of NZ_JBFNQN010000008.1, from coordinate 67,569 downwards.
CCCGCTGCCGCGCCTGCAGACCGTTCAACGCGGTGTGCAGTGCGACGCTGGTGAGATCGGACACGGGGCCACCCTCCGGGTTTCGAACTTGTCGGATCGAGCTGAGCGCTGGGGACTTCGGGCTCTGTTGGCTCAGACACTCCTTCGGCCCTGTGGCCCTGCGTCTTGAGCCCGGACGGGACACCGATCGGTGCCGTCGTCCACCTGCGCCGCACCGGTTCGCGCGGTTGCGCCGACCGGGCCGGGGAACGTCACCCGGACGGCGGTACCGACCCCGCGACGACCACCGACGGTGGCCGCCCGGGCCCGTGAGGCGTGTCCGGGCTTCTAGAGCTGCCCACTCCATCGGCGCAACGCGCCGGCCCCTTGACCGTGCCCCCTCCCCCGACGCCCCGACACGGTGCGTGGTGCGGCTGGGCCGGACGGGTGACGCACGTCCGGACGATCCAGCCGCTCAAGCTCACGGCCGCCCGCGCCGAGGAAGAGCGCAGCCGCACCACCGTCCCCCACCCACTCCAGGACAGGAACACCCACTCCATGGACAGCGCAGAACGTCCCACCGACGCGCCCGCCGCGGGTCCGGCGGAACTGGCCCTCCTGGCCGAGGAGGCCGAGCAGCTGACGGCCGCCGAGCCCTCCGAGCACCGCGCGCAGGTGCTGGGGCAGCTGGCGACCGCCGTGCGCACCGAGGCCGAGGGTGGCGACGGACGGCTGGGCCGCTGGGCCGACGCCGACCTGTTCGACGTCCTCGACGTGGACGCCGCGGTCGCCCCGCTGGAGCTGCGCCGCAGCGTGCTGCGGTCCGGGTCGCTGCGCACCATCCTCGTCTTCGCGCCCGTCATGGTGACGTGGGTCGGTCTGCTCTTCGCCGGCCGCGCCTACGGCCAGATGTCGGCCGCCGGGGAGGCCGCCGACGGTGAGTCGTTCCTGCAGCTGTGGCTCGACGGCTTCGGCGGCCGCACCTTCTTCTCCCTCGACCGCGTCGCCGAGTTCGCCGTCGTCCTCATCGCCGCCGCCATCGCGGTGGCCGTGGCGACCGACCGCCGCCAGCGCGCGGACGAGCTGTCCGCCGCCCGCGCCGACGAGTCCCACCGGCAACTCCTGCGCGGTTTCGCCGCACGCGCCACGCTCGCCCTGGCCCCGCACCGCAGCAACGCCGCCGAGCAGCTCGGCGCGCACTTCGAGCGCGGTCTGACCGAGCTGGGCCGGCTGGTCGCCGAGACCATCCGCCTGCACGCCGACACCAGCGAGCTCGTCGCGACCGTGCGGTCCTCGGCCCAGCACGCGATCACCGCGGCCGAGGCCGCCAACACCGGCGGCGCCGACGTCGCCCGCGCCGCCACCGAGCTCGGCTCCGCCGTCACCGAGGCCGTCTCGCGCCACGGTGAGCTCATCGCCGCCGACCGCGAGCAGCACACCCGCACCCTGGCCGAGTCCACCCGCACCCTCACCGAGCACCTCGAGCAGGTCCGCGCCGGCACCGCCGAGGCGCTGCGCGAGGGGCTGCAGGGCCGCGACCGCGTCCTGTCCGCCGTCGAGGGCGTCTCGGCCGCCGTCGAGGCGCTGAGCACCCAGACGCGGGAGTCCATCACCGAGCTGTCGACGTCGGCGCAGACCATGAGCAAGCACAGCGCCGACTTCGGCGAGGCCGTCACCGGCCACGTCGCCGCCCTGTCGACGACGGCCCGCGAGTCGGTCGAGACCATGCACGCCACCGTCGTCGAGAGCGTCCAGCAGGTCACCCGGATGACCGGAGAGGCCTTCAGCGAGCACGTCTCGGCCTCCGCCGAGCACGCCGCCACGACGATGGAGACGCTGCGCCGCGACGTCGAGCGCACCTCCGAGGCCGCCGAGTCGGCCCTGGGCACCGCGAGCCGCGTCCTGGCCACGGCCGCCGAGGCCGCCGACCGCCGCACCCGCCACGAGGAGCGCCTCGCGGACCTGCTCACCACCCAGAACGAGGTCCTGGACTCCTGGCGGGGCATCGAGAACCGCCTCGTCGAGGCCGCCCACGACATGCGGTCGGTGCCGCGCTGGCTGGAGAAGGTCCAGCACGAGCACGCCGACGCCACCGGCCGCGCCCTGCGCAGCATCGGCTCCACCCTGCGCGAGGACGTCTCCGCCGCGGTCACCCAGACGCTGGCGATGGCCGGTGAGGACCACGTCCGCCAGGTCAACCGGGCCTACCGCGACGCCAGCCGCACCCTGACGCAGGACCTCACCTCCACCCTCAGCCAGTCGCTGAACTCCGAGCTCGGCTCCGTCGTCGACGGCGTCATGGACCAGCTGACCCACCAGGTCGAGGCCCTGCCGGAACGGATCGCCATCGCCTCGGCCCGCCAGCAGCAGCAGCAGCAGCAGCGCCCGGTCGTGCCCGCCCGTCGCCCGGCGCCGCGCCCCGAGCCCCGCCCCGAACCGCGCCCCGAACCGCGTCCGGAGCCCCGCCAGGACGTGCGTCCCGAGCCCCGCCCCGAGCTGCGCGTGCCTCACCCTCAGGCTCAGCCCGAGGCCGTCGTGCGACGCAACGCTCGACCTGACGTCGAGGTCGAGGAGCAGTTCGTCGCGGTCGCGCCGCGCACGCTGCAGGACCTCGCCGCCCGCCGCTACGCGCGGGTGGGCCAGTGAGGCGCCCGGCCCTGCGACCCTCGGCCCGTCTGGGACGCAAGGAGGACGGCACGGTCGGCCTCGCCGGCTGGGTCTTCGCCGACGCCCTCCTGGCCCTGACGATCATCGGGCTCGCCGCCGGGGGGGCCGTCCACGCGGGGGTCGACGCCCCCCGGGCCGCGGCCGCCGTGAGCACCCCCACACCCAGCCCGACCCCCACGCCCGTGCCGACGGTGACCGTCACCGCCCCGGCCCCCGCACCGGACCCGGTCCCCTCGATGCCCGCGGGCGTCGCGCAGGCCCCGGTCGTCCTGGAGGTGCTCGTCGACGGGGCCTCCACCGACGACGCCATCCGCGGCGCCGTCGCCGGGGCGGTCGGTGACCTGGCGGCGCAGAACCGCCGCGCCGCGTTCGTCCTGACCTTCGGGACGGCCGGGGACCCCGGTGCCGGCACGGCCCTGGCCCGCCGGGTCAACGCCCAGCTCGACGCGGCCGCCCCCGGCGTGTTCGCCGGGTCCGCCAAGCGCGACTTCTGGCGCGCGGTCAACGCCCAGTCCCCCCGCCCGGGGATCGTGCAGCTGGAGCTGTACCTCATCCAGCAGTGACCTGTCGGTGATCCAGGGGTGAGGCCCGCCACAGCGGGTGGGTGAACGCTCAAGGGGGCGTGCACGGTGGTCGAGGAGACCCCGTGCACGCCCCCTCGTCGTCCCCCCACCCGTCCCGGCCCGCCCGGCCCGCCCGGTGAGCGCCGGTCTCGCGCTGCTGGCCAGCGCCCTGTGGGGCACGTCGGACTTCCTCGGGGGCAGCGTCAGCCGCCGCCTGCGCGCGGTCCAGGTGCTCGCCGTCTCCCAGGTCCTGTCCGCCCTCGTGCTGCTGGTGTTCCTGCTGGTCACCGGCCAGCTCGCGCACGTGCGGGCCGGCGCGTGGCTCGGCTGGGCCGTGCTGGCCGGGGTGACGTGGGCCGGTGCCATGGGCGCCCTCTACACCGCCCTGGCCCGCGGGACGATGGGCGTCGTCGCCCCGATCGCCTCGTGCGGGATGCTCGTCCCCGTCGCCGCCGCCGTCCTCACCGGCGAACGCCCCGGTGCCGTCGCCCTGGGCGGCGCCGCGCTCGCCCTCGTCGGCGTCGTCGGCACGGCCGGCCCGGAACTGTCCGGGACGCAGCGCACCCCCGCGTCGGCGGTGGGGCTGGCGGCGCTGGCCGCGCTGCTGTTCGGGGTGGAGGTCTACGCCCTGGCCCGGGCCAGCGAGACGTCCGTCGCGGGGGCCCTGCTGGGGATGCGCCTGTCCTCCCTCGTCGTGGTCGTCGCCGCCGCGGCGTTCGTGGTGCGCACCGCTCCCCCCGTGCTCGGCCGCGACCTGCCGCTGCTGCTGGCCCTCGGCGTCCTGGACCTGGCCGCCACGGCGGCCTTCGCCCTCGCCTCGGCCTCCGGGCTGGTCAGCGTCGTGGCGGTGCTGGCCTCGCTGTACCCGGCCGTGACGGTCCTGCTGGCCCGGCAGGTCCACGACGAGCGGCTCAGCCGCCTGCAGACGACCGCGGTGGGGCTCGTGCTCCTCGGCGCCGTGCTCTGCGCGCTGGGCTGACGGGCCGACCAGGTCCCGCAACCGGGACCGACACCCGTTCGGCGGGTCGAGTCGTGCACATGGGCAACCGACACCTCCTGTGACCTTGGAGGTTCGTCGTGAGCTCAACCAGTCGGCACCGGACGGTGCTCCCCGCGCGCTGGCACCGCGTGCTGCACGTCCTGCTGCTGCTCGTGCCCGCGGCCTTCGTCGTGTCCACCGTGCCGGGCGTGCGCGCCACCTCGGGCTACTCGCTGCTCCTGGACGGGGTCCTCAACAACCTCGCCTACGAGTCCGCGGCCGCCCTCTGCCTCGTGCGCACGCTGGCGCTGCAGGGGTCCCGCCGTGGCGGGTACCTGCTCAGCGCGGCGCTCGCCGTGTACGGCTCCGGCAACGTCTTCTGGACCATCGTGGTGCGCCCGATGGCCGACCCGCCCTACCCCTCCGGCGCCGACCTCGGGTTCCTCCTCTTCTACCCGCTCGTCTTCGTCGCCCTCATCCTGCTGGCCAAGCACCGCGACGCCCGGCACACCCGCAGCCTGTGGCTCGACGGGGTCGTCGGCGCCCTGGCCGTCGGGGCCGTCGCCGCCGCGGCCGTCATCGGCCCCATCGTCTCGGCCGAGGGCAGCTGGGCCGCGGTCGCGACGACCTCGGCCTACCCCGCGCTCGACCTCGTTCTGCTGATGGTCCTGGCCGCCGTCCTCGCGCTGTTCGGCTGGCGCCCGCCCAAGGGGCTGTGGCTGCTGGCGGCCGGGCTCGTCGTCTTCGTCGTCGCCGACGTCGCCTACCTGTTCGCCACCGCCCAGGGCACCTACGTCTCCGGCGGGGTCACGGACGGCGTGTGGGTCACCGGCGTCGTCCTCATGGGGTTCACCCCGGGCTGGACGTCGACCCCGACCGGCCCCCGTCTGCCCGCCTGGGCGCTGCTGTCCATCCCCGTCCTGGCCACCACCGTCGCGCTCGGCGTCCTCGTCGTCGACCACCGCTGGCCGTTGCACCCCATCGCCATCGCCGTCGCCGCGGCCACCGTCCTCAGCGCCCTGGCGCGCCTGGTCGTCACCCTGCGCGACGTGACCCGGCTGGCCGAGCACCGCGAGCTCGCCCTGACCGACGAGCTCACCGGTCTGGGCAACCGGCGCGCCCTGTACCGGCGGGGTCCGGAGCTGCTCGCCGCGTGCGCGCCGCAGGAGACGGCGGCCCTGCTCCTGCTCGACCTCGACGGGTTCAAGGAGGTCAACGACAGCCTCGGCCACCAGGCCGGTGACGCGCTGCTGCGCGACATCGCCCGCCGGGTCCGCGACGTCGCGGCGAGCCCGCGGACCGTCGTCGTGCGCCTGGGCGGGGACGAGTTCGCGATCCTGCGCGCCGGCGCCTCCCAGACCGAGGCCCTCGCCCTCGCCGACGACGTCCACACCGCCCTGCACGAGGCGTACGGCCTGGACGGGGTGCAGGTCCGCGCCCGCGCGAGCATCGGCGTCTCGGTGCTGCTCGCGAGCGCCGCGGAGCTGTCGACGCTGCTGCGGCAGGCGGACGTGGCGATGTACCACGCCAAGACGCGCCACCTCGGCAGCTTCGCCTACGTCGCCGACGTCGACGAGTTCGCCTCCGGGGAACGGCTCGAGACCGCCGAGATGCTGCGCGCGGCCATCGAGGAGCGGCGCATGGTCCTGCACTACCAGCCGAAGGTCGACGTCGCCTCGGGTGCGGTGGACAGCGTCGAGGCGCTCGTCCGCTGGCAGCACCCGCGCCGCGGGCTGCTGTTCCCCGACGCGTTCCTGTCCGTGGTGGAGGCGGCCGGGCTCATGGAGGCCATGACCCAGGCCGTCCTGGAGCAGGCGCTGGACCAGGCCGCGGTGTGGTCGGCCGCCGGGCGCCCGCGGGCCGTCGCCGTGAACCTCTCGGCCTCCTCCCTGGGTGACGCCACGCTGCCGGACCGCGTGTGCGCCATGCTCGTCGCGCGCGGGCTGCCGGCGGAGCTGCTGGAGATCGAGATCACCGAGGACTTCCTCATGGCCGACCGCGTCCGCGTCCAGGAGATCCTGGACGGTCTGCGGCGCAGGGGGATCCGGGTCGCCGTCGACGACTACGGCACGGGGTACTCCTCGCTGGCGTACCTGCGCGAGCTGCCCATCGACGACCTCAAGCTCGACAAGTCGTTCCTGTCCGACCTCACCGACGACCCGCGGGCGCTGGCCATCGTCCGCTCGACGATCGGGCTGGCCCACTCCCTGGGCCTGCGCCTGGTCGCCGAGGGGGTCGAGGACGAGGAGACCTGCCGCGAGCTCGCCGCGGCCGGCTGTGACGTCGTGCAGGGCTGGCTGTACGCCAAGGCCCTGCCGGCCGCCGACCTCGAGGACTGGCTGCTCCGGCACGACGCCGGCCTCGCGACCGCGTCCTCCCCCGTTCCCGTCCCCGTTCCCGTTCCCGTTCCCGTTCCCGTTCCCGCCCAGGCTCCGGCCGGAGAGTTCTCGTGAGCATCCCCCAGCAGTACAGCCCCCTCCCCTCCGTCGCGGCCTCGCTCGTGCAGGGCCGCGACGCGGTCCAGGCCCTCCTCGACCACGTCGAGGGAACCCCGTCCCCGGCCGACCCCGTGACCGCCTCCCTGGCCTGGGTCCGTCGCGCGGTGGCCACCGCCCCGCCCGCCGCCGTCTGGGCCGTGACCGTCCGCGACGGCGCCGCCTGGGGGCTGGCCGTCCTCCAGGACACCCGCGAACGGGCCGCCCGCCACGGGCAGGACGGGACGCGCACCGACCTGCTGAGCGGGGGCGGCGGGTACCGCAGCGGGGTGCTGACCAGCCCGGGGGCCCGAGGCGCCCAGGACTTCGCGCGTGCGGCCCTGGCCCTGGCCGGCCCCCTCGGCGCGGCGCTGGCCGACGGCGCCGACCGGCGCGGGACGGACCTGGCGCTGACCGGGCTGCCCGACACCCCGGCCGTGCGCGCGCTCGCGGTCGCGGCCGGCGCCCAGGTCGGCGCCGAACTGCCCGTCCCCGTGGTCGAGCGCCCCGCGCCCGGAGCCCACCTCGTCAGCGCCGGGATGCGCAAGAACCTGCGCAAGAACGCGAACCGGCTCGCCACCGACGGCGTCACGGCGGAACTGGTCCTGAGCCGGGACCCGGACGTCTTCGCCGCGACGCTGCCGGAGATCGAGGCCGCCTACCGCGACCGCGACGCCGCACACGGTCTGGCCTGCCCGCTGGACACTCCCGCGGGCCGGCGCACGTGGCTGGACCGGCTCGCGGCGCTGGGCGAGGTGGACCGCCGCGAACTGGCGACGCTGCGGCTGGACGGGGACCTCGCCGCTTACGTCGTGGGGGTGCCGGGCCAGGGCCGCTACGGCGTCTTCGAAGGACGCTTCGTGACGCGGTGGGCTCGCTACTCCCCCGGCCGGGTTCTCGAGCACGCCGTCCTGCAGCACGCGTTCGCGGACCCGACCACGCAGGTCGTGGACTGGATGACCGGGGTGGCGCCGGAGACGCTGCTGACGGTCAGCCGCTTCGAACCGCGGGTCGGCGTGCACCGCCCGGTCGCCGGGGACGCACGGCGTCCCCTCGTCGCCGCTCAGCCGGCCAGCGCGCGGTAGCTGGCCTCCAGCCAGGGGACGGCGATGGCCAGCGTGGGCCCGCCGAGCACCACGGCGGCCGTGGCGTAGGTCGCGACGGACAGGCCCCGTCGCGGGGGGCGGGCCGCCAGGCGGCGCACGCGGGCCAGGGCCGCGGAGCCGACCGGCATCTCCCGGCCGGGTTCGTCGGTGCCGGCCAGGGCCACCAGCGCGCGCGCCAGCGGCTGCGAACCGGCCCGGCGGCGGGCGGCGTCGTCGGCGAGCATCTCGACGAGCAGGCGCACCGAGTCCAGCGCGGCCTGGCTGGAGACGAACCGCGGGAACGCGGCGTGCAGGGCGGTGAAGCCCTCCAGGACGAGGTCGTGCCGGGCCCGCAGGTGGGCCCGCTCGTGGGCCAGGACGGCCCGCACCTCCTCGGCGGTCAAGGACGCGAGCATCGCGTCGGAGACGACGACGCGGGAGCGGACGCCGGGGACGCAGTAGGCGACGCGGCCCGGTCCGGACAGGACCCGCACCCCGGTCCCGGACAGCAGCGCGGCGTCGACCTCGGAGACGGACTCGTTGCGGTGCAGCAGGTCCACCAGGTCACGGTGCCGGTTGCGGCGGCGGCGGGTGCGGATCCCCACGAGGGTCGCGACCACCCAGAACCGGACGGTGACGATGGCGACGAGGGCCGAGCCGAGGCCGATGAGCGTCGTCTGCACCACGCCGTGCCGTTCCAGGAACGGGAACCCCGGTTCCTCGGTGAACAGCAGGGACAGCGAGGCCAGGCCCGCCCCCAGGGTCGCCAGGACGGCGCCGAGCGCGATGGCCTGCCAGAGCACCAGAGCGGCGCGGGGGACCTGCCAGGTCCACCGCGCACGCGCCAGGAGCGCCGGGACGGGACCCGCCAGGAGCAGCGCCAGTGCTGCGAACCAGACGGCTGTCACGGTCCGAACCTACGGCGTCCGGGGCCGGGTGGTGTGCACGGCTCAGGCGGTGGGGGTGGCGTTCCCCCGCTCGGGTGCCCCACCGTTCGACACGGCGTCGAGCGCCTCGCGCAGCGCAGCGGCCTCCGCGGGGGAGACACCGCCGATGAAGTGGACGAGGGCGGCCTGCCGGTCGTCGACCGAGGGGACGCCGCCGAGGGCGTCGAGCATGAGCTCGGCGACCATCTGCTCGCGGGAGGCGACGGGGGTGTAGCGGAAGGCCCGACCCTCGCGCTCCTGGCGCACGACGTGCTTCTTGGCGAGGCGGTCCAGCACCGTCATGACGGTCGTGTAGGCGATCTTGCGGTGCTCGGCGAGCTGCTCGTGGACCTCGCGCACGGTCAGCGGCTCACCGGCCGCCCACAGGCGGTCCATGACGTCGCGTTCGAGTTCTCCCAGGGCCACAGGTAGATGTTACGTCAAACACACTGCCGAACGCGAGCCGTCGTACTACCGATGCAAGTACTACAGTTGGTCGTAGTACGACAGGACGTCGTAGGAAGGCGGAGGACGTGACCATCGAGGACCTCACCCGGCTCCAGTTCGCGGTGACGACGCTCTACCACTACCTCTTCGTGCCGCTGTCGATCAGCCTGGCGCTGTTCACCGCCCTGCTGCAGACCGCGCACCTGCGCCGCGTCCGGCGAGGGAACACCGACGACACGTTCGGGCGCCTGTCCCTCCTCGTCGGCAAGCTGCTCATGACGACCTTCGCCGTCGGCGTCGTCACCGGACTGGTCCAGGAGTTCCAGTTCGGCCTGTCCTGGAGCTCCTTCGCCCGGTTCTACGGCGACGTGTTCGGCCCCACCCTCGCCGTGGAGGGGATGCTCGCCTTCTTCCTCGAGGCGACGTTCCTCGGCCTGTGGTGGTTCGGCCGCGACCGGTTGCCGGCCCTGGTCCACCTCGCCACCATCTGGATCGTCGCGGTCGGCACGGCGATCAGCGCGTTCGTCATCCTCGCGGCGAACTCCTTCATGCAGAACCCCGTCGCCTACACGATCGACGCGCAGACCGGCCGTGCCCGGCTCGGCAGCTTCTCGGAACTGCTGTTCAACGAGGTGAACCTCGCGGCGTTCCCGCACACCTACGCCGGGGCCGTCATGGCCGGTGGCGCCCTCGTCATGGCCGTCGGCGTGTGGCACCTGCTGCGCGGCGACTACGCCGAGGACACCCGCGAGTTCGCGGCCTTCCGCACGCTGTCGCGGTTCGGGGCCTGGGCCCTGCTGGCCGGCGGCGGCCTCGTCGCCCTCAGCGGCGACGTCCTGGGCAAGGTCATCACCCAGGTGCAGCCCATGAAGATGGCCGCGGCCGAAGCGTTGTACCGGACCACGACCGGCGCCCCGTTCTCGATCTTCTCCTACGCCCCGCCGGGAAGTGACAAGCCGACGTTCTCCCTGGAGGTCCCGGGGTTCCTGTCGTTCCTGGCCAAGGGTTCGTTCTCGGCCCAGGTGCTGGGCACCAAGGACCTGCAGGACGCCTACGTCGCGCAGTTCGGCCCCGGCGACTACGTGCCGTGGATCCCGGTCGCGTTCTGGAGCTTCCGGCTCATGATCGGCGTGGGCATGTTCGCCGTCGTCGTCGCCGCCGCCCACCTGTGGGTCACGCGGAAGTCCCGCGTCCTGCGTCCGGACCGGCGCCTGGCCCAGGGGCTGCTGTGGTCGGTCGGCCTGCTGCCGCTGCTGCCGCTGGCTGCGAACTCCTTCGGCTGGATCTTCACCGAGACCGCCCGCCAGCCGTGGCTGGTGTTCGGGTTGTTCAAGACCGCCGACGGGGTCTCCCCCGGCCTGACCTTCGCCGAGGTCGCCGCCTCCCTGGCCGCGTTCACTGTCGTCTACGGCGCCCTGGCCGTCGTCTGGGTCAAGCTCGCGGTCCGCCTGGTCCGCAAGGGGTTGCCCGAGATCCCGGCGCCCGCGCCGACCGAACGGGCCGCGGACGACGAGTTCGTCACCACCTACTGAGTCCACCACCTCGTCAGTTCAGAAGGGACCCGTCGTGGAACTGTCCGTCCTGTGGTTCGGGATCGCCGTCCTGGCCTGGGTGCTGTTCTTCGTCCTGGAGGGCTTCGACTTCGGCGTCGGCTTCCTCGGCCCCCTGCTGGGGCGCACCGAGGCCGAGCGCGGCGCCGCCGTCCGCACCGTCGGGCCCGTCTGGGACGGCAACGAGGTGTGGCTCGTGGCCGCGATCGGCGTCACGTTCGCGGCGTTCCCCGACTGGTACGCGGCACTCCTCTCCGGGTTGTACCTGCCGATGATCGCGCTGCTGCTCCTGCTCGCCGTGCGGGGGGTCGCCATCGAGTTCCGCGGCAAGCACGACACCGCACGCTGGCGGAACCGGTGCGACGCCGCCCTGGCCGCGAGTTCCCTGCTCCTGGCCGGCACCTGGGGCGCGGTCCTGGGGGTCCTCGTCTCGGGCCTGGCCCTGTCCCCCGGCGGCGAGGTCCACGTGCAGGGCTGGCTGGGCGGCCTGGGCCGGTCCCTGGACCCGCTGTTCGGGCCGTGGGCCGTGCTCGGCGGGTTCGCCGGCGTCCTGCTGACCACGGTGCACGGCGCGACGTTCCTCGCCCTGCGCACGACCGGCGTCCTGCGGCAGCGGGCCCGTCGCCTGACGATCGCGACCGCACCGGCCCTCCTGGTCGTCGCGCTGGCGCTGTTCATCGCCGCCGGGCACGCGGTCGTCGCCGCCGCGGCCGCCCTGCTCGCCGTCGCCGCCGTCGCCGCCTGGCGCCGGGCCGAGGCCCTCGCGTTCGCGGCGACGACCCTGGCCGTCGCCGGTAGCGTCGTCGCGGTGTTCACCGCCCACCTGCAGACCGGCGCGGGCACCGGCGCGTGGGTCCTGCTGCGCAGCACCCTCGGGCCCTCCGGGGACGTCACGCTCGGTGCGGCTGCCGCCTCCCCCGCTGCGCTGCACCTCATCACGGTGGCCGGTGTCGTCATCCTGCCCGGGGTGCTCGCCTACCAGGCGTGGTCCTACTGGGTGTTCCGCCGCCGCGTCGCCAGCGGCCCCTCGCGGCGCACCGCCCGCCCGGCCGCGGTGGGCCGAGCCGCCCGGTGAGCACCGCACACCGCCCGCGCGGACCCGTCGACCCCCGGCTGCTGCGGCACGCCCGGCCGGCGCGCGCGGGCATCGCGGCCATCGGTGCCGCCGAGGCGGCCGGTGCCGGCGCCCTCGTCCTGCAGGCCGTGGCGCTCGCCGACGTCGTGGTGTCCCTGTGGCACCGCACGGATCCGGCCGCGGGTCTCCGGCTGCTGCTGGTGGCCGTCGCCGCCCGCGTCCTGGCCTCCTGGGCGGCGACGAGGCTGGCGCAGCGGACCGCGAGCGCCGTGCGCGACGACCTGCGGGTCCGGGTGCTCGACCGGGCGCTGCGGCTGGGTCCGGCGTGGGTGGAGCGGTTCGGCCGGGGCCGGCTGGCGGCGCTGCTGACGCAGGGGCTGCCGTCCCTGGACGGCTGGTTCACGCGGTACCTGCCGGCCCTCGTGCCCGGGGTGCTGCTGCCGCCGGTGGTGCTGGTGCTGCTGGCCCTCACCGACCTCGAGTCCGCGGTGACGGTGCTCCTGACGCTGCCCCTGGTCCCGGTGTTCGCCGTGCTGCTGGGCAAGGCGACGCAGGCGCGCGCGGACCGGCAGTGGCGCACGCAGCGGACGCTGGCCGCGCACTTCCTCGACACCGTCCGCGGCCTGCCGACGTTGCGCGCCCACCGGCGGGCGCAGCGGCAGGTCGCGGCCGTCGCGGCGACGACGGACGCCCACCGCCGCGCGACGCTGTCGGTGCTGCGGGTGGCCTTCCTGTCCTCCACGGCCCTGGACCTCGTCGGGACGCTCTCGGTGGGCCTGGTCGCGGTGACGGCGGGGATGCGGCTGGCCGGGGGGACGCTGGACCTGCACACCGCGGTCCTCGTCATCCTGCTGGCCCCGGAGGCGTACCGGCCGCTGCGGGAGGTCGGCGCGCGGTTCCACGACACCGCCGACGCGACCGCGGTCGTCGACGACGTCGACGCGGTGCTCACCGCTCCCCTGCCGCGGCGCGGCGTCCCCTCGCCGGCCGCGGGGGTCCGGCTGCGGGCGGTGGGCGTGCGGCGCGAGGACGGCACGGCGGTCGTGGACGGGGTCGACCTCGACGTCGTCCCCGGCGAGCTGCACGCCCTCGCCGGGCCGAGCGGGGCGGGCAAGACGACCGTGGCCCGTGTCGCGGCGGGGGTGCTCGTCCCCGACGACGGCACCGTCGAGCTCCCCGCGTCGGTGGCGCACCTGCCCCAGCGACCCGAGTTCGGCCACGCGGTGACGGTGGCGGACGCCGTCCGCGCCGGCCGCGAGACCACCGACGAGCAGGTCCGCAGTGTGCTGGCCGAGGTGGCCGCCGCCGACCTGGACCCGGCCACCCCGCTCGGGGAGCACGCGGCGGGCCTGTCGGCCGGTCAGCGTCAGCGGGTGGCCCTGGCCCGGACGGTGCTCTCGGCGCGCCTGGGCGCGCGGGTGCTGGTGCTGGACGAGCCGACCGCCCACCTCGACCCGGTCGCCGAGGCGGCCGTCGTCGCGACCCTGCGGTCCCTGGCCCACGACGACGGGCTCGCCGTCCTCGTCGTCGCCCACCGCCCCGCCCTCCTCGCCGCGGCCGACCGCACCACCACCCTCGCCCGCCCCCTCCCCCCGGCCCCCGACTCCCACGTGGAAAACACTCTTTCCGCCCCTCCAGGGGCGCCATCGGGGGCGGAAGTCGTGCTCTCCGCCCCCGCCGAGCCGGCCCGTCGCGGCCGGTGGGCGGGTGCCCTGGCGGTCGCGACCGGCGTCGTCGCCGTCCTGGCCGGCCTGACGTTGACGGCCGCCGCGACGTGGCTGCTGGTGACGGCCGCCGACCGCCCACCCGTGCTGACCCTGTCGGTGGCGGCCGTGGTCGTGCGCGCCAGCGCCACGGCGCGGCCCCTGCTCGTCTACGCCGAGCGGCTGCTGAGCCACGACGTCGCCTTCGCCCGGCTCGCGCGGTGGCGCTCCGACGTCGTCGCCGCCCTCGTGCCGAGGCTGCCGGGTCCGTTGTCCCGCAAGCGGTCCGGACGCTCGGGCGAACTGCTGGTCCAGCTCGCCGACGACGTCGACGCCCGCGTGGACGGGGTCCTGCGGGCCCGGCACCCGGCGACCGTCACGGTCGTCGCCGTGCTGCTGGCTCTGGCGGCGCTCACCGCGCTGCACCCGCTGCTCGCGCTCGCCGCCGTCCCCGGGCTGCTGGTGGCGGTGGTCGGCGCACCGGCCGTCGCCGCGGCCGCCGAGCGCCGCGAGGGGGCGGACGGGGATGCGCACCGCACCGGTACGGGCGCGCTCAGTGCGGCCACCGTGGAGGTCCTCGACGCCGTCGAGGACCTCCAGACGCTGCCGGCCGAGGACGCCCTGGACACGCTGCGGCACAGGCAGTCCGTCGTGGCCGCGGCCGACCGGCGACGCGCGCGGGCCGCCGCCGCGACCGCCGGGCTGACCGCCGCGGGCGCCGGCCTCGTGGCCCTGGGGACCGCGGCCGTCGCCGGACGTCTGGTCGGGACGGGGGGCACCCCCGTCGCGTGGACCGCGGCCGCGGTGCTGGCCGGGGTGGTGCTCGCCGACGCCGCCCGTGGCCTGCCCGACGCCGCGCGGGCCGCCGTCCGCGCCCGGCGCGCCCGGCAGCGGGAGACGGCGCTGCTGGACACCTCCGTCCCGGCCGTTGAACCCACTGCGCCACGACCGCTCGCGCCGCCGTCGCCGACCGTCCTGAGCCTGCGGGGCGTGCGGGCGGACTGGGACCCCGCGGCCGTCGACCCCTGCCTCGACCTCGTGGACCTCGAGCTGCGCGCCGGGGAGGTCGTCGCGGTCCGCGGGCCGTCCGGTTCGGGGAAGTCGACCCTGGCCGCGGTGCTGCAGCGCTTCCTCGACCCGGTGGACGGCCGGGTGCTGCTCGACGGTGTCGACGCCGGTGACCTGGCCGGGGACGACGTCCGGTCGGTCGTCGGCCGGGTCGGCGACGACGAGCACGTCTTCGCGACCTCGGTCCGGCAGAACCTGCTGCTGGCCGCCCCGGACCGCTCCGACGACGAGCTCCTCGCGGTGCTGGACCGGGTCCGGCTCGGTGAGTGGTTCCGCGCGCTGCCCCGGGGGCTGGACTCCCGTGTGGGCGACGGCGGCGCACCCTTGTCCGGCGGGGAGCGCCGTCGGCTGGCGATGGCCCGCGCCCTGCTGGCCGACGTGCGGGTGCTCGTGCTCGACGAGCCGTCCGAGGGTCTGGACGTGGAGACGGGACGCCAGCTCGTGGCCGACCTGCTCGACGCCCGGTCCGGTCGCAGCGTCCTGCTGCTCGCGCACCGCGAGGAGGGCGTGGACCGGGCCGACCGTGTGCTGGACCTGCGAGACGGGAAACTGGTCGCGGCTCCGGAAGTCACCCGTTCGGCCCACGGTTCCGGGTTCACCACTGGTTCATCCGTGGTTAACCTGTGACCCCGCCCACCGCCAGAGTTCCCGGCACCGGGCTCGACGGGGGGTCCCCGCGATGCTTCGAGTCACCGTCCGACCACGCCACCTGTTCCTCGTCCTGCTGGGGGCGGCCGTGGTGCTGTCGGCCCTCAGCTACCTGTTCCTGCTGCTGACGGTGGCGTTCGGCGTCGACGCCGGGGCGGTCGTGTCGGCCCGCAAGTTCGTCGACGTGAACGCCGAGACGAACCTGCCGTCGTGGTACTCCGCGGTCCTGCTCACCGTCACCGGTCTGGTGACGTTCGAGGTGGGGCGTCAGGCGCTCGTCGAGGGCCGCCGCTGGGCCTGGCACTGGATGGTCCTGGGGGCCGGGTTCTGCTACCTGTCCCTGGACGAGCTCGTGGCGCTGCACGAGCGGTTCGTCGGACCGATGACCGCGGTCGTCGGTGATTCCGGGGTGTTCAAGTACGCCTGGGTCGCCGCCGCGCTGCCCGCGGTCGTCCTCGTCGCGCTGTTCTACGCGCGGTTCCTGCTGGCCCTGCCCCGCCGGACCGCGGCCCTCGTCCTGCTGGCCGGCGCGTTGTACGTCGGCGGTTCCGTCGGCCTGGAGATGGTGGCGAACGCGCTGTCGGACAGCGGGTTCAGCGAGCAGGGTCTGCTGCTCGGGACGCTGCAGACCGTCGAGGAGGCCTGCGAGATGGTCGGCCCGGCGCTGTTCCTCGCCGTCGTCGCGGGGGTCTCGCAGCAGGCCCGGACGGTCGACGTGACGAGCGCGTCGTCGACGTCCCCGGTGCGCGCCGCCTGACGGGGTAGCGTGCGGCGATGCGAGCAGTGAGGTTCCGCCTACGCAGCGCAGTCATCGCCGTGCCCCTGCTGCTGGGGGCCTGTGCGGTACCCGTCGCGACGGAACCCTCCGGCCCCCCGTCGGCGCACGTCACCCGCCAGGCCCGCCCGGTCCAGACCCCGGTGACGCCGGCGTTCACCTCGTCGGTGGCGCCCGTGACGGCCGCGGAACTGTCCGCGTCCTGGCGACCCGGGTGCCCCGTCGCGCCGGAGAAGCTGCGGACGGTCACGGTGTCCTTCGTCGACTTCGCCGGCGCCCCCTCGACGGGACGGCTCGTCGTCCACGCCGACGTGGCCGCCGCCGTCGTCGCGGTGTTCGCGCAGTTGTACGCCCAGCGCTTACCCGTCGCCCGGATGGAACCCGTCGAGGCGTTCGGCGGCTCGGACGACGCCTCGATGGCCGCGGACAACACCTCGGCGTTCAACTGCCGCCGAACGACGGGCGGCACGGGTTTCTCGGAGCACTCCTACGGCACGGCGATCGACCTCAACCCCGTCGAGAACCCCTACGTCAAGGGCACCACCGTGCTGCCCGCCGCCGGTCGCGCGTTCGTCGAGCGGCGACCGGGCCGAGGGGTCGTCCTGGCCGGCGACCCCGTCGTGCGGGCCTTCGCCGACCACGGGTTCTCGTGGGGCGGGGAATGGTCGTCGCTGAAGGACTACCAGCACTTCTCCGTCTCGGGGGACTGACGTCTCAGCCGAGCAGTCCCCCACGTCGGCGTCCTCGGACGTCGTGGGACAGGGTCGGGGTCTGGAGCACCTGCCCGTCGGCTCACCCGGCGCGCGGCGTCTCCGGAAGCTGCTCGACCTGCTCCCCGGTCAGCCCCGGACCCACGCCGGTGTGCGACTCGACCAGCTGCTCGGACACGTGACGACCTCCCGGGGGTGCCTCCAGGCCAGCCGCGGCCACCGCGGCGGGGCCGCGCACCACGCACCGGCCCCGCCGCGCGTCAGACCCGGTCGAAGACTCCGCGCTGCCGCGGGACGCTGGCGGTGGTGGCGACGGGCTGGCGGACGGTCAGCAGCGCGCTCGGCACCTCGGGGACGTCGCCGGTGCGGCGCGTGCCCGAGGCGGCCTTGTGCAGCAGCCGCGCCGAGCGGTGGGTGCCGCGGACGACGTCGTCGACCCGGACGGACATGGCGGGGACGTCGGTGGCGCGGTGCAGCAGGTCGCGCAGCTCCTCGGTGGAGGCCGTGACCCGCTCACCGGCGAGGACGCACAGCGCCCAGTCGGACCCGACGTGGGCCAGCGCCGCCTCCTGGGCGCGCTCGCGGTCGTCGGCCCAGAAGCCCGAGACGACCGTGACGGCGGGGTGCAGCGTGGCCGCGAAGGCGGGGCTGCCGGGGGCGATGTGGTCGGCGGTGTCGTAGACGACGACCTCGTCGGCGACGTCCACGAGACCGCGCAGGTCCTGCTCGAGCGCGGGTGCGAGGGCACCGGTGTCGGTGGTGCCCTGCAGCACGAGGCACGCGGCGAGCGTGGTGCGGGTGGTCGGCATCGGGTCTCCCGGTGGTCTCCTGCGGTGCGTGGCGAGCTGTTCCCCACTGTCCACTTCCATCGGTCGGCACACGCGAAGCGTTTCGTCCGTCACACTCCTTTTACGCAGCGTTGACATCCTGGAAGCGTTCGCCCACGCGGTGGACGAATTCTCAAGCACTTCGGAAGGGGATCCGATCACGTGCACGTGTCCCCGTCCGTCCCCTCCGCGCCCGTGAACGCGGTGGACTTCGTCGCCGTCGCGCAGCGCGCCCTGCGCGACCTCGCCGACCGCGCGGGGCTGCGCAGCTGGTGGATCGGACGCACCGAGGGGCCGGACCAGGTGCTCGTCGCCGCCCTGGACCCCGTCCTCGGCGTCCAGGTCGGCGACGCGCTGCCGTGGGCCGACACGCACTGCCGCCGCGTGGTCGAGCAGGGCGCGCACCCGCTGTCCCTGGCGATGCCGCGGTGGCCGGACTCCCTGGCCGACCGCCCCGGGACCGTCGAGGGGGTGCCCGTCTCCGTCGTCAGCGTGCCCCTGACCTCGCCCGACGGGCGGGTCCTGGCGACGTTGTGCGGCATCGGCGAGGGGGAAGGCACCCGGCTGCCCGGGCTGTTGGACAGCATCCGGTTGCAGGGTGACCTGCTGGGGGCACTGCTCGCCGCCGAGCTCGAGCTCGCCGACCGGACCCGCGCGGACCGGCACGCCGCCGTCGACGGCCGGGTCGACGAGGTGACCGGGATCGCGACGCTGCCCGCCTGGCAGGAGGCCCTGGCCGCCGAGGAGCAGCACGCCGCCCGGCACGCCGTCCCCGTCTCGCTGGTGCTGCTCGAGGTGCAGGGGCTGGCCGAGGTCAACGCCGAGCTCGGGCTGCCCGCCGGGGACGCCCTCCTGCACCGCGCCGCCGGGGCCGCCACGGCGCGGTTGCGGGACGGCGACCTCATCGCCCGCACCGCGCCGGACCGGTTCGGGCTGCTGCTGCCGGGGACGGACGCGACCGGGGCCGCCGCCCTCACGGAGCGGCTGCGCACCGCGCTGGCCGCCGACGGGATCGGCACCCGGACCGGGCACGCGACGCGCTCGTACGAGACGACCCTGTTCGCGACGTGGGCGAGCGCCGAAGAGCGCCTGGTCGCCGACGTGCCGACGACACCGCACCGCCGGCCGGCCCCCGCTCCCCCCGCCCCCGGCCGCAGTCCCCTGGACGCCCTCCTCGACCTCGCCCGGCGCCAGCTGGGCGCCGACATCGCCTTCATCACGACCATCGAGGGCGAACGCCGCCTCATCCGCAACGTGGCCTGCCCGCGGACGGTCCCGTACGTGCCGGGCATGCCGGCCGCCCAGGACGACGGGCTGTGCGACCGGGTCGTCGCCACCGGCCGGCCCTTCGTGGTGCCCGACCTGGGCGTCCCCGCGTTCGAGCAGTCCTCGGCGCGGGCGGCGGGCGCGCGGACGTACGTCGGCATCCCGTTGCGGCGACGCGACGGCTCGCTCTACGGGACGCTGTGCGCCCTGTCCCGCCAGCCCGACCCCGGGTTGCGCGACCGCGACGCCGAGGTCCTCATCGCCGTCGCCGACGCCGTCATGGAACTCGTCGAGGAGGAGGACGGGGCGCGCCGGCTGCGGCGGGCGCGACTGGCACGGCTCGCCGACCTCGACGCCTCCGGCGGCCCCGTCGTCGTCTACCAGCCCGTCGTCGACCTCGTCTCCGGCGCCACCGTCGGCGCCGAGGCGCTCAGCCGGTTCCCCGCGGGAACCCCGAGCCCCGACCGCTGGTTCGCGGACGCCGCCGAGGTCGGCGCCGGGGAGGACCTGGAACTGTCCGCCCTCGACAACGCGCTCCAGGGGCTGCCCCACCTGCCGGGTTTCCTCGCCCTCAACGTCTCCCCCTCCACCATCACGACGCCGGGTTTCCTACGGCGCCTGCAGGCGCTGCCGCTGGACCGCGTCGTCGTCGAGATCACCGAGCACTCCGCCGTCGCGGACTACACGGCCCTCCTGCAGGCGCTCGAGCCGTTGCGCCGCAACGGCCTGCGCATCGCCGTGGACGACACCGGAGCGGGGTACGCGTCGTTGTCGCACGTCCTGGCGGTGCTGCCGGACTTCATCAAGCTCGACATCTCCCTCGTGCGCGGCATCGACGCCGACACCTCCCGCCGGGCCCTGGCCGCCGGCCTCGTGACGTTCGCGCAGGCCACCGGCGCGCGGATCATCGCCGAGGGGATCGAGACGGCCGCAGAACTCGCGGTGCTGCGGGAGCTCGGGGTGGGGTTGGGGCAGGGGTACCACCTCGCGCGGCCCGCGCCGTTGCGGATCGCGGCGGCCTGAACCGTCAGCCCGTCGCGGCCTCCCGGCACAACCGGCGCAGGACGTCGAGGGCCACCGGATCGTGGCGCCGGCCCGCCGTGTCGACGATCGTCGTCAGCCCGTCGAGTTCGGCCAGAGCGTCACGCGTCCGACCCTGCTGCGCCAGGCCCTGCGCCCGCAACCACCGGCAGTACCGGGGGTCGACGCCCGCTAGGACGAGCTGGTCGGCCAGCACGATGCCCAGTCCGGCCTCCCCGGCCCCCAGCAGGACACGGGCGAGGTAGTCGGTCGCCTGGCACCACGACGGACCGGACGCGACCAGCTCGCGCACCACCTCGAAGGCGTCCACGGCCCGCTGACGGTCGCCCGCACCGAGCGCCGACCTGCCCAGGTCGAGCGCGGCACCGGCGAGCTGCTCGGCGGTGGCCCCGGGCCGGGTGCGCAGCTGCTCGAACTCCCCGACTGCCAGCCGGAGGTTGCGTTCGCCCTTGCGGCGGCGCGCGCCCTCGTCGGCGTACCCCCGGTGGTCCAGCCGTGCGACGTCGCGCGGCAGTTCCCCGGGCGCTTCGTCGCGGTGCGCGGGGTGGCCGACCTGCTCGTGCACCCGGCCGTTCCAGACCGCCCCCTCACGCCGGAACAACCGCACCGCGGAGAACTCGTAGTCCCGTCCCCCGTCCGCCCCGAGGTTGCGCACGCAGACGGCCAGCGTCCTCCCGGGTTCGTGGGACAGACTGCGGCGCAGCGCACCTCCGCCGGCGACGAGGACCTCGTCGGCGTCCACGCTGAGGACCCACTCCCCCCGCGCGGCGGCGAGGACCGTGTTCCGGGCGGCGGCGAAGTCGTCGGTCCACGGAGCCTGCGACGACCGGACACCGGGTCGCCCCCGCAGCAGCTCCCACGTGCCGTCGACCGAACCGGTGTCGAGGACGACGACCTCGTCCACGACGCCGACCAACGCGTCCAGGCAGGGCCCGAGCGTGTCGGCGGCGTCGCGGACGATGAGGCACGCGCTGAGCTGCACGGTGCGACGCTACGGCACGGTGTCCCTCACATCCGGGAGACGACGGAGCCGGTCGTGAGGTTCTTGCTGTAGGTGTCGACGACGCCGTTGGTGTCCGCCGGCACGAGGGACTGCATGGTCGTCACGAGGACGGAGTCGGCCGACAGGACGTGCACGACGCCGTACTCGGCAGTGGACTCCTGGGTGGTGAGCCGCCGGGAGGTCGGCGTCCCGTCGGCCTGGGACGTGACCATGACGGCCGGCGCACCGGGGTTCTGCGCGTCGGTCCGGTACCAGTCGGTCCGGTTGTCCGTGTCCGCACCCACCTTCGCCGTGGTCGCGAAGAACACCCACCGGCCGGTCGGGTCCAGCTGCGCGCCGTGCTCCCAGCGGGACGTCGTCGTCTGGATCCCGACCCGGCTGAACTGGCCCGCGACGGTCATGTCGCGCCGGTACACGAGGTACTCGGCGGCGTTGGGGGTCAGTGCCGTCGTGCTCGAGCTGAAGGCCACGAACCGGCCGTCGTCGCTGACGGAGGTGTCGCGCGAGTCGTTGCTGACCGGGTAGGCCGCACTGAGGCTCCCCCACTGGCCACGCCCGGAGACGACGTCGAGGGCTCCGGTCTGGAGGTCCTTGCGCCACAGCACGGCCATGTTCTGCACCGAAGAGGGGAACACGGCGAACCGACCGTCCGGCGTCACGGCCAGCGCCGGGCCGGTCGCACCGGCGCCGAGCTGGCCACCGGTCGTGGTCGTCGAGACGCGGACGACCACGCCGCTGGTCATGTCCTTGCGGAAGAGGTCGACGGTCCCGTTGGTGTCGTCGGGCACGAGGTCCGTCCTGGCCGAGTAGAAGAAGACGAACCTGCCGTCTTCGCTGGCCGCCACAGCCGGCGCCTGGCTGTAGACGCGCGTCTGGGACTGCAACTCGGTGCCCGCCACCGTCGCGACCTTCCCGGAGGTCGGGACGGAGACCAGTTCCCACGTCGAGGTCCACCGGTCGAACCGGTACACGTCCGGCAGCTTGTTGGTGTCGGCGGCGACCTTGGCCGCGGACGTCACGACGACGACGAAGCGGCCGTCGGCGCTGATGGCCGTCTGGCTGGCGCCGAGGTCGGTCCCGGCGGCCGAGGGGTCGAGCCGGGTCACGGTGCCGGCCACCGAGTCGCGCAGGTACAGCTCGAACAGCGAGTTCGTGTCCGACGGCTCGAGCTGGGCCGCGGTGCCGACGAGGCTGAACCGTCCGTCGCGCGTGGTGGACACGCCGGCCGAACCCGACCCGCTGACCGGGGGCGCGGTGGGTGCGGGCGCGGCCGCCCGCGGTGTGAGGGACACCGAGGACGAGAGGGTGCCGGGCTGCCCGCCCGCGGCGACGGCGCGCACCGTCACCGCGTAGGTGCGGCCGTTGACCAGACCGGTCAGGGCCGCCGAGGTCCCCGTCACGCTGGCGGACACCGCCCCGTCCAGCAGCACCTGGTAGGAGGCCGCGCCCGCCACCGCGGTCCAGCCGACGGTCCCCGACGCGTCCTGCCCCGTCACCGCCAGCCCCGTGGGGGCCGCCAGCGCCGGTGCCTGCGGGGACACCGGAGCGGCCGACCCGGCCGGGGACCGGTTGCCCGCCGCGTCCACGGCGACGACGGAGAAGGTGTAGGTGGTGCCGTTGAGCAGGCCGGTCACGGTCGTGCCCGTCGCGCCGGCGGGTGCGGTGGCGCGGACGGAACCCGTCTGGTCGACGACCTCGTACCGGGTGACGTCGGGGCTGGCCGAGGCCGTCCACGTCACCACGGCGGTGGCGTCGCCGGCGGTGGCGGCGACGCCGGAGGGTGCGGTCGGGGGCGTGGTGTCGCGAGGCGTCACCGACACGGCCTGGCTGGCAGCCGACGTGTTCCCCGCGCGGTCGACGGCGACGAGGCGGAACGTCGACGCCGAGCCGTTCACCAGGCCGCCGACGACCACACCGGTGGCGGGGTGAGCCACCGAGGCCACCACGGCGCCGGCGCCGTCGAGGACGTCGTAGCGGGCGACGTCGGCCTCCGGGTTGATGGCCCAGCCCAGCGTCGCGCTCCCGTCGCCGGGAGTCGCCACCAGACCCGTCGGTGCTCCCGGCGGGGTGAGGTCGCGCGGCGTGGCGCTGACGGCCGTGCTGGGGGCGGAGGGGTTCCCGGCGGTGTCGACGGCGATCACCCGGAAGGACTGCGTCGTCCCGTTCACCAGACCGGTCACGACGGCCGTCCTGCCCGGGGCGGGAACGGTGGCCAGGACCCCACCGGCCGCGTCCACGACCCGGTAGGAGGCGAGGTCGGGTTCGGTGTTCGCCGTCCAGGACAGGGCGACCTGCCCGTCCCCCGCCACCGCGGCCAGCCCTGCGGGGGCGCCCGGCGGAGTGAGGTCGCGCGGGGTGCCCGCGACGGTCTGGCTGCGGGCGGACTCGTTGCCCACCAGGTCGACCGCTGCGACGGACACCGAGTACGAACGGCCGTTGACCAGCCCCGTGAGCTGCGCCGTCCGGGCGGTCGTGACCGGGCGGGCGACGCCGTCGACGTAGAGGCGGTAGCCGGCGGTGTCCGCGGCGGCGGAAGCGTTCCAGGTGACGGTGAGCGCGGCGTCCCCCGGACTCACGGACAGGCCCGCGGGGACGTCCGGCGGGGTGGTGTCCCGGGGCGTGGCGGACACGCTGCTCGTCGCGGAGACGTTGCCCCACCGGTCGACCGCGGTGACCGACCAGGTGTGGGCGAGACCGTTGGTGAGCCCGGTGAAGGTCACGGACGGGGTTGCGCGCGGGACGGTCGTGACCGTTCCCCCGCGAGTGACCTCGTAGTGGTCGAGGTCGGACTCCGTCCCCGCCGTCCACGACAGGGTGGCGGTCGCGTCACCGGCCACCGCGGCCAGCCCGGCGGGCGCGGCCGGCGGGATCCGGTCGTAGGGACCCGCCACCACGCTGTCGGAGTTCGCGGACACGTACTGCGGCTGCGACCCCACGGCGACGAGGTGGTACGTGTACTGGGTCCCCAGGACTCCGGTGGTGTCGGTCCACGTCGTCGTGGGGACCGCGACGGTCGCCACCTGGGTCCCGTTCCGGTAGACCTTCACGGCCGTCCGGCTGTCCGCGGGCGGCGGGTTCCAGGCCAGGACGACGCTGTCCTGCCCGGGGGTCGCCGTCAGGCCCGCAGGCCGTGCCGGGGTACTGCCGTTGAGGTTCGGCGTCGCCGACACCGCCCCGGACCAGTCCGAATACGTCTTGAGGACACCGGAGCCGTAGACCGCCCGAACCCGCACGGCGAAGGAGTTCAGGAAACTGCCGTTGATGAACGTCGACGTCGTGGCGCCGCCGGCGACGTCCTTGATCGTGGACCCGAGTCCCAGACCGATGAGGCTGGTGTCGTACTGGACCTGGTAGCCGGAGGGTCCGTCGGTCTTGGCCGTCCACTGGACGTAGACGCCGGTCGCCGTCGCGTCGGCCTGGACGCCCGAGGGCGCCGTCTGGTTCGAGCTGACCGCGGCCACGGCCGCTTGCGGTCCGATCCCCCACGTCGACGGCAGCGGGGCCAGAACGAGGGCGAGGGCCAGCGTGCCGACGGCGGCGGCATGACGACGCGAACGGCGGGACGGGGACATCGGGCACCTCGCAGCAGACGGGCCCCGGACCGTCGCCGGGGCTCACCTGCTCATCGACCCGAAGGTTCTAGAACTTGCCTCGTTATCTAGAACGTCACCCGTTCGCGCGCCTCACACCGCCGTGTCGAGGAACACCGGCCGGGACTCGGCCCGGTCCAGCTTCGCCAGCGCCCGCGTCTGGGAGCGGACGTGGTGCATCGCCTCCTCCAGCGCCGCCCCGACCTCCTCCTGCCGGGCGAGCAACCGGCGGGCACGCTCGGCGAACTGCTCCGGGACTGGCCCGGTGACGTCCGGGGACGTCCACGAGTCCCCGACCGGGACCTCCGGGACGAACCCGGGGTCGCCGTGCAGACGGCGCAGGAGGTCCTCGGCGAGCAGGACGTCCCCCTCGACGGTCCGCAGCGCCTCTGCCCACGCCGCGATCCACTCGGAAGGTTGGGCAGCAGCGCCGGCCTGGTTCACGCGCTGCCCGTCGAGCCCGCCATGCCCTTGAGCGCCGCCTCGCGCCACGCCTCGGCGAGCGGCTCGACGGTGTCGACGCGGCAGCGCGCGGTGCGTTCGGGGTCGCAGTCGACGTTCGCGTTCGACATCTCCTGCAACAGCCACGTGTAGAGCGACATCAGGCCGGGAGCACCTTCCCAGGCCTCCAGGTCGAGGCTGCTCTGCAGTTCCTGGACGATGGCCTGGGCGTGGATGAGGTTGGTGTGCGCGGTTTCGCGGTCCTGCTCGCGCTGCGCCTTCTCAGCCCGCTGCAGGTCCAGCAAGAGGCGGTCGTAGAGCATCACGAGCAGCGTCGCCGGCGTGGCCGTGGCGAGCGCGTCCCCGAGGTAGCGGTTCTTGGAACGGCCGTACGTCATCGAGGTCATGCGGTGGTCCTCCGTGGGGTGGACGGATTGTCGTGCACTCCATCGGCAACGCGGGCGGATTCCTGAAAGTGGCCGGAACGCGAAAGGAGCCGGGTGCGCTCACGCGCACCCGGCTCCCGCCGGACCGTCTCGTCGGTTCAGCCGAGCTTGGACAGCTGCCCGGCCAACCAGCTGGACTGGTTCTGCAGCTTGCCGAGGGACGTCTCGAGCGAGCTGTAGTACTTCTGGTAGCGCACCTTGCGGTCGGCCAGGCGGTCGTCCCAGTCGGCGATCCTCTTCGTGAGGTCGCTGATCGTGGTGTTCTGCCCGGTGATCGCAGTGGTCAGCTGACCGGTGTACTGGTCGGTCGCGCTCTTGGCGAGCGCGCTCAACCGGTCCACCAGACCGCTGGCCGTCGACGCGGTGTCCACGCTCTTCGGCGCCAGCAGCTGCTGGGCCGCGACGGGGTCCTTGCCGTAGGACTCCAGGAACTTCGCCTTGTCGAAGGTGAGTTCGCCGTCCTTCGTGGACTGAATGCCGAACTGCGCCGGGGAGACGTTGTTCCCAAGAGCGCTCGTGACGGTCCCGAGGAGGGACGTCTTGAGCTGACGCAGGATGGCGTCACCCCGCAGGGTGCCACCACCGACCACCTTGCCGTCCGACCCGACGGCGCCGGGGCGGGACTGCGTGGTGATCTCGCCGACCGCGTCGTTCGCTGCCTTCACGAGGGCTCCGACCGCGTCCGCGACGGCGCTCGGGTCGCCGGCCACGGTCACCTTGGCGACGCCGGTCTTGCTCGCCGTCACGTTGACGCCGCTCAGCAGTTCCTGGAACGTGTTCGTCGGGCTGCTGACCGGCACGCTCGTGCTGCCGCTGGACCCGTCACCGACGATGAACGCCTGAGCGTTCGCCGCCACCGTGAGGTTGTCGAAGTCCGTGCTCTGGGCGCCGTTCACCCCGGCCGACGTGCCGTCCGAGTTGCGCGGGACCAGCTTGAAGTCCCCGTCCTGCGCACCCGTCTTGGTCGACGTGATCTGCAGGCGGTACTGGTTGTCCCCCACCCGCACGGCGACGGCGGTGATGCCGAGAGTCGTCGCCTTGTTGATGGCCGAGACGACGTCGCTGAGGGTGCCGCGGCTCGGGCTGACCGTTCCCACGATCTGCCCGTTGGCGACCACGTCCAGCGGGTAACCCATGTCCGACGCGGCGTTCGTGTCGGTGGCGCTGTAGAAGTCCTTGCTGATGACGCTGCGACCGCTCGCGAGGTTGCGGACGTCGAGCGTGACGCTGCCCGGCTGCGCCGTGCTGCTCGCGGTGGCCACGACCGAGTCGCTCGAGGAGGTGGCCTTCGCCGAAGCCCAGGTGGTCGCCTTGGAGAGGTTGTCCGCGGCGGTCTGGAGTGCCGACATCTTGGTGTTGACGGACTGGTAGGCCGTCACCTTCAGCTGGGCTGCGCTGACGTTCGTCTTGAGCTGCGTCTGCGGAGCGGCGTCCGCGGTGAGCAGCTTGCTGATGATCGCGCTGGTGTCGAGCCCGCTGATCAATCCGTCGACAGTGGACGATGAGACGGAAGCCATTCCGGTCACCCTTCCTGTCTGGTCGAGGTTGATGTGGAGACAGGCGAGGGTGCCGGCATCACCGGCACCCCCGCCTCAGGAAGTGGCTCGACCGAGGTCGGACCACCTCATGTCAGACTCAGCCGCGCAGCAGCGTGAGGACGTTCTGCGAGGCGGAGTTCGCCTGCGCCAGCATGCTCGTACCAGCCTGCGAGAGGATCTGGCTGCGGGTGAACTTCGTCATCTCCTTGGCCATGTCGGTGTCGCGGATGGCCGACTCCGACGCGGTCAGGTTCTCGACCGCGACGTTGACGGAGTTGATGACGTGCTCGAAGCGGTTCTGGAGCGCACCGATGGAGGCGCGAGCCGAGGAGACCGTCTTCAGGGCGGTGTCGATCGTCGCGATCGCCGACGCCGCACCCGACTGGGTGGACAGGTTGAGCGTGCCGAGACCAAGACCACCGGAGCCGAAGGAGTCGGCCTTGACGGCGGCGGAGGCAACCGCACCCTGAACCTCGGTGCCAGCGAAGGTCGCGCCACCGAAGCTGACCGCAGCGTCGGTGACGTTGCCAGCCACCTTGGAGGTCAGGATGAGGGACCCAGCAGCATTCGTCGTGGCGTTCCACGCGGCACCCACCGTGGGGTCGGCGTTGATCGCCGCAACGATGGAAGCAGCCGACGAGCTGACGGCGAAGCTGACCGTGTTGCCGCCGATCGAGATCGACGTGGCCGCGCTGACGGCCGCGTTGTCGAAGGCACCGGTCGACGTGAAGGTCTCGGTGGCCGCGACGACGGCCGACGCCGCAGAGGCACCGGACTTGACGTCAAAGCTGATCGTGTCGCCGTTGAACGCGCCGACCTGGAAGACCTTGCCCGCGAAGGTGCCGTCGAGCAGGTTGACACCGTTGAAGGAGGACTTGTCCGAGATGCGGTCGAGCTCGGCCGAGAGGGAGGTGATCTCCTTCTGGATGGCCGCGCGGGACGTGGTGTCGTTGGTGTCGTTGGCCGACTGGACAGCCAGGTCACGCATGCGCTGCAGGATGGTCGTGGAGGTGCTCAGCGCGCCGTCCGCGGTCTGGGCGACGTTGACGCCGTCCTGGGCGTTGCGGGCCGCAACGGTGAGACCGCCGATCTGCGAACGCAGACCCTCGGAGATCACCAGGCCGGCAGCGTCGTCAGCAGCCTTGTTGATCCGCAGACCGGAGGACAACTTCTCCAAGGAGGAGTTGAGCTGCTTGTCCGTCGCCTGCAGGTTCCGGTAGCTGTTCAGAGCCGCGATGTTGTTGTTGACGCGAAGACCCATGATGTTCATTCCTCCGTGAGTGGGGTCGATGTGGGGGTTACCGGTCCATCCGTGGTCCGGCCTGGCCTGCCCTCGCGGGCCAGCCACTGACTCCATCGGAGCCAGCGACCGCGACCTGAACGTTTCCGGTCATGTTCTTCGACGTCGCCCGTTCGGCCGTGCCCCCCGGTGGCACGAGGCGCACCCCAGGATCCCCGGGGTAACAGGTGGAAGTCCTCATCCACACCCTGCGTGCTCGAGACTGCTCTTCAATGATGCCCTAGGTAGCTCTAAGGTGACTAGCTGTGAGCAGCGTTCGTGTCCTGAGACCCCCTTCACGTGGCGGAGGCCCGCGCTTAGGCGCCCGCCAGACGTAGCGGGTGTGACCAGTGTTTCGCGAGGGGCGTCCGGGGCACACCTGGGCGTGCTCAGGTCGGGTCGACCGGCTGCCGATGGATGGGCTGAACGGGTGGTGGTGCCGCGGCACCTTGCGAGAGGGCACACATGAGCGACGAACCGGTCTTCATCAGCGCTTGCTACATCGTGAAGGACGAGGAAGAGTTCCTCGCTGCCTCGTTGACGGCAGTGATCGCGTTCGCGGACGAGGTGGTCGTCTACGACACCGGCAGCAGCGACCGGACGGTGGAGATCGCGCGTGAATACGGCGCGATCGTGATCGAGGGGTACTGGGACGACGACTTCGGAGCCGCCCGCAACCGAGCGTTGGAGCACTGCCGGGGCGAATGGGTACTGAGCGTAGACGCCGACGAGGTCGTGCAAGGGGATCCTCGAGCCTGGCGCAGGTCCCTGCACCTCGCCTCGGCGCAGAGCTTCGCCGTCGAGGTCGTCTCCAGCGCCTTCACCGACGGCGGCGCAGAGCACAGAGCGATGGTCGCGCGTGTCCTGAGGAGGTCGCACTGTCGTTGGGAGGGCGCCCTCCACGAAGCGATCGTCGGTCGTTGGCAGGAGGCCCCGCACGTCCTCAACGAGGCGATCCACCTGCGACACTATGGCTACACAGCGATGCACCTGAACGAACGGAACAAGGGCGAGCGCAACCTCAGGCTGGCGGAGAGCGCGCTCGAGAAGGCGCGCGCGCGAGGTGCCCGCAACATCGACGAGCTCATCGTGAACGTCGGTAGGTCAGCTGCACTCGCAGGGAACCACGCCAAGGCCCTCAGCACGTTCGCGGAGCTCGACCTGGACACGATCCCCGCGTCCTACGGCATCATGTCGGGTCAGACTGTTGTTCTCAGCGCTCTCAACCAACTGCAGCTCGATGTGGCGCGCGACTGGATCGACCGCATGGCGGCCTGGGGGGAGAGCCCGCACGCCTGCAACGCACTCCGAGCACACGTCAGCATGGCCGCCGGCGACTGGGCCGAGGCTGAGCGTCTGATCCGCTCCCTCGAGGACGACCGGATGTTCAGCCAGGCCCAGTTCCGTGCCCGCGCCCACACCGACGAACTCATCACCAGCATCGCTCGTCAGGGTCGGGGGCGGGAAGCGGCCGAGATGCTGCTCGAGCACGTTGCCACCGGGATCTCGAACATCTCCCCGGTCAGCGCCCTCCTCCTGTCCAGCGAGGCGCACAACGGTGTGCGCCGCCTGGCGGAGGCACTGCCGGCCAACCTGCTCAAGCCCTACCTCGCACAATTGCAGACGTGCCGGGCTGACGCTACCGACGTGTTCTTCGAGCACCTCTGGAGCACGGAGCGCTCCCGCACGGCGGTCCTCGTCGCGGTGTCCAAGCAGTGGCCGACCCTCAGCTTCGAGAAGGCTCTGGAGTGGTCCCTGCGGTGCCGCGAAGCCGGCGTGGTGGAGCTCTGCCCCCTGCGCCGCATCGCCCTCGCCCGAGGCGAGCGGGACACCATCACCCGAATCCTGTGTGCGAGCGTCCTCGTCGAGGTGGGCGAGGAGGACGTGCGGCCCGCCCTTGATTCCATGCTCGCCGTCGTCCCGCAGCACGAGCGCATTCCGCTGACGGCGCAGCTCTCTCGCTACGCACCGAACGTCGCCTCGGTCCTCGCTCCGGTCTGAACCTCGCAGCCCGACACGCGCGCCGCACGCTCGCCCCCGTCCTGAACCAGCCCTAGGAGCACCCCGATGTCGCCGACCCGGGTCTTGACAGCATCCCCGGTCCAGCAGGATCCCGAGATCCTGGCCGCATTCCTTGACAACCTCATCCTGCAGGAGACGAACGGACTCGTCGTTGACTACGCCTTCGTCGATGACAACCACGACGCCCGCTCCTCCGAACTGCTGGCGGACTTCTCCTCGAAACATCCCAACACCACCGTGGTCAAGGTCCCGCCTGCCCAGCGGTACCACCGGGACGAGAACACCCACCACTGGAAGGACGGCCTCATCTGGCGGGTGGCGGAATTCAAGGACGCGCTGATCGATCACGCACGGGACGGCGGGTACGACCACATCTTCTTCGTCGACTCCGACATCGTCCTCCGCCCCGGCACGATCGGACACCTGGCGAGTCTCGGCAAGGACATCGTCAGCGAGGTCTTCTGGACGTCCTGGCAACCCGGCAGCCCGGAATGGCCCCAAGTGTGGCTCCGCGACTCCTACGACATCGTCTACCGGCGCCGAGGTGAGATCATCTCGGCCCACGAGGAGGCGCGTCGCGCGCAGGAGTTCCTCGACGTGTTGCGCATCCCCGGCGTCTACGAGGTCGGAGGCCTCGGGGCCTGCACCCTGTTGTCACGCGAGGCCATGATGCGCGGTGTGTCTTTTGCCGAGATCCCGAACCTCTCCCTGAACGGAGAGGACCGGCACTTCTGCGTTCGCGCGATGGCCGTGGGGCTTCGGCTCCACGCGGACACTCATTTACCTCCCCTGCACCTCTACCGCAAGTCCGACCTGCAGCGACTTCCGCACTTCCTGGCCGAGGCGGGAGTCGTCGCCGGTGTCTGACCAGTACGTCGTGGCCGTCGTCGGAACGAGGCCGGAGGCCATCAAGATGGCCCCGCTCATCGCACGACTGCGCGCGAGCGGCACTGCCGTGCGCGTCCTCAGCACGGGCCAGCACACGACCGTGGTGAGCGACGTCCTGACCTCGTTCGGTCTCTCGCCTGAGGTGACCCTCGGCCCGTGGCCGGATGGGCGAACCCTCGGCCGTCTCCTCGCCGACGTCGAAGCAGGGACTACAGAGCACCTCAATCAGGCCGACGTCGCCGCCGTTGTGGTCCAAGGCGACACCACGTCGGCTCTCGCAGCGGCTCTTGCTGCCTTCAACGCCAGGGTTCCAGTCGTCCACCTAGAAGCCGGTCTTCGCACAGCGGACCTGCACAACCCGTTTCCTGAGGAAGGAAATCGTCGGCTGATCGGCCAGATCGCCGACTTGCACCTCGCTCCGACAGAGCGGGCCCGGGCCGCTCTGGTGCGGGAGGGCGTCGCCGCTGAGCGGATCGCGGTCACCGGCAACACCGTCATCGACGCCCTGCTCACAACGGTGGCCGGACTGGCCCCCGCCACCGAGGACGCCGGCAGTATGATCGACGGAGGCCGCCGTGGCCACGTCCTCGTGACCGCCCACCGCAGAGAATCGTGGGGGGCCGCCTTCCAGGGCATCCTCGACGCGGTTCGTCACCTCGCGACGACCCACCGAAGGCAACGGTTCCTCTGGGCCGCCCACCCCAACCCTGAGCTCAAGGGCCGAGTACTCGCGGCGATGGACGGCCTCGATAACGTGCAGGTGGTCCCGCCGCTCCCCTACCGCGACATGGTCGCCGCCCTGCGAGACGCGTCGGTGGTCCTGACGGATTCAGGAGGACTCCAGGAGGAGGCCCCCAGCCTCGGCAAACCGGTCCTGGTGATGCGTGCCAGCACCGAGCGTCCCGAGGCCGTCGACGCCGGATGCGCCCGCCTCATCGGGACAGGACGCGAGGCGATCGTGGGCGCGGTGCGAGAACTCCTCCTCGAAGACGACGACTACCGACGCATGAGCGCCGTGGCCAACCCTTACGGCGACGGCCGGGCCGCCGAGTACGCGGCGCGCGAGATCCTTGAGCACTTTCCGGCCGCGGCAGGACGCCCGTCCGTGGGGGTCACGGTGGGGGCATCGTGACTTGCGACAAGAATCCCCGATCCGCTCGAAGGGCGATCTGATGGTGAACGTGATCAGCATGATGCTGGTCAAGAACGAAGCCGATCGATGGCTCCACGAGGCGCTGCGACAGGCTCGCTTCCTCAGCGACCACGTCGTGGTGCTCGATGACGCCAGCACGGACACGACGCGTGAGATCGCCTACCAGTACGCCGACGAGGTGCTCGAGAGCGCGGTCAGCATGTTCGCGCGCGACGAGCGCTTCCAGCGTCAGCGGCTGTGGGACACGGCCACGAGGATGGCGAGACGAGGAGACTGGATCTTGGGGTTCGACGCCGACGAACTCTTGCCCGAGGACCACGTCGAACGACTCCGCCTCATCCTCACGACGAAGTTCTTGCCTGGAGTGGACAGCATGAGCTTCCGGTTGTGCGACATGTGGTCGGACACGCACTACCGCGACGACAAGTTCTGGACGGCGCATCACCGCCAGTGGGTCCGAGCGGTTCGCTTCGATCCCACGGCACCGAACAGGTGGAGGGACGCCACTCACCACTGCGGGTCCTTCCCCCTCGGCTCGGAGGGTGTGGTCGGGTTCACGGACCTCACCATCAAGCACATGGGGTGGAGCCGCGAGCAGGATCGCAAGGCCAAGTTCGACCGCTACATGGAGGCGGATCCTGACGGAGCACTAGGCTGGCTCGAGCAATACCACAGCATCCTGGACCCCGAACCGCACCTCGTCGCGCTGTGACGCGATGCCGCCGGCGCGCGCTCAAGCGTGCCGGCGGTGTCCGAGGGCTACACGAGGTGGCTGCAGACGTGCGGCCCCCATCCTCATCCCCGGCCCCCCTCGCGCAGAGTAGGAATCCCTGCACCTGGTGGCGGGGCGGTGCTCCTCCCGGTCCGCCGCACGATCGTGGTGCGCGCACGGGGAAGACTCCTCGACCGCCGCGCGGACCGCCCAGCCCACCAGCACCGCTCCAGCGCGTGGTCCTTGCCGTGCGCCTCTGCCTCAGCATCCTGCGGTAGCACCCTTGCTCCTTCCCGTGACCGAGGTCCGGGGCCGGCCGGCAGCGTTCCGGTGTGTTCGAGTGGAGTGCAGTCCAGCAGAGTGGTGTGCGACCACCCCGCCGACGGGCGCGGCTGACACGTAGAAGGCGGCCACCGCGTGATGCTTCGAAGTGAGTTCCCCCTCAAGTCGAAGAGGACACCGCGATGACCATAAACCCCATGATGGACCCTGCCCATCTCCTGGACGAGGACCTCGCTCAAGCCAGCCCGGACCTGATGCACATCATGCTGCGCGCCTTCATCGACACCCTCATGTCCGCCGACGCCGCCTGCGGCGCGGAGTACGGAGCCTCCAGCCCGGAGCGGGTCAACACCCGCAACGGCTACCGCCACCGACCCCTCGACACCCTCCCCGGGACGATCGACGCGGACACTGCGGGGCCATCCCCAAGCTGCGCTCAGCTCCTACTTCCACGACTGGCTGCTGGAGGGGCGCCCGCCGCGCCGAACGCGCCCTGACCATCGTCGTACCCACCGCCCATCTGCTGGGGGTGTCCACCAGCAGGATGGAGAAGCTGGTCGAGACCCTCGGCATCACGAGGTTTTCGAAGTTGCAGGTCAGTGAGATGGCGAATGACCTGGCTTCTCAGGTCGAGGCGTCCCGCACCCGCCCCCTTCCTGCGGCCGTTACACCTTCGCCGCCGCCGGCTCGTTGGTGTCAAGATTCGCGAGGACGGCCGCCCCGTCATGTGGTCGCCAACGTCCACGCCCTGTCGGCTGTCGGGGTGAAGGCCGATGGGCACCGGTACATCCTGGGCCTGCTGGTCTCCTCCGCTGAGCACGGGACCGGCTGGTTAGGATTCTTCCGCGACCTCACCGCCCGCGGCCTGTCCGGGGTGCGACTGGTGACCTCCGACGCCCAGGCTGGCCTGGTCGCTGCGATCGGCGCCACCCTGCTCGGCGCGTCCTGGCAGC
Source organism: Kineococcus endophyticus (assembly GCF_040796495.1). Lineage (NCBI taxonomy): Bacteria > Bacillati > Actinomycetota > Actinomycetes > Kineosporiales > Kineosporiaceae > Kineococcus > Kineococcus endophyticus. The sequence continues at coordinate 33,479 of NZ_JBFNQN010000008.1, read as the reverse complement.
GGTGCCGCACGCACTACGCGGCGAACTTGGTGGCGGTGACGCCCAAGACGAGCTGCCGTTCGATGAAGTCGCTGCTGCACAGCGTGTGCGACCAGCCCGACGCGGCGTCGCTGCGTACCCAGTTCGACCGGCCGCTGGATCCGGCCCAGGCCAAGTTGCCGAGCGTCACCGCGCATCTGGACCCCGCAGGCGCCGACGTCCAGGCCTTCACCAGCTCTTGAAGTAGGTGGCGACAAGTGTGGTCGAAAAGCCCGTAGGAGCACCGAGTCCACTCAGGAGGTGGGCACCGCCCTCGGGATAAGGGCCCTGTAGGGCTAGCCGCAGGAAGTATCACGCGGCAGACGTCGCACACCGCCCCCGTGGGCTTGACGTCGGGTAGGCCCGGCGCCGACGACACGACCCGCTCACCGTTCTGCTTGCACGTGCACCGTCCCCCTGTGCTTACGGTCCTTCGGTTTCGATGAGGACGTGGCGCGGGTTAGGGCTGGGCCGTCGTCGGCGTCGGCTGGCTCTCCGCGCACGCCGGATGGCGCAAGTTCCGCCGAGAAGCTCTTCGGAATGGCCAGTTGAGGACCGAACCTCAGCGCAACGGCGCTCGCGCCCGATCCTTGCTCAAAGAACTACGGCGACCACCACGCGCAGACCCAGCCTGCCCCGGCGCGGCCGGACCGCACCTGGAGCGCCCTCCAGCGCGCGCGCAGGACCGGGAGCTTGTCTGCCGTCTTGCGGCGCGTCCGGCATCGGGATCGGTTCCGGCCACCGCAGTGACCTCCCGAACCCACGTGTCCGTGACGTCTGGCGCCAACCAGCCCATGCGGAGGGCCGAGGACCGGCGATGAGGCTCGGTCGTGCAACGCGGGCCGGACCCCGTCCACGACGGCGATGCGGATCGAGTCCATCGCCATCACGGCCGCGCATCTGTGGGGAGAGTGCAAGCGAAGGTCGGCAGAGCGCTCGAAGTTTCTCACAGCAGCGAAGGAGCTGACTGGCCTCGCATTCGAGGGCGACGGACGTGTCGGGCCCGGACGTGTGGTGGGTGTCCAGACGCGGCCGCCGCGGTCAGGCCGTCCGCGCCACCGGCACGGAAAACTGCGCGAAGCTGCTCAGCGCCAGCCGGCTGCGGAAGTCGCTCTGCGTCCCGACGGCGGCGTAGTACGCCTCCTTGCGCTTCACGGCCGCGCCGGACCCGGAGGACTTCAGCACCATCTCGGGCGACAGGTGCGTGTTCATGCCGTCGCGCAGCAGGACGAGGGCCTCGGCGCGCATCTGCGAGATGCGGGACTCCGAGACGCCGAGCTCCTCGGCCAGCTCGGCCATGGGGCGCTCCTGCAGGAAGTAGCCCTCCACGACGTGCCGCAGCCGCTCGGGCAGGACGTCGACGGCCGAGCGCAGGTAGCCCAGGCGCTCGCGGTGCAGGAGCTCCTGCTCGGGGCCGGGCGTGTGGGTCGGCAGGTGGTCGTCGAGGGAGGCGCCCTCGGCGGTGAAACCCTGCATCGACAGCACCATGGAACGCTGCGCCTCGTCGCGGGTCTCGGCGAGCTCCTTCTCGGACACCCCGAGGGTGGAGGCGAGCTCGGCGGACGTCGGCGTGCGGCCGAGCTGGGTGGTCAGCTGGTCCTCGGTCTGCGACAGCTTGCGCTGGCGGCTGCGGACGCCGCGCGAGGCCCAGTCCTGGCCGCGCAGGTCGTCGAGGATGGCGCCGCGGATGCGGGTGTTGGCGTAGCGGTTGAACGGGACGCCCGTGGTCGGGTCGTAGGCCCGCGAGGCCTGGAAGAGCGCCATGAGGCCGGCCGAGGTCAGGTCGTCGCGGCTCACGTGCGAGGGCAGACGACCGATGAACTCGGAGGTGATGTAGCCGACGAGCGGCAGGTGCTGCTCGACGAGCGAGCTGCGCTGGGCTGCGCTGAGCTCGACCATGGGGAGCTCCCGGGTGGCGGTGGCAACGTCTGCGGTCACACACCCCTTCTCGGCACGTTCCCCCTCGTGACTTGAGCGCCGATCGGGTGAGTCGTCACCCCGGCGCGTTGCGCCGAACGGGACCGCCGGCGCCACGCGCTGTGCGCCGATCGGCGGTCGGGGTGACGTCCGACCCGATCGGCCCAGACGGGTTCAGCGGACCCCACCCATGCGCCGAGAGTTGTTGCGGAGCACCCGTCGCCCGAACCCTGAGGCGCGTGGGACCAGTGAGGCAGGAGGACGTTCGTGAAGCCGCTGTGGCAGGTCGTGCAGGACCTGGAGTTCGCCTACAAGAAGGGCTGGCTGACACCGACCTTCCTCGACAACTACGCGGTGAAGAACGAGGAGCGCGTGAGCGCCCTCTACGCGTTGTGCGCGAAGAACTTCCTCGACGTCGAGCACGAGATCGGCCGCAACGACCACATCGCGAAGGAGCGCTCGCGCGGGCTCGACCAGAGCGCGGTCAACCGCGCGATGGAGGAGGAGGCGCGCGTCTTGAACCAGGAGATGCGACGAGCCCGCGAGGACGGCCGGCCCTACGCCCTGCGCAAGCCGTCGAAGAACGCGCAGTTCGTCCGCAAGGCGGGGACCTGAGTCAGCGCGGCCAGACCGCGGTGACGTCCACGGACGAGAGCCAGCTCCCCTCGGGGTCACCGACCTCGTGGAGTCGCTGTCCACCGAGCCGCAGACGGGTCACCGTGCGCGCCTCCGTGTCGACGATCCAGTAGCTCGGTATGCGCCACTGCGCGTAGCGGTCCCGCTTGAGCGAGCGATCGGTGGACTTCGTCGAGGGCGACTCGACCTCAACCACCAGGAGGACGTCTGACGGGTCGACGTAGGGACTGTCCTCGGAGAGGACAGCGCTGGCTCGCAGCGCGCTGTACAGCTCGCCCACGACGTGCTGGTGACCGGGCCCTGCCAGGGGCGTCACGAGAAGGCCCCCGTCGACGAGCTCGATGCGCGGCCCGGCCGTCCTGCGGCAGGTCCTCCACGTGCAGGGGCAGCGCCGAGCCGATCGACACGGTCACGTGACCGCCCCCTCCCCCGTCGTCCTGGGCCGATCCTCGCCAGCCGACCTCCCCGATCCACCCTCTCGCCGCCTCAGCTCGTGGTACCGCCCGCCGATGGACGCCTCGAGCACCACCCACGACAGGCAACGGGGAAGGACACGCATGGGACTCGCCGAGGTCTCCGGCATCCTCTGGAAGGAGCGGGAGCTGCTGGAGCTGCTCCTGTTCAAGCTGGAGGAGGAGCAGCTCGTGCTGGCCAGTGGCCGGACGCGCTGGCTGGCGCACGCGACCCGCGAGGTCGAGTTCGTCATGGAGCAGATCCGGACGACCGAGCTCCTGCGCGCGACCGAGGTCGACGCCGTGGCCGCCGAGCTCGACCTCGAACCCGGCCCGAGCCTCAACGCCGTGGCCGACGCGGCGCCGGACCCGTGGGGTGAGATCTTCCGCGGTCACCGCGACGCGTTCCTCACCCTCACCGCGGAGATCCAGGACCTGGCCGACGCCAACCGCGACCTCCTCAACGCCGGCTCCCGCGCCCTGCGCGAGACGCTGCTCGGGCTGGACAAGCCCCTCGACACCTACACCGCCAAGGGCAAGAACATGGCCGCGCCGACCGGTGGCTCCCGCGCCCACTTCGTCGACGAAGCACTCTGACCGGCCTGCTGAAAGGACCCCAGACGATGAGCACCTTCTCCGGCATCACCACCGCCTCCCGCGCCCTGTCCGCCGCTCAGCGCGGCATGGAGGTCACGGGCCAGAACATCGCCAACGTCGGCACGGAGGGCTACTCGCGCCAGCGCGTCGAGCAGTCCGCGAGCGTCCTGAACCAGACGGGCCAGTTCAGCCAGAAGTTCGTCCCCGGTGACGGCGTCGTGGTCACGGGCCTGTCGCGCGTCTCGGACGCCCTGGCGACGGCCACCGCCCGTCAGGACTCCGCGGCCGCCAAGGAGCAGGCCACCGCGAGCACCGTGTGGTCCAGCATCGAGAACGCCATCGGCGACACGGGCGCGACCGGGCTCAGCAAGAGCCTCTCCGACCTCTCCGCGTCCTGGAGCGACCTCGCGGCCAAGAGCGGCAACGACGGTCTCGCCGGCGCACAGGCGCTGGTCGTGACGCGCAGCCAGGCCGTGGCGACCGAGCTCGTCGGGATGGACAAGCAGCTCGAAGCGCAGTACGACCAACTCGGCCTGCAGGCCCAGACGCTGGCGAGCCAGGCGAACACCATCGCGGTGAACGTCGCCAAGCTCAACACCTCGATCCGCGAGACCCTCGTCAACGGCGCCTCGGCCAACGAGCTCCTCGACCAGCGCGACCAGTACCTCAACCAGCTCGCCGACCTCACGGGCGCCCGCGTGGTGGACCGCCAGGACGGCACGGTCGACGTCCTCGTCGGGAACGCCGCCCTGGTCAGCGGTGACTTCTCCTACGGACTCCAGATCGGCACCGTCACGAGCACCACCGACCGCACCCCTGTCGCCCCCGGGGCGGAGAAGATCGGCAACCAGTTCGTCGTGTCCATCGGAGGTCAGGACGCCGGGCCGGTCACGGGGTCGCTGAAGGCCACGCTGGACGGCGCGAACAAGACCCTCGTCGACCAGCAGAAGGGTCTGGACGACTTCGCCACCAAGCTGGCGACGACGGTCAACGGCGCCTACGACGGCACGTTCTTCAGCAGCGTGGCTGCGGGCTGGACGGCCGGTGACCCGGTCAAGGCCTCGCAGCTGCAGGTGTCGGTGACGACGGCGACGTTCCGCGACAGCACGGGCACGGGCACCGGGACCGGCTCGGCGGACCGCGTCTACGCGACGGCTGTCAAGAACGCCTTCGGCGACGTCAAGAGCACCTGGCGCACCAACGTGACGAACCTCGCCGCCTCGACCCAGTCCGCGTCCAACCGGGCCGACCTCGCCTCGCAGGTGTCGCTGAAGTCCGGCGCCGTCCGCGACGGCGTCTCGGGCGTCAACCTCGACGAGGAGATGACGAACCTGGTGGCCTACCAGCACGCGTACTCGGCGGCCGCCCGCGTCCTCACCAGCATCGACGAGGCGCTCGACACCCTCATCAACCGCACCGGCCTCGTCGGCCGCTGACGACTGACCTGACCGGAGGAGAGACCATGCTCGGCCGCATCACCCAGCGCAGCCTCGCGACGAACGCGCTCACGAACCTGCAGAACACGCAGGCTCGTGCGGCGAAGTTCCAGGAGCAGATCACCAGCGGGACGTCCCTGCCCAAGGGCTCGGACGACTCCGTGCGCGCCGCCGCGGCGTTGCGCCTCAACGACCAGATCGCCGTCAACACCGAGAACTCCCGGAACCTCTACGAGGCGCGCGGGTGGATGACGACGCAGGAGCCGGCGCTGGACAGCACCACGTCCGCGCTGCAGAAGGTCCGCGACCTCACGGTCCAGGCCGGCAACAGCGCGCTCGACGCGAACGGCCGCGCGGCCATCGCGAAGCAGATCCGGGAGATCAAGAACACCGTGCTGGGGGACGCGAACACCCAGTACCAGGGCCGGGCCGTGTTCGCGGGCACCTCGGCGACGACCACCGCCTTCACGACGACGTCCCCGTACACCTCGAACGACGACGGCGGCGCGGTCACCCGCACCATCTCCCCCGGTGTGACGACGTCGGTGAACATCTCCGGCAACAGCGTCTACGGCGCGCAGGCGCCGGGGACCACGACGGTCTTCCAGGAGCTCGACACCCTCGCCGACGACATCGCGGCGGGGAACCTGAGCACCAGCAGCACGACGCTCACGACGATCGACAGCCGCATCAACCTGGCCACCAACGCCCGCGCCGTCATCGGCGCGAAGACCAACCAGCTCGACCACGCGGACGACGTCAACACGACGCAGCTGCAGTACCTGCAGTCCCAGCTCGACGACGTCCAGGGCGTGGACCCGATGAAGGCGTACCTGGAGTTCAACCAGCAGAACATCGCCTACCAGGCGGCCCTCCAGGCGACCGCGAAGACCGTCCAGGTCTCCCTGCTCGACTTCCTCCGCTGACTCGTCCACCCCTCCGGAGTTCCTAGAGTGACCCTCATGACCGACGCGCCCGTGTCCGCTCCCGTCATCGAGTTCGTCTCGCCGATCATGGGCCTGCCGAACCACACGGCCTTCCACCTCCAGCCGCTGGACGAGGAGGGGAACCTGTGGTCGCTGCGCGAGGCGGGCGGGACCCGGACGCGGCTGGTGGTCGTCGCGCCGGGGCGGTTCTTCCCGGGCTACGCCCCCGAGATCGACGACGAGACGGTGGCCGCGCTCGACCTGCGCGAGGCGAGCGAGGCCGCCGTCCTCAACGTCGTCAACATCGGGGACGACCCGGCGACGGCGACCGTCAACCTGCTGGCACCGATCGTCATCAACCACCGGAACCTGCGGGCTGCGCAGGCAGTGCTCGTGGGGACCGACCTCCCCCTGCGGGCGCCGCTGCTGGCCCCCTGACGCCTCCACGCACCAAGCGCCCCGCCGAGCTGTCGGCGGGGCGTTCGTGCGTTCCGGGAGAGACACGAGTGCCGCGACGGATCGCTGATTCTTCGCTACTGTCTGTAGTGGCCGAGCAGCCAGCGACCTGCCCCCGGGAGGAGTCCTCGGGGGCTTGCAGACGAAGGGATCGTCGTTGTGAGCATCGCTTCCGAAACAACTCCCAAGATCGAGTTCATCTCCCCCCTCGTGGGTCTCGAGGAGCACCGCAGCTTCGAGCTCGAACCCCTCGACGAGGACGGCCTGTTCTTCACCATGCGGTCCACGTCGGACCCCAGCCTCCAGCTGGTCGTCGCCGACCCCATGCCCTTCTACCCCGACTACGAGCCGATGATCGACGGGGACACCGCGCGTTCCCTGGAGATCGTCGACGAGAAGGACGGGGCCGTGCTGGCCGTCGTCAACATGCAGGGCGGGGCCGAGAAGGCCACCATGAACCTGCTCGCGCCGATCGTGCTGAACCCCAAGGCACACCGCGCGACGCAGGCCGTCCTGTACGGCAAGGACCAGCCGCTGGACGCCCCCCTGGTCCGCAAGGACTGACGCGCAGCTCCTGGGAACGCGGTCCGGACCGGTCGAGGGGCCGGTCCGGCCCGCGCCCGTTAGCGTCGGGTGCATGGACCTCGAACGACCCATCGCCCCGGACCCCTACTCCCTGCTCCCCACGGTGCCGAGCTTCGCGCTGCACTCCACCGACGTCACGTCGGGTGAGCAGATGGACGAGAAGCACGCCGGCGGCAACGTCTCGCCGCAGTTGAGCTGGGACGGGTTCCCCGAGGGCACGAAGAGCTTCCTCGTGAACTGCTTCGACCCCGACGCGCCGACGCCGGCCGGGTTCTGGCACTGGGCGGTCGTCGACGTCCCGGTGGGCGTCACGAGCCTGGAGCAGGGCGCCACGGCCCCGCAGGGCGCCACCGTCCTGCGCAACGACATGGGCACCCAGGACTTCACGGGGGCGGCGCCGCCGCCCGGAGACCGCGAGCACCGGTACGTCTTCGCCGTGCACGCCCTCGACGTCGAGTCGCTCGGCCTGCCCGAGGGTGCGACGCCGACCGTCGCCGCCTTCACGTCGTTGGGCCACGTGCTGGCGCGGGCGACGCTCAGCCCCGTCTACTCCCGGTGAGTGGTCCGCAGCGCGCGGCCGGCTCACTGACCCTCCTGCCCGCGGCCGAGCACCCTGAGCTCCTCCCCGAGGCGGTCCGGGCGGTCCTGCCGGAGGGCGCGTGGGTCGCCGACATCGATCCGGACCTCGCCGACACCGCGGCCCTGGTCGAGGCGGCCGGCGTCCCGCTCGACGGGTCGGCGAACTGCGTCGTCGTCGCGGGCAAGCGGGAGGGTGAGGAACGCATCGCCGCGTGCGTCGTCCTGGCGAGCACCCGGGCCGACGTCAACGGCGCCGTCAAGCGGCTGCTGGAGGTGCGCAAGGCCTCGTTCCTGTCGATGGACCGCGCCGTGGAGGAGTCCGGCATGGAGTACGGCGGCATCACCCCGGTCGGACTCCCCGCCGGCTGGCGGGTCCTCGTCGACCAGCGGGTCGCCGACACCGACTGGCTGCTCGTCGGCTCCGGCCTGCGCCGCTCCAAGCTCGTCGTCCGGGGCGACGACCTCGCCGCCCTCCCGGGCGCGGAGGTCGTGGACATCGCCATGGACATCGCGCAGGGCTGACATGCGCCTGACGGTGCGGGGCCCGCGGCCGGCCACGGCGGTCTGGGCGGACTACGCGCAGATCGCCCGCTGGCCGACCTGGGCCCCGCACATGACGTCCGTGGACGCCGACGCGGACCGGATCGCCGAAGGCGTCACGGGTCGCGTCCACGGCGGACCGGTCCGACTCCGCTTCACGATCACCGCGGTCGACGAGGACGCCATGACGTGGTCGTGGCGCGTCCTCGGGATCCGGATGGCCCACGCCGTCCGTGCCGTCCCGGGCGGGTGCGTCACGACGTTCGACGGCCCGGCCCCGTACCTGCCGGTGGCCTGGTGCGCGCTGCGGCGCCTGGTCTCAGGTCGCCGACAGCAGGCGGGACACCGCGGCGACGGGTGACCGCTCCCCCGCGAGCACCGCCACGACGTCGCGGACGAACGGCAGGTCGGCGTCGCGGCGGAGCAGGGCGGGGGCAGTGGCGACCCCCTCGGCGGTCCCGCCGGCCCGGCCGACCGCGTCCGCGAGCGGCAACCCCTCCCCCAGCGCCAGCCCGACGCGGTGGTTGCGCGAGAGCGTCGACGTGCTCGTGGCGACGAGGTCCCCGGCCCCGGCCAGGCCCAGGAACGTCTCCGGCCGCGCCCCGAGCCGCCCGCCGAGGGCGGCCATCTCGCTGAGACCCAGCGTCAGCACCGCCGCCCGCGCGTTCGCCCCCAGCCCGGCGCCCTCGACCATCCCGACCGCGAGGGCCACGACGTTCTTGAACGCACCCGCGACGTCGACCCCGACGACGTCGGTGACCGCGTGCGCGTGGAACTGCGGTGTCGTGAAGGCGGTCGCGACGGCCGTCGCCACCGCGGCGTCCGACCCCGCCACGACCGTGGCCGCCGGTTGTCCGCGTGCGATCTCGGCGGCGAGGTTCGGTCCCGACAGCGCGAGCACCTGCCGGTCGCGCAGCACGTCCTGCACGACCTCCGTCCCGAACTGCCCCGTCGCCGTCTCGACGCCCTTGGCGAGGTTCACGACCGGAACGTCGGGGAACTCCGGTCGCCAGGCGGCGAGCCGGGACCGCAACTGCTGCAACGGTACGGCCAGCACGACCAGCGACGCCCCACCCAGGGCCACCGCGACGTCGGGGGTCGCGAGGATCCGGTCCGGCAGTTCCACGCCGGGCAGGTAGCGGGAGTTCTCGCGGGTCGCCGCGACCTCCTCGGCGAGTTCGCCCCGCCGGCACCACAACGCGACGTCGGCGCTTTGCGCGAGGACACCGGCGACGGTCGTCCCCCACGCTCCGGCTCCCAGGACGGCGACGCGCACGCGGTCCACGCTACGCCCGCCGCGTCTCCCACAACGCGACCGCGCTCGCGGCGGCGACGTTGAGGCTGTCGACGCGCGGGTCCATGGGGATGCGGACGACGACGTCGGCGGCGGCCACCGCCCGCCGGCTCAGCCCGTCCCCCTCCGTGCCGAGCAGGAACGCGAGCCGCTCGGGCGCCGCGAACTCCCCCAGCGCCACCGAGTCGTCCGACAGGGCGAGCGCGGCGACCGTGAACCCCGCCTCGCGCAGGAGGTCGAGGTCCCCCGGCCAGGACACCGCCCGCGCCCACGGCAGGTGCAGGACGGTCCCCATCGAGACGCGCACGCTGCGCCGGTACAGCGGGTCGGCGCACCGCGGGCTCACGACGAACCCGTCGACCCCGAACGCCGCGACCGACCGGACGATGGCGCCGACGTTCGTGGCGTCGGCGATGTCCTCGAGCACGACGAGCCGGGCCGGGCCGGGCGGCAGCGCCGCCAGCAGGTCGGCCACGCTGCGCGGCGCCGGACGCGCGAAGGACCCCAGCGCCCCGCGGTGCAGGTCGACACCGGTCAACGCCTCGACGGTCCGGGGCGGCGCCACGAAGACCGGGGCGTCGTCGGGCAGGTCCCCGGCGAGCTCGGCGTACCGGTGCGGGGAGACGAGGAACGACCGCGGCGCGTACCCGTTCTCCAACGCCCGGCGGATCACCTCGACGCTCTCGGCCAGGAACAACCCCTCGGCCGGCTCCCGGCGCGTCCGCAGCTGCACGTCGCGCAGCGCGGTGAAGTCGCGCAGGAAACCCGTGTACCGGGGGTCGTCGAGGTCCTCGAGGTCGATCCGCGGCACCCCGGGAACCTACCGCACCGCCTCCTGCACAGCGGGAGCAGCGCCCTGCCGTGCCTCCAGGGCCGGCAGGTCCACGACGTCGCGCACGTCCGGACTCGGCCGGCCGAGGAGGAAACCCTGGGCCGAGTCGCAGCCGAGCCGCTTCAGCGCCTCGAGCTGGTCGGAGGACTCCACGCCCTCCGCCACGACGCCCACGCCCATGTTCTTCGCCATGCCGATGATCCCGGCGACGACCGCCTCGTCCTGGCGGTGCCGGCCGAGCCCGGCGACGAAGTGCCGGTCCACCTTGACGTGGTCGATGGGCATCGTCTGCAGGTGGGCGAGCGAGGAGACCCCCGCCCCGAAGTCGTCGACCGCGACGCGGACGCCCATCATCCGCAGCGCGTGCAACGTCGAGAACCCCGCGTTCGCGTCGGCGACGAGGAGTTCCTCGCTCACCTCGACCAGCAGCGCGTTCCCGGCCGGACCGGTCGGCTGCGAGGACGCGACGGCGTCGAGCAGTTCGGCGTTGGCAAGCTGGCGCCGCGAGACGTTCACGGCGATGGTCAGGCGGCAGTCCTCGATGGTGGAGTACCAGTGCTCCAACGTCTTCCACGCCTCGTCGATGACCCACTTGCCGATGTCGACGATGAGGCCGCTGCGCTCGGCCAGCGGCACGAACTCGGCCGGCTGCAGCAACCCCCGGCGGGGGTGCTGCCAGCGCAGCAGCGCCTCGACGCCCTGCACGTGCCCGTCGCGCAGGTCGACGATCGGCTGGTAGTGCAGGCGCAACTGCCCCTCGGCCACGGCGAGGGCGAGGTCGTCCTCGGTCTGCAGCGTGTCGACGGCCTGGGCCTGCATGCGCTCGTCGAAGAGTTCCGAACGGGCCTTGCCGCCCTCCTTCGCCCGGTACAGCGCGGCGTCGGCCCGGCGCAGGAGCTTCGAGGCGTCCGCCTCGTCGCGGGCCAGCGCGATGCCCACGCTGGGAGTGATGACCAGGCGACGGCCACCACCGAACTCGATGGGCCGGTCGGCGATGGAGTTCACGACGCGCTCGGCGATGCGCGAGGCGTTCAGCTCGTCGGCCAGGTCCTCGCACAGGACGGCGAACTCGTCGCCGCCGAACCGGGCCACGGTGTCCTCGGGGCGCACGGCGGCGCGCAGCCGGTTCGCGACCTCGACGAGGACGATGTCGCCCACGGCGTGCCCGTGGGTGTCGTTCACGCCCTTGAACCCGTCGAGGTCGAGGTACAGGACGGCGCAGGCGCCGGAGCTGCGGCGGGCCAGGGCGTGCTGGAGGCGGTCGGTGAACAGCTGGCGGTTGCCGAGGTCGGTCAGCGGGTCGTGCAGCGCCTGCCGCAGGGCGGCGTCGAGCGCCTCCTGCTGGTGACGGCCCTCGCCGTCGAGGCGCACGGCCGACTGCAGGGCCAGGACGAGGAGCAGGAGAGCGGCGACCAGGCCACCGGCCAGCGCGGCCAGCAGCACCCGCAGCGAGGGCCCTCCGGCGGCGAGCACCTCGACGAGGGCGACCACGCCCACCACCACGAGGGGCGAGACGATCGCCCAGGGCACGACCCGGGTGCGGACGTCGTCGCCCGCCGAGTGCCGCGCCGACCAGGGCCAGCGGCTCATCCCGGGGTCCTTCCTCGTCGTCGTCCCTCGTGTCACGCGGGCCACTCCAGGCGCTGGCTTCACCTGAGCAGCTCGTTGACTGCTCATCGTCATCGAGCCCACACGTTCTGTCTACTTCACCCGGTCGGCCGCGTCACGACGACCCACCCCGAACGGCCCTGAAGTCACCCGATCGGGTCACGTCGGGCTCAGGTCAGCGGCGCGTAGCGCTGCTCGGGCCGTCCCGTGGCCCCGTAGCGCAGGCGAAGGGCGAGCTTGCCCTCCCCGTCGAGCGCGGCGAGGTGGCGCTGGGCGGTGGCCCGCGAGATCCCGGTGGCGGCCGCGACGTCGGCGGCCGACAGCGGCTCGGCGGCCTCGGCGAGGGCCCGCAGGACGAGGTCGCGGGTGGCGCTCGTCGCGGCGCTCCCCCCGCGGGTGGCCGCGGCGTCGGCGTGCAGGGCGCGGAAGGCGGCGTCGGCGACGTCCTGGTCGAGGGGCTGACCGTGCTCCTCGGCCGTGGCGAGCACCCTGCGGTAGCGGGCGTAGGCGCGCAGCCGGGTGTGCAGGACGGCCTCGCCGAACGGTTTGACGAGGTAGCCCAGCGCCCCGCAGCGCACCGCACGACGGAACGAGCCCGGTTCACCGGCCGCGCTGAGCACGAAGGCGTCGCAGGACCCGAGGAGGTCGAGCCCGGACCCGTCCGGGAGGTAGACGTCCAGCAGCGCGAGGTCGACGGGGGTGCCGGCCGCCTGCTGGCGGGCGAGCAGCGTCCGGGCCTGCGCGACCGACCCGGCGGTCCCGGCCACCTCGAACCCGGCGACGGCGTCCACGTACCCGGCGTGCAGCGACGCGACGCGGAAGTCGTCGTCGACCACGAGGACGCGCAGACCGCCGCCCGTCACGGCACCTCCAGCTGGTGCACGGGGGTCAGGGCCCCGGGGAGCCGCACGACGAAGACGGCGCCGGACCCGGCCGATGCGGGAGCCAGCCACGCGTCGCCGCCCCGGGCGCGGGCCACCTGCCGCACCAGGCCGAGGCCGATGCCGTGGCCCTCCTCGTCGCGGGTGCTGACCCCCGTCTCGAACACGCTGTCGCGCAGTGCTTCCAGAACTCCGGCCCCGGAGTCGGCGACGGCCACGACGAGGTCCGCGCCCTCCTGCACCAGGTCCACCTCGACCCGGGCGTCGGGACTGCCCGCGGCGGCGTTGACGGCGTTGTCCACCAGGTTGCCCAGCACCGTGGTGACGTCGACCGGGTCGGCGACGCGACCGGCGACCGAGACCTCCCCGAGGGCGAGGACGACCTGCCGTTCGCGCGCGTGGGCGGCCTTGGCCGCGACGAAGGCCTGCAGGTACGGGTCGCCGACGGCGTCGAGCCCCTCCACCCGGGACCCCAGCGGCCCGGTGGCGAGCAGGGTGCGCACGTAGGCCCCGGCCTCCTCCGGACGGCCCGTCTCCAGCAGCCCGGCGACGAGGTGCAGCCGGTTGGCGAACTCGTGCCGCTGCGCGCGCAGGACCTCCCCGACGGCCTGGACGGCGTCGAGCTGGCGGGTCAGCAGTTCCACGTCGGTGCGGTCGGCGACCGTGACGACGTGCCCCAGCAGCCGGCCGTCGCGGTCGACGCGGCGGGCGGACAGCAGCAGCGCCCGGTCCCCCACGACGGCGAGGACCGGCGCCGCCGGCGGGCTGGTGACGACCTCGCGGACGGCGGGGGGCAGGTCGTCCAGCGCGGCCCCTGCGGGGACGGGGCGGCCGAGGAGCCGGGCCGCCTCCCCGTTGGCCAGGACGACGCGCTGGTCGGGCCCGAGGGAGACGACCCCCTCGGCGATGCCGTGCAGGACGGCGTCGTGGGCCTGCAGGATGCCGCCGAGCTCCTCCGGCTGCAGACCCAGGGTGAGCCGGCGCAGCCGCCCGGCCAGGACGCTGGCCCCGGCCAGCCCGAGGACGAGGGCGGCGGCGGCGACGGCCAGGGCGGGCACCAGGGCGTCCCGGGCGCGGTCGGCGATGGCCGCGGACCCGACACCGACGCTGACCTCGCCGACGACACGGTCCGACCCGAGCGCGCGGACCGGCACCTTGGCCCGGGCCGAGGCGCCGAGCGTCCCGGTCTCGTCGGTGACGACCTCCTCCCCAGCCAGGGCGCGGGTGGGGTCGGTGCTGACCCGCTGCCCGAGGACGTCGGGGTTCGGGTGCGCGAGCCGGAGGCCGCGGTCGTCGGTGACGACGACGAACAGGGCCCCGGTGCGCGCGCGGACGGCCTCGGCCTCGCGCTGGACGAGACCGTCGCGCAGCGTCGCGGCCCCGGCCGGCGGGGCGTCGCTCGCGGCGGTGACGGCCGCACGGACGGCGTCGTCCTCGGCGAGCGTGCGGGCGACGTCGAGGCTGCGGTTGCGGGACTCCACCACGGCCTGCTGGTGCAGGAGGTAGACCGAGCCGCCGCAGCCGACGGCGAGGACGACGGCGACGAGCAGGAGCAGCACGGCCAGCACCTGGCGGCTGAACGACCATCGTCGGGGGTCCACGCGCCGAACGGTAGCCCCGTCGCGCGCGTGAGCACAACGCGCACAACACGCGGAACGCTCAGTGCGCCGTTCTGTGCGCGCAACCCTCCCCGACGACCGGGAGTTCCCTAGCGTTCCCGCCAGTCCCGTTCGACGGAGAACTCGGAGCAACGATGCTGGTCACCCTCGGTTTCACCATGGTCGCCCTGTTCATGGTCCTCATCATGACGAAACGGCTCACGCCGGTCGTCGCCCTGATCCTCGTCCCGCTCGCGTTCGCCGTCATCGCCGGCACGGGAGTCGGGGTCGGGGACGCGGTGATGGAACAGGTCGGGAAGTTCGCCCCGACGGCCGCGCTGCTGTTCTTCGCGATCGTCTACTTCGGCCTGATGATCGACGTCGGGTTGTTCGACCCGCTGATCCGGCTGATCCTGCGGATCTGCGGGAACTCCCCCGTCAAGGTCGTCATCGGCACAGCCGTGCTGACCTCGCTCGTCTCCCTCGACGGGGACGGGTCGACGACGTTCATCATCACGGTCTCGGCCATGCTGCCGCTGTACCTGCGCCTGGGCCTGTCGCCCGTGGTCCTCACGGTCGTGGCGAACCTCGCCGCCGGCGTCATGAACATCATCCCCTGGGGCGGGCCGACCGTCCGGGCGGCGACGGCGCTCGGCGTCTCCCCCTCGGAACTGTTCAACCCCATGGTCCCGAGCATGCTGGCCGGCCTCGCGGCCGTCGTCGTCATGGCCTGGACGCTGGGCCTGTCCGAGAAGCGCCGCCTGGCGAAGGCGGGTCGCGAGTTCGGCATCGAGACCGTGGAACTCGTCGAGGTGCGCGAACCCGCCCTCGCCGGTGGCGGTCCCGGTGCGGGCACCGCCCACCGCACGACGGGTTCGGCCGGCGGCGCAGCCCTCGGCGGCGACGACGACGGCATGACCAGCGGTGCGCTCGACCCCGACCGTCCCACGCTGCGTCCCAAGCTCATCTGGTTCAACGGCGCCCTCACCGTCGCCCTGCTCGTCCTGCTGGGCATGGACGTCATGCCGCTGCCGTTCCTCTTCATGGTGGCCGCCGCCCTCGCGCTGCTGGTGAACTTCCCCAAGCCCTCCGAGCAGGTCGAGCGCATCAAGGAGCACTCCTCCAGCATCGTCGCGGTCGTCTCCATGGTGTTCGCGGCCGCGGTCCTGACCGCGGTGCTCACCGAGACCGGCATGGACACCGCCATGGCCCGCTGGCTCGTCGACATCGTGCCCGACGCGTGGGGCCCGCACCTGGCCGTCATCACCGGCGTCCTCAGCATGCCGCTGACGTTCTTCCTGTCCAACGACGGGTTCTACTTCGGCGTCCTGCCGATCCTGTCCGAGGCCGCCTCGCACTACGGCATCTCCAGCGTCGAGATGGCCCGGGCCTCGATCGTCGGCCAGCCCGTCCACTTCACCTCCCCGCTCGTGCCGGCGATGCTGCTGCTGATCTCCCTGGCCAAGGTCGACCTGGCGGACCACCACAAGAAGGTCATCTGGCGTTCGGTCGTCCTGTCCCTCGTGATGCTCGTCGCCGCCGTGGCCAGCGGGGTCGTCCCCTTCGGCTGAGGACGCCCCGAACCCCACGCCCCCTGAGCACCCGCGAAACCCGGAGGACACCGTGACCGGAGAACCACCGACCACCGGCGACGTCGTCGTCGCCGTCACCGACCGCCCCGAAGGAGCCGCGGCCCTGGCCTGGGCCCTGGAACGGGCCCGCAGCCTGGGGCTGGGGGTGCAGGCGGTCCCCCTGACCTCCGACGCGCCCTCCACACCCGTCCACGTCTCGCAGGAGGTGCGACGGACCGTCGAGGAGGGCGCCCGGCAGGCCGGCGTCGCCGCCCACCTGCACCACCCCGACCCCGACGTCGCCGAGCAGCTCATCGCGCTCAGCGCGGCCGGCGCCGACGTGGTGGTGCTGCCCGTGCGGAAGCGGTCGGCGACCATGAAGTACCTCATGGGCAGCATCGCCCAACGGGTCATCGGTGAGGCCGCCTGCCCCGTGGTGACCGTCCGGTCCTGAACCGACCGGTTCGGCCGCAACGCGTCAGGACAGGTGCAGGGCCGTCGGCCACCGCTCGGACCGGGTGGTGGCCGGCAGGCCGGACCGCCCCGGCGTGACCCGCCCCAGGACCCGCCCACCGCGGGCTCCCGTGCAGCTCGGCACGTTCCCCGGCCGACCGGTGGCGAAGGCGTACCCCAGCAGTGCGAAGGCGACGGCCTCCTTCTCCCCGGCGGGGCAGCCGAGGTCGTCGGACAGCACCACCCGGGCGCGCAGTTCCCGCTGCAGCCCGGCCAGGAGGACGGGGTTGCGGACGCCGCCTCCGGAGACGACCACGACGTCCACTCCCGCCAGCGCGTCCGCCACGGTCCGCACGGTGAGTTCGGTGAGCGTCGCGACGAGGTCGGCCGGTCGCAGGACCCGGCCGTCGAGGAGCCCGTCGACGTATCCGGGGTGGAAGAGTTCCTTGCCCGTCGTCTTCGGCGGCGTGCGGGCGTAGAACGGCTCGGCCAGCAGGGCGGCAAGGAGTTTCACGTCGACGGTTCCGCTCGCGGCCAGGCGGCCGTCGCGGTCGATCCCGCCGGCGGCGGCGTCGACGAGGGCGTTCGCCGGCCCGGTGTCCCACGCGCGCACCGGTTCTCCCGGTGCGCAGACGGTCACGTTGGCGATGCCCCCCAGGTTCAGCGCGGCGGCGGTCAGTCCCCGTTCGACGAACGGGGCCAGGAGCAGCCCGTCGAGCAGCGGGACGAGCGGGGCTCCCTGACCGCCCGCGGCGACGTCGGCGGTCCGCAGGTCCGAGACGACGGGTCGGCCCGTCGCCTCGGCGATCCACGCGGGCTGGCCCAGTTGCAGGGTCCCCCGCGCCTGGCCGCCCTCGACCCAGTGGAACACCGTCTGCCCGTGGGAGCAGACGAGGTCGTACTCCTCCCCGACCGCGGCCGCGGCGGCCGCGAACTCCTGGCCGATGCGGACGTCGAGGGCGCACACCTGCTCCAACCCCGGGCGGGCCGGGGGCAGCGCCGCCACGAGGTCGGCCCGCAACGACGGGGAGTACGGCACCGAGCCGCGCTCCCCCAGTCGCGCCCGCAGGACACCGCCGTCCGGCCCCTCGGTCTCCGAGAACTCCACGACGGCGACGTCGATGCCGTCGTGGGAGGTCCCCGACATCATCCCCAGGACCCTCACGCGGGACTCACCGCAGCCGCCGCCGGTCGTCGGGTTCGCGCACCGTGGCGCCCGACGCGTCGAGCGCTTCGAGCACCGGCACCGCGACGCGGCGGGACGTCCCGAGCGCCTTCCGCGCCTCGCCTAGGGAGAACGGTTGCGGGACGGCGCGCAGCGCGGCGACGGCCCGGTCCCGGAACCCCGGCGCCAGCACGAGTCCCTCGGCGACGCGCTCCAGCCGGCCCGCCCGCACCGCGGCCGCGAGTTCGGACCGTCCCAGCCGCAGGTCCCGCAACCGTTCCACGTCGGGCGCCGCGAACGGGGACGTCGCGAGGTCGGCGAGCACGGCGGCCACCGCGCGCTCGACCGCCGGGGGCAGGTCGTCGGTCCGCTCCACGACCCGGCCCGCCCGCACCCGCAGCGGGTCCGCGACGAGCGCCGTGACGACGTCGAGGTCCGGCAACCGGAGCGTGCGCCGCACGTGCTCCAGCGTCGGCCCGGGCTGCAACGGGTCCCGCGCGCGGTGGTCGCGGACCACCTCGGGCACCCGCGCGCGCTGCGCCTCCCACCAGGCCGGGTCGGCGTGCCAGTCGCCCACGACAGGTCGCCCCGCCACGGGAACGCCCATGGCCCGCAGGGTGGCGCCGCGGACGAGGTGTCGTCGGCGCAGTTCCGAGGCGAGGTCGGGGCCCTGACCGTCGACGAGGACCTCGGCGAGCTCGCCGGCCCGGGCCGCCGCCGCGCCCCGTCGCCGGAGCGCGGGCGGCAGGACGTCGAGCACCGCGGCCGCGCCGAGGACCTCGTGCCGGGCGGGGTCCCGCAGCAGCAGCCGGTCCCCCACGACGAGCGGCAACGGCGTCCGCAACTGCAACCGCACCACCACGCCCCCCAGGGGCCGCACCCGCGCGGGGACGGCGGCCGACCCGAGGTGCACCACCAGCTCGGCGGGGAGGTCCGGCAGCTCCACCCGCACGTCCACGACGTCGGTGCGCACGTGCGTTCCCGGGGTCAGCAACGCGTCGCCGCGGCGCACGTCCCGCCGGTCGACCCCGCGCAGGTTCAGGGCCACCCGGGCCACGCCCACGACCCGCTCGACGGATTGTTCCAGCGACTGCACCCCGCGCACGTGCACGGTGCGCCCGCCGACGACGAACTCGTCCCCGACCGCCACTGTCCCGGCGGCCAGGGTTCCCGTCACCACCGTCCCGGCCCCCGTGACGGAGAAGCTGCGGTCGACCCAGAACCGGACGGGTGCAGCGGGATCCGGCGCCGCGACGTTCCCCAGGACCTGCGCCAGCGCCGCCCGGACGTCGTCGAGACCCCCGCCCGTGACGGCGCTGCACGCCACCGCGGGCACGTCCCCGAGGCTGGTGCGGCGCAGGTGCGCCAGGGCCGCGGCGCGCGCCGGGTCGGGGTCGGCGAGATCGGCACGGGTCACCACCAGCAGCCCGTGCCGGACGTCGAGGGCGTCGAGGGCGGCGAGGTGCTCGGCCGACTGCGGCATCCACCCCCCGTCGGCCGCGACGACGAACAGCACCACGGGCACCGGCCCGACGCCGGCGAGCATGGTCGGCACGAACCGTTCGTGCCCCGGGACGTCGACGAACGCGACCGTCCCCGCGCCGGAGACCTCCGTCCAGGCGTACCCCAGGTCGATCGTCAGCCCGCGCCGCTTCTCCTCCTCGTAGCGGTCCGGGTCGCGGCCGGTGAGGGCGCGCACGAGGGAGGACTTCCCGTGGTCGACGTGACCCGCGGTCGCGACGACGCTGGTGCGGCTCGTCATCGCGCCACCGCACGCACGGCGGACACGACGAGTTCGTCCGCGTCGGTCGGCACGGTCCGCAGGTCCAACAGCAACCGGCCCCCCTCGACGCGGCCGGCGACCGAGGGGTCCCCCGTCCGCAGCGCGACCGCCAGGTCCGGTGGCAGCGAGACGACCCAGGACGGGAGGTCGACCCCCGGAGCGCCGCCCCCACCGACGACGGCCGCGGACGGTTCCACCGAGACGTCGATCCCGCTGAGGCGCAGCGGTTCCGCCACGGCGGCGCACCGTTCGCGCAGGCCCTCGGGATCGGCGTGCACGGCGTCGCGCGTGGGGTTCGGGGCCGCCCGCACCGTCGCCTCCAGGGCGGCCAGCGTCAGCTTGTCGACGCGCAGCGCCCGCGCCAGCGGGTGCCGACGCAGCCGTTCGACGAGGTCCGCCGTGCCGAGGAGCAACCCCGCCTGCGGCCCTCCGAGGAGCTTGTCGCCCGAGGCCGTCACGAGGTCGGCACCGGCGGCGAGCACGCTCGTCGCGTCGGGTTCGTCCGGCAGCGCCGCGTCCGGAGTCAGCAGGCCCGACCCGATGTCGACGACGACGGGAACCCCCAGCGTTGCGAGGTCCACGGCCTCGACGCCCGCGGTGAAACCGGTGACCACAAAGTTCGAGGGGTGGACCTTCAGCACGAACCCGGTCCGGTCGGACAGGGCTGCGCGGTAGTCCGCGAGCGAGGTGCGGTTGGTCGTGCCGACCTCCCGCAGCCGGGCCCCGGTGGACTCCAGCAGGTCCGGCAGTCGGAACCCGTCACCGATCTCGACGAGTTCGCCGCGGCTGACGACGATCTCCTTGCCGGCGGCCAGGGCCGTGGCGACGAGGACGAGGGCGGCGGCACCGTTGTTGACGACGTGCACGTCGCCCGCGGCGGGGACCGCCGCCCGCAGGGCGGCCATCGTCCCGCGGCCTCGCCGGGCCCGGCGGCCCGTCACGAGGTCCAGCTCCACGTCGGTGGCGCCCGCGGCGGTGACGACGGCGTCCACGGCGGCCGGCGAGAGCTGCGCGCGACCGAGGTTGGTGTGCAGGACCGCCCCCGTGGCGTTGAGCACGCGTCGCAGCGTCGTGCCCGCCGGGGGCAGCGCCGCCAGCACCTCGGCCACCAGGGCGTCGGCCGGGACCTCCCCGGCCCGCACCCGCTGCTGGACCGTGCGCACGACGTCCTTGACGACGTCGCGGCCCCGTTCGGCGACGGCTGCGGCCACCCGGGGGTCGGCCAGGACCGCGTCGGTGCGCGGGACGCTGCGTCGGGGGTCCTGCGGTTCCGCGGGCTGCACACGGGCAACCTACGCGACACCTCCGGTGGGGCTGCGCGCGTGGCGGAGGCGGATGGGAATCGAACCCACCTGACCGAGGTGCTCGGTCACGCCGGTGTTGAAGACCGCGGGGGCCACCAGGCACCCGTACGCCTCCACGCACGCGGGGCCAGCCTACGGTGGGGCCATGAGCGACCTCCGGAGACTCACCCAGTACGCGCACGGCGGCGGCTGCGCCTGCAAGATCCCGCCCGGTGAGCTCGAGGAGATGGTCGCCGGTCTCGCACAGCGAGCCGGCGAGGACCTGGTCGTCGGCGTGGGCGACGACGCGGCGGTCGTGCGCATCGACGGCGGCCGCGCCGTCATCGCCACCGCGGACTTCTTCACCCCCGTCGTCGACGACGCCTACACGTTCGGCCGGATCGCCGCGACCAACGCGCTGTCCGACGTCTACGCGATGGGCGGGACCCCGCTGGTCGCCGTGAACCTCCTCGGCTGGCCGCGGGACGTGCTGCCGCCGGAGCTGGCCCGGGAGGTGCTGCGCGGCGGCGCCGACGCCGCCGCGGCGGCGGGGTGCTTCCTCGGCGGCGGCCACAGCATCGACGACCCCGAACCGAAGTACGGCATGGCCGTGACGGGGATCGGCGACCCGGACACGTTGCTGCGCGGCGACGCCGCGCAGGCCGGTCTGCCGCTGACGCTGACGAAACCCCTCGGGCTCGGTGTGCTGAACAACCGGCACAAGGCGACGGGTGAGGTGTTCGAGGAGGCGATCGCCGTCATGACGACGCTGAACCGGGACGCCTCCGTCGCGGCCCTCGCCGCGGGCGCTCGGTGTGCCACCGACGTCACGGGTTTCGGGCTCCTCGGCCACCTGCACGAGGTCGCGCGGGCCAGCGGGGTCACGGCGGTCGTCGACGCGGCCGCCGTCCCGTACGTCGACGGGGCGCGCCGGTCGCTGGCCGACGGTTTCGTCCCCGGTGGCAGCCGACGCAACCTCGACTGGGTCCGGCCGCACCTCGACGCCGGTGCGGCCGGCGAGGACGAACTCGTCCTGCTCGCCGACGCCCAGACCTCCGGCGGGCTCCTCGTCGTCGGCGAGGTCCCCGGGTACCCCGTCGTCGGAGAGGTCGTCCCGCGCCGCGGGGACACGACCCTGGTCGTGCGCTGAGCGTTCAGTCCGCCTCGCGGCCGCGCAGGTAGAGGAACCAGTAGAGGACGCCGACGAAGAAGCCGCCGCCCACGACGTTGCCGAGGCCGGCGAACACCCAGTTGTTGACGATGTGGCCCCAGCCGATGCCGGGGACCCCGGCCCAGTGGGCGGCGGGCAGGAAGAACATGTTCGCCACGACGTGGTCGAAACCCAGCGCCACGAACGCGGTGATGGGGAAGAAGATGGCCAGCACCTTGCCGGCGACGTCCTCGGCGGCCAGCGCCATCCACACCCCGAGGCAGACCAGCCAGTTGCACCCGATGGCGCGCAGGAAGATGGTCAGGTCGTCCTCGGTCACGGCCTTGCCCGTCGCGATGGCCGCGATGCGCGCGTACGACGCGGTGCCCTCGGCGCCGATGACCCCGGTCTGGACGGCGAGGACGTAGGCGACGAACAGGGCCCCCAGAAGGTTCGCGCCGAGGACGACGCCCCAGTTCACCGCGAGGCGGCCGATCGTGACCCTGCGGCTGAGCACCGCGATGGGGATGAGCGCCATGTTGCCCGTGAGCAGTTCGGACCCGGCGATGATGACGAGCACCAGCCCGAGGCTGAACACGGCCCCCGTGAGCAGCGTGGTCACCCCACCCCACAGTTCGGGTTTCAACCCAGCCGTGACGTCCACGGCCAGCAACCCCGCGAACGCGATGCAGGCCCCGGCGAGGAAACCCCCGGCGAGCATCTTGCTGACCGGCAGGTGCGCCTTCTTCTCACCGCTGGCCACGGCGGCGACGGCGATCTGCTCCGGTGTCTTGAACGCCATGCGGTTCTCCTCGTGCTCAGGAGGCGCGCTGACGTGCCTCCAGGCGTTCCCGTTGCGGGACGACGACGTACTTGGGGTCCTTCGTCGAGACGACACCCGCCTCGAAGACGGCCATGCGCGTGAGGAACGAGCCGCCCAGCAGGCTCGCCCCGGCCAGGGCCGAGACCACCCTCCCCGTTCGGCGCGGCAGGAACCGGGCGGCGATGCCCCCGGCGACCCCGGCCACGGTCAGCGCGCGGGCGGTCTTGAGGAACGTCCCCGGCCGACCGAGGTGGAAGGGTTCGCTGACGAGCCTGTGCGCGGTCTCCATCCGGTGCGCGGCCGCCAGTTCGACGGTGGCACCGATCGCCGCCAGCCGGGCGGCGGAACCGCTCTGGGCGACGGGGGCGAGCAGCAGGGCCGCACCGGACCCGGCGGCGAGCGCGCTCCCGCCGAAGACGAACGGCAGTTCCCGGTAGGGCTCGTGCCAGGAGGGGACCGCGGTGTCCGCGAAGAGCACCGCGGTGTACGTGGCCAGCAGCGGACCGGTCAGCGCGGCCCCCACTCCGGCCACCGACCCCGCCGGGCCGGCGACACGGCGCAGCAGGCCCAGGACGCCCCGCTCGGGCAGCAGCGCCCCGAGCTCGGCGACGGCAGCAGCCCCGGACAACGGCCCGAACACCGAGAGGATGTACGTCCCGACGGACATGGGCGACGTCACCTTGGCGACGCGCAGCATGTTGTAGAAGCGTTCCGGACGGCCGAGGTCGGCGATGAGGAAGTACGCGCTGGCACCCACCGCCCCCAGCGACGTCGTCCGCAACGCCCTGCGTGCCAGCACGTCGCCGCGGGCGTCGGCGACGGCGGCGAGCATCGAGCACCCGGCCGCCAGGCCACCCGAGAACAGGTAGTAGGCGATCTCGTGCGTCCACACCGGGGGTTTGAGGACGGCCCGGCCGTAGTAGGACCGGAACTCCGCGTCCGGGACCACGGCGTTCGCGTCCCCCCGCCTCTTCTTCGCCCGCCGCGCCCCCATGCCCGCGTCCCACATCCGGGCGGCCTGCCCGCCGATGGGGTCGGTGCCGGGGACGTGCTCGAAACCCGGCTGGCCGGGCTGGTGCGGAGTCTCCTGGGACGGTTTCGGGCTCACGCGCGCCGTCCCAGCGCCGCCGCCACCGTGCCGAGCACCATGAAGCCCGCGGCCGCCACCATGTGCTTGTACATCGACGGCAGGTCGCGGGTGGTGACGACCGGGTCCGGCGGCAGGCCGTACACCTCCGGCTCGTCGAGCAGGAGGAAGAAGGCCCCGTCGCCGCCGACCCCGTCGTCGGGGTCCTCGCCGTACAACCGCGCCTCGGTCACGCCGACGTCGTGCAACTGCTGGCGGCGCCGTTCGGCACGTTCGCGCAGCTCGTCGAGGTCGCCGAACTGGATGGACTCCGTGGGGCACGCCTTCGCGCACGCGGGCGTCTCGTCCTCGCCCAACCGGTCGTAGCACAGCGTGCACTTCCAGGCGCGGCCGTCGTCCTCACGCTTGTCGATGACGCCGTAGGGGCAGGCCGAGACGCAGTAGCCGCAGCCGTTGCAGACGTCCTGCTGGACCACGACGGTGCCGAACTCGGTCCGGAACAGGGCCCCGGTGGGGCACACGTCGAGGCAGGCCGCGTGCGTGCAGTGCTTGCAGACGTTGGACATCATCAGCCAGCGCACGTCCTGCCGGCCGTCCCGGTCCGGCAGCGGGGCGGGGGCGAGCATCCCGGGCATGCCGAGGAACTGCCCACCGGTGTCCTTCGCCGCGGGGGCCGCGGAAGCGCCCCCGCAGGATCCCCCGCATCCCCCGTGCGAGGAGTTCTGGTAGGCGCGCTCGGCCACCGGGTGCCCGCCCGGCACCCCGGTGCCCAGGCGCGCCGCCTCGGCGAAGGCGTCGAACCCGGCTGCGGCGGTGTCCTGCTGCATCCGGTCGACCGCGGGCCGGGACTGCTCGATGAAGGCGACAGCTCGCCAGGAGTCCGCTCCGAGACCCCCGGTGTTGTCGTACGACAGCCCGAGCAGGTCGATGCCGTCCTCGGGGACGGCGTTCCACTCCTTGCACGCGACCTCGCAGGCCTTGCAGCCGATGCAGACCGACGTGTCGGTGAAGAACCCCTTGCGCGGTGGCGGGTCGACGTAGCCGGCGTCACGCGCCGGGTCGTCGAGGCGGCCGTACAGGCTGTTGGGGGAAACCACTACCGGCCCTCCAGGTCCAGGTCGGGGTTCGGGTCGAGGACCTCGGGGTCCACGCCGTGCTGCTGCGGGTCACCGGGCTGCGACCGCGTGTCGTGACGCACGCTCACCACCTCGTCGGCGAGTTCGTCGTCGTGTCCGGACGCGACGGTCGTCGCTCCCTGCCGCGCCAGCTCCCCGCGGTCCCGCCCCTGCTGCTCCAGCAGGTCGGACGTCACTGCGACGGCGCCCGAGGCCATCGTCACGCCGCCGCGGACGCGGTACTCGTCGACGTAGGCCAGGGCGTCCCGCCCGCGCGGACGGCGCCCGGCCACGACGTCGCACGTCCCGGCCTTGAACTCCTGGATGTGCACGTTCGGGTCCAGCGTCAGGTGCGCGAGGTCGTTGACGACGTCCCCGGTCGTGAGCCCGCCCTGGCCCCAGTGGTACGGGAGCCAGACCTGGTGCACGAGGTCGTTCTGCACCTTCAGCGGAGCCAGGCGGTCGGTCACCATGACCCGCGCCTCCACCACGGCCCGCGCCGTGACGACGTGGGCCCACCCCAGGTGCTCGAGGCCGCGCAACTGCGCCAGTTCGGGCGAGACCTCCATGAAGAGCGCGGGCTGCAGTTCGGCGAGGTACGGCAGGTAGCGGCTCATGCCACCCGCCGTGTGGTGCTCGGTCATGCGGGAGGTGAACCACACGAACGGGAACACCCCGCTGCCGGGTTCGGGCGGCGACGGGTGCACCTCGTTGAGGTGGTTGGTGTAGATCTCCCGCGCCGGGTTCGCCTGCTGGGTGTAGACGGCGTTGCGGAACGGGGACTCGGCCGGTTCGTAGTGCGCCGGCAGCGGCCCGTCGACGACGCCCTTGGGCGCGTAGAGCCAGGCCTTGCCGTCGCTCTGCATGATGAACGGGTCGTCGCCGGCGATGGCCTCCACCCCCGTCGCCCCGGCCGGCGGCCGGTACGACGGCGGTTTCGTCGCCTCGAAGTCGGCGGTGTCGTCACCGACCCACCGGCCCTGCTCCTCGTCCCACCAGACCAGCGCCTTGCGCTCGCTCCAGGGCTTGCCGTCCGGGTCGGCCGAGGCGCGGTTGTAGAGGACGCGGCGGTTCATGGGCCAGGCCCAGCCCCACTCGGGGGCGTGCAGCGACTGCTCGCGGCCGGGCTTGCGGCGCGCGGCCTGGTTCACGCCGTCGGCGTAGACGCCGGAGTAGATCCAGCAGCCGCTCGACGTCGACCCGTCGGCCTTCAGGGCCGTGTACCCGGGCAGCAGGCCGTCCGGGCCGTACCCGTTGACCTCCTTCAGCACGTCCTCGGAGCTCGGTTCCTGCTCCTCGCCGTGCAGCGGGTAGTCCCAGGCCAGCTTGAGCAGCAGCTGGTCGCGCGGGTCGGTCGAGTCGGCCAGCTTCTCCCGCATGCGCCGGCCGAGGTGGTAGAAGAACCAGAGCTCGCTCGTCGCGTCACCCGGCGGGTTCACCGCCTTCTCCCGCCACTGCAGCATGCGCTGCGTCTGGGTGAACGTGCCCTCCTTCTCCACGTGGGAGGCGGCGGGCAGGAAGAACACCTCGGTGCGGCACTCCTCGGGGACGATCTCCCCCGTCTCGACCTCGGGGGCGTCCTTCCAGAACGTGGCGCTCTCGATCATCACGAGGTCGCGCACGACCATCCAGTCGAGGTTGGCCATCCCGAGCCGCTGGGCCCGGCCGTTGGCGGACCCCACGGCGGGGTTCTGCCCGAGCAGGAAGTACCCGAAGATCTTCCCGCCCTCGATCATGTCCATGACCTGGCTGTAGGTGCCGTGGTCACCGTTGATGCGGGGCAGCTCGTCGAACAGGTAGTCGTTCTCGGCCGTCGCGTTCTCGCCGAAGTACGCCTTGAGCAGGCTCACGGTGTAGGCGTCGGCGTTGGCCCAGAAGCCCTTCTGGTTCTGGCCCTTGATGGTGTCGACGTACCCCGCGAGATCGGCGTGCCGCTCGGCGTGCGGCATCTGCAGGTAGCCGGGCAGCAGGTTGTACAGGGTCGGGATGTCGGTCGACCCTTGGATCGAGGCGTGACCGCGCAGCGCCATGATGCCGCCGCCGGGCCGGCCCATGTTCCCCAGCAGCAGCTGGAGGATCGCCCCGGTCCGGATGTACTGCACGCCCGTCCCGCGTTGCGTCCAGCCGACGCTGTAGACGAGCGCCCCCGTCTTCTCGCGACCGGAGTTGGAGATCCACGCCTCGGCGATCTCGTCGAACACGTCGAGGGGGATGCCGCAGACGTCGGCCACCATCTCGGGGGTGTACCGGGCGAAGTGCCGCTTGAGCACCTGGTAGACGCACCGCGGGTCCTGCAGCGTCTCGTCGCGCCGGATGTGCTCGTGGTCCACCGAGGCGCCGCCGGATCCGAGGGAGTGCCCCGACTCGCTGTCCGTCGACTCGGCGGTCTCCTCCTGCTCGTCACCCTGGTGCTCGCCGCCGGCGTACTGCCACGAGGCCGTGTCGTAGGAACGGGTGTCGTGGTCGAAACCGGAGAACAACCCGTCGAGGTCCTCGGTGTCCTGGAAGTCCTCCGACACGAGGTGCGAGGCGTTGGTGTACGCCACGACGTACTCGCGGAAGTCGCGCTCCTGCGTCAGGACGCGGTTGATGATCGCCCCGAGGAACACGATGTCGGTTCCCGTGCGGATCGGGACGTACGTGTCCGCCAGCGCACTGGTGCGCGTGAACCGGGGGTCGACGTGGAAGACCTTCGCACCGCGCGCCTTGGCCTCCATCACCCACTGGAACCCGACCGGGTGGCACTCGGCCATGTTCGAGCCCTGGATGACGATGACGTCGGCGTTGCTCAGGTCCTGCAGGTCACCGGTGGCTCCACCGCGACCGAACGAGGCACCCAGACCGGGCACCGTGGCGGAGTGTCAAATGCGGGCTTGGTTCTCGACCTGGATCGCGCCCATGGCCGTGAACAGCTTCTTGATGAGGTAGTTCTCCTCGTTGTCCAGCGTCGCACCACCGAGGCTGGCGATCCCCATCGTGCGGTTGAGACGCCGGCCCTGGTCGTCGCTGTCCTGCCACCCGCGCCGCCGGGCGTCGATCACCCGGTCGGTGATCATGTCCATCGCGGTGTCGAGGTCGAGGTCGCTCCACTCCGTCGCGTACGGCGCGCGGTAGCGGATGGTGGTGGCGCGGGAGTCTCCGTTGACCAGCTGTTCGCTCGCCGAGCCCTTCGGGCAGAGCCGGCCGCGCGAGTGCGGGGAGTCCGGGTCGCCCTCGATCTGGACGACCTTCTCGTCCTTGACGTAGACGCGCTGGCCGCAGCCGACCGCGCAGTAGGGGCAGACCGACTTCGCGACGCGGTCGGCCGTGGCCGTGCGGGGCGTCAGCGACTTCGAGCGCGCCGACTGGGTCGCGGCACCGCGGCCCAGCGGGTCGTCGCCCGTCAGCTGCCGGTAGACCGGCCACCCCTCGAGGAACGTCTTGAGACCCACGCCCGGAACATACCCCCGGTCCCGCTCCGCATGCGCGTCCGACCCACCCGTACCAGGATCACCACCGTGACTGTTCCCACGATCATGCTGAACGACGGCCGCGAGATCCCGCAGCTCGGCTTCGGGGTCTTCCAGATCCCGCCGGAGGAGACCGCCGACGCGGTGCGCACGGCGCTGGAGGTCGGCTACCGCCACCTCGACACCGCGCAGATGTACGGCAACGAGGCCGAGACCCTGCAGGGCGTCCTCGACTCCGGGGTGCCCCGCGACGAGGTCTGGATCACCAGCAAGCTGAGCAACGCCGCCCACGAGCCGGATGCGGCGCGCGCCGCGGTCGACGCCTCGGTCGAGAAGCTGGGCGGCCCGATCGACCTCTACCTCATCCACTGGCCGCTGCCGACGCTGTACGGCGGGGACTTCGTCTCCACCTGGAAGGTGCTGGAGGAGGCGCGCGCCGACGGACGGCTGAAGTCCATCGGCGTGTCCAACTTCCAGGTCCCCCACCTGCGCCGGCTGGCGCAGGAGACGACGGTGACGCCCGCCGTCAACCAGATCGAGGTGCACCCCTACTTCGGCAACGAGGAGGTGCGCGCCTACTGCGGTGAGCACCAGATCGGCGTCGAGGCGTGGTCGCCCATCGCCCAGGGCAAGGTGCTGGACAACCCAGCCATCACCGCCGTCGCCGAGCGGCTCGGCAAGTCGCCGGCGCAGATCACCCTGCGCTGGCACATCGAGCGCGGCGACATCGTCTTCCCCAAGTCGGTGACGCGCTCGCGCGTGGAGGAGAACTTCGACCTCTTCGACATCGAGCTCACCGAGGAGGACCTCGCGCTCATCACCGCGCTCGACCAGGGCGCCGAGGGCCGCATCGGCGGCCACCCCGACACCATGGACTACGTGCCCTCGTAGTCTCGCCCGGGTGAGCACTCCCGCACTGGCCGCACGCCGCCGCACCCCTCGGGGTGCGGCGGCGTTCGCCGTCCTGGCCCTGCTGCTGGCGGCCGGGCTGCTGCTGTGGTCGAAGTGGCTGCCCTACTCCGCGCGCGTCGGGGAGCTGTCCGGGACGCACGCGTGGTCCGGCTCGTCGGTCCTGGCGGGGGCGAGCATCGAGGCCGGTTCCGGGCCGAGCCCGGCGGCCGGGTGGGAGTTCACGAAGGTCTACGCGCTCGCGGTGTGGAAGGCCCTCGTCGCGGGCCTGGTCATCGCGGCGGCCGTGCAGACGCTCGTGCCGCGGCGGTGGCTGACGGCGGTGCTCCGCCGCCGTTCCAGACCGTCCAGCGCGCTCGTCGGCGGGTTGCTGTCGACCCCGTCGATGATGTGCTCCTGCTGCACGGCTCCCGTCGCCACGGCGCTGCGCCGCAGCGGCGCCCCGACGGCCGGCGTCGTGGCCTACTGGCTGGGCAACCCGCTGCTGAACCCGGCCGTCCTCGTCTTCCTCGTGCTCGTCGCGCCGTGGCAGTGGGCCGCCACGCGGTTCGTCGTCGGCGCGCTCCTCGTCGTCGGCGGCAGCGCGCTCGTGGCCCGGCTCGCCGGGGACCGCGTCGCGGCGAGCGCGGTCGACGAGGTCGCCGCGCAGCACGAGGAGGGACGCGACGAGGGCCCTCGCCGGTTCCTGCCCGTCCTGGCCCGGATGAGCGCCTACCTGGTGCCGGAGTACCTCGTCGTCGTGTTCGCGGTGGGGACGTTCGCGGGCTGGTTGTTCCCGCTCGGCGAGTCCGCGCGTTCGTGGGGTGTGCTGGGCGTCCTCGTCGCGCTCGTCCTCGGCCTGCTGCTGGTCATCCCCACCGCCGGGGAGGTGCCGCTCACCCAGGGGCTCGCGACCGCCGGGTTCGGGCCGGCCGTCGTGGGGGCGCTGCTCATCGCCCTGCCCGCCGTGAGCCTTCCGTCCGCGGTCATGGTCGTGGGCGCGTTGGGGCGCCGCGTCGTGGGGTGGACGATGGTCGTCGTCGCCGCGGGGAGCCTCGTGAGCGCGGGGCTGCTGACGGTGCTCGTCTGAGGGGAGTGCGCGTGACCGACGACCGGAGGGAACTCCCGCTGGCCGGCCTGCGGGTCGTGGAACTCGGCAACTACATCGCGGCACCCACCGCGGGGCGGCTGCTCGCGGACTTCGGCGCCGACGTCGTCAAGGTGGAGCGGCCCCGCACGGGCGACGAACTGCGGCAGTGGCGCCTGCACGCCGGGGAGACTTCCCTGCTCTACCGGACGCTCAACCGGGGCAAGCGGTCCGTGGTGCTCGACCTGCGGACCGAGGCGGGCCAGGACGTCGTCCTGGACCTGGTCCGGCACAGCGACGCGCTGCTGGAGAACTTCCGTCCCGGGACGCTGGACCGGTGGGGACTGTCCGCGGAGCGGCTGCAGGCGGCGAACCCCGACCTGGTGGTGGCGCGGGTCTCGGCGTTCGGGCAGACCGGTCCCCTGGCCCCGCGGCCGGGTTTCGCCGCGGTCGCCGAGGCCTACGGCGGCCTGCGGGCGCTCGTCGGGGAACCGGACCGGCCACCGTCGCGGACGGGGGTGTCGATCGGTGACTCCATCGCCGGGTTGTACGCGGCGTTCGGCGTGGTGACCTCGCTCCTGCAGCGCGACCGCCGCGCCGCCGCGGGCCGGGCGCCGCTGGGGCCGGTGGACCAGCACGTCGACGTCGCCCTCAGCGAGGCCGTCCTGTCCGTCATGGAGTCCCTGCTGCCCGACCACTCCGCCCACGGGGTGACCCGGCGGCGGGTGGGCGGTCGCATGGAGGGCATCGCCCCGACCAACGCCTACGCCTGCCGGGACGGCGAGGTCGTCATCGCGGGGAACGGCGACGCGATCTTCGCCCGCTTCATGGCCGCGATCGACCGGCCGGACCTCGCGGCCGACCCGGCGCTGCAGGCGAACCCCGCCCGGTGGGCCCGCCGCGACGAGCTCGACGCGGCGATCGGGGCGTGGACGGGAACGCGGACCCGCGCGGAGGTGCTCGCCGTGCTCGACGGCGCGGGAGTTCCCGCGGGCCCCATCCACGAGGCGGCCGACATCCTCGCCGACGAGCAGTTCGAGGCCCGCGGGATGGTGCAGCACCTCACCGTCGACGCGGGGAACGGGCCGCAGGTAGTGGCGTTCCCCGGCATCGTGCCGTTGTTCGGGCCGACGTCGCTGCCCGTGCGCAGCCTCGGACCGGACCTCGGCCAGCACACGCGCGAGGTGCTGGGCGACGTGCTCGGCTGGGACGGTCCGCGCATCGAGGAGTTCCTGGAGGCGCAGGCGTGAGCACCGACCCGGGTTCGTGGGGCGTAGAACTGCGGGACGTGACCCTGCGGGACGGGCTGCAGCTCGTTGGCCGGGCGCCGTCGACGGGACGCAAGGTCGAGGTCGTGCGCGAACTCCTCGCGCTGGGGGTGCCGTCGCTGGAGATCGGGTCGATGGCCCGCCCGGACCTCGTGCCGACGCTCGCGGACACCCTCGACGTGGTGGACGCCTTGACCCCGGGGGAACTCGAACGCTGCTGGGTGTGGGTGGCCACGCCCGGCCACGTCCGGCGGGCTGCCGAGCGGGGCGTCGTGAACTTCCAGTACTGCCTGTCGGTGTCCGACGCGCACAACCGCGCGAACCTGGGACGCAGCACCGAGGCGAGCCTGGACACCGTCCCCGACGGGGTGGCGGCAGCCGGTGGGGGCCGCGTCCAGCTCACGCTCGCGACGAGTTTCACGTGCCCGTTCGACGGACCCGTGGACCCGGACGAGGTCGTGCGGATCGCCGCCGACCCGCGGACCGCCGGGACCGTCGACGTCGTCGTGTGCGACACGCTGGGGCAGGCGGCCCCGGCGGAGGTGGCGTCGCTCGTGGCGCGGGTGCGGGCCGAGACTCCCCCGCGTCGCACCGGGTTCCACGGGCACGACACGTGGGGTCAGGGCGTCGCGAACGCCCTCGCCGCCGTCCAGGCCGGGGCCGAGTTCGTCGACGGGACGCTCGGCGGCCTCGGCGGGTGCCCGTTCGCGCCGGGCGCGAGCGGGAACACCGCCACCGAGGACCTGCTGTTCGGCCTCCGGCCCTCCTGGCTCACTCCGTCGTCGTTCGCCGACGTGGTGCGCCTGGCGGAACGCGTCGTCGCCGACCTCGGCGAGCGCAGCAGTTCCAAGGCCGCGCAGGGAGCGCGGTCCCGCGCCGAGGCCTTCGGCTGGGTCGTCCGCTGACTCAGGCCCAGGTGCCGACGGGGAGGCGGTGGCAGCGGACGCGTTCGAGCTCCTCGCCGCGGTGGTCCCCGTCGCGGGCCACGACACGGGCGTCGACCAGTGTGCGGTCCGAGCCCAGGAGCACGACGGCCAACGCGCCCGCCTGGCCACGGTGGGCGAAGCTCCCCCACCGGCTCGCGACGGTTCCTGCCTCGTCGAGGAGTTCGACGTCGCACAACTGCTCGCCCACCGGCTCCTCGAGGTGCCGGCGCACGTCCGGCAGAGCGTCGACGTGGACCGGGAGCACCATGACGAGCCCGCTGCCGTCGCGCACGTACAGGCGCGGGTGGGTGGTGCCCTGGTCCTCGAGGGCGACGCTGAGCGGGCCCCGTCCGATGCGCTGCTTGGCCATCGTGTCCTCCGTCGACTCTCCACGACCCGCGGCTCCGCGGGTCCACGACCACCACTGTTCTCCGGAGGACTGGGATCGTTCTCAGGGTTCCCTGGACGTTGCCTGAAGACGACGCCGCGCCCAGTCCGAGAAGCGGCGCAGACCTTCGAGGCGGTCCTCGCCGCCGCGCTCGAGGAGTTCGCGGATGTCGTCGGGGACCTCCGACGCCGGGATGAAACCTCCGCCGCGGTCCCCCAGCTCGTCAGCGTGCGCCATCCGTCGAGCGTGGCCCGGACGGGCGGAAGGTGAGCGGACGTCGATGCGTTCCCGACGCAGACGGCGACCACCGGACTGCCGTCACCCTTGGGAATCGTTGCGGCACACCGCGTTCGTATTGTTCGAACGAGTCCTGAGCGGTAGGATCGAGACATGACGGCAGCGGTTGCAGAACGCGTGGAACACCCCACGCACACCTCGCTGCCCTCGCAGTCGTTGCAGTTCCCCCTCGACGCCGACGGCTTCACCGACCTCGACGTCGACGTCCACCTCGCCACCTTGCGCCGCGCCGCCGACCAGGCCCACGCCCGCGAACTGCTCGGCCTGGCCGACCTCATCACCCAACTCAGCACCCACCCCCACCCCGACCAGGCCGGGGAACTGTCCGACCGCCGCATCCAGATCATGGGCCGCCACCACGGCCACCCCTTCGCGGCCTGGACCCCACTGC